>NZ_DASRSY010000076.1:0-2931 GCF_035656215.1 Paraburkholderia sp.
GCATTCTCACGCCGATGACCGCGCCGTTCTTCGGTGCAGCCGAAGAGACGCGCGACGCGCTCACGCAGTCGATCGATCCGCACGCTCGCATGTGTTTGCCGGAAGACATCGCGAATCTGGTGCTGTTCCTTGCGTCCGATGAATCGCGCTTCATCAACGGCAGCGAGTATCGGATCGACAACGCGCAGTTGATCATGGGCATTGCCTGAGTTCCCCCGCCATGGCCGATTCGCGTTTTCACCGGCTTAAAGTGGCGGACGTGATCGCGGAGAGCGCCGACGCGCGCTCTTTCGTGTTCGAGTTGCCGCAGGCGCTGCACGATGCATTCAGCTATCGTCCGGGGCAGTTTCTCACGCTCAAGGTGCCGTGCGCGGATGCCACCGTGCAGCGCTGTTATTCACTCTCGAGCGCACCGGGCATCGACCGCGCGCCGAAGATCACCGTCAAGCGGGTGCGCGACGGGCGCGTGTCGAACTGGATGTGCGACAGCATTCAACCCGGCGATGAACTCGACGTGATGGCGCCCGCGGGCGTGTTCACGCCGCGTTCGCTGGATGGCGACCTGCTTCTGTTCGCGGGTGGCAGTGGCATCACGCCGGTGTTGTCGATTCTCAAGTCCGCGCTGGTGAACGGGCGCGGCATGCTCACCCTGATCTATGCGAATCGGGACGCGCAGTCGGTGATTTTCAGCGAAGAACTGCGGCAACTCGGGCAGCGGCACGCGGGAAGATTGCGGGTGATTCACTGGCTCGATAGCGTGCAGGGCATTCCGCAGCAACGTCATCTGGAAGAACTGGCGCGGCCGTGGAGTATGCAGGAATGCTTTATCTGCGGGCCGGCGCTGTTCATGGAGAACGCGTTGGCAGCAATGTTGGCGCTGGGTTTGCCGCGCGCGAAGGTGCATGTGGAGCGGTTTGCTTCGCTGCCGGATTTGCCGGCTACGGTTGGCGTGTCCATGCCGGGGGTCGCAGGAATGCCAGGAGTGACCGGTGTACCCGGCGGGCTCGGAGTACCAGGAGTACCCGAAACGCGCACCACGTCCGCGGCGCCAGAACTGCCGCACGTGCCCTTGGCATCGGAACCGCCCCCGACGGCCCCCATCGCAAACGCCGCAATCGAAACCGTGCTCGACGGCCACACCTTCACCTTCATCTGCGAAACCGGTGAAACCCTGCTCGACGCCATGCTGCGCGCCGACGTGCCGGCCCCCAACTCGTGCCGCAGTGGTTTGTGCGGCGCCTGCATGTGCCGGGTCGAAGCCGGTAGCGTGAACCTGAACGCCAACCACGTGCTCGATGCGGCCGATCTGACCGACGGCTGGACGCTTGCCTGTAGTGCGACACCCGCCAGCGCGACGTTGCGCGTGGTTTTCCCCGACTAGGTTCGCGGTTCGCACGCGCGGTTCTCGCGTGGTGCGCTTGCCGCGAACCGTTTCCATCGAATTCACCATGACGCTCAACCACATCCTGACGACGCCCGCGCTGATCGCACGCGGCGCCGCGCGCTACGGCACGCGTATCGCGATCGAAACAGTCCAGGGCAGCCTGAGCTATGCGCAACTGGACGCTGCGCGCATCGAGGCGGCGCGCGCGTTGATCAGTTGCGGCATCCAGCCGGGCGAGCGTGTCGCGATCTGGGCGCCGAATATTGCTGAATGGATCGTGGCGGCGCTCGCGATTCACAGCGCGGGCGCGGCGCTGGTCCCGATCAATACCCGTATGAAGGGGCTGGAAGCCGCGGCGATTCTCGAGGATAGCGGCGCGCGTCTGCTGTTTTGCTGTGGCACTTTCCTCGGCGATTCGTATCCGGCCATGCTGGCGGCACACCGTCCTGCGACGCTTGAACGGGTCGTGATGTTCGACGGCTCTGCAGCAGAATCGATTGGTGGCCGCGACGAGACCTGGGACGCGTTCCTGCGGCGCGTGGCAGGCACCTCGATGGAAGCGTTCCGCGCCCGCGAAGCGGCGGTGCGCCCCGATACGCTGATGGACATCATGTTCACGTCCGGCACGACGGGCCGCCCGAAGGGTGTGATGACGACGCACGGCCAGAACCTGCGCGCGATTCACGATTGGGCGCAGATCGCAACGCTGCGTGAAAGCGACCGCTATCTGATCGTCAATCCGTTCTTTCACGCGTTCGGCTACAAGGCTGGCTGGCTAGCGGCGTTCGCGAGTGGCGCGACTGTGTTGCCGCATCTGGTGTTCAACCCGGAGCGCGTGCTCGAACGAATCGTGCGTGATCGCGTGTCCGTTTTGCCGGGACCGCCGACGCTGTACCACGCGTTGCTCGACATGCCGGACCTGGCCACGCGCGATCTGTCGTCTTTGCGAGTCGCGGTGACGGGCGCGGCATCGATTGCGCCGAGTCTGATCGAAAGGATGCGCGCGCAACTGGGTTTCGAAACCGTGCTGACGGGCTATGGCCTCACGGAGTCGTGCGGTTTTGCCACGCTGTGCCGTAACGGAGACGATGCGGAGACCGTTGCTAATACATCAGGCCGCGCGATGCCCGGCGTGGAGATCCGTATCGCCGACAGCAGTGGCGACGCGGTTGCCGTCGGCGAGACAGGGGAAGTCCTGATTCGTGGCTACAACGTGATGCAAGGTTATTTCGGTCAGCAGGAGACTACCTTCGACACGATCGACGCCGAAGGCTGGCTGCATACCGGCGACCTCGGCACGCTCGACGAACGCGGCTATCTGCGCATCACGGATCGCATCAAGGACATGTTCATCGTCGGCGGCTTCAACTGCTATCCGGCTGAGATCGAGCGGCTGTTCAGCGCGCATCCAGCGGTGGCGCAAGTGGCACTCGTCGGCGTGCCCGACGAGCGGCTCGGCGAAGTGGGTCATGCGTATGTGGTGTTGCGTTCGGGCGAGCACGCGAGCCCGGAAGAACTGACCGACTGGGCCCGCAGCAATATGGCGA
>NZ_DASRSY010000077.1:0-6780 GCF_035656215.1 Paraburkholderia sp.
CGCACCCCCGAAATAGCGATGTACGTAAAAGCCAGCACCGCTGAAATCAGAATCAGATAGAGCGGCTGAAAATTCCAGCCGAGGCCCTTGAACGCAGCAATGAGCCCCGTGAATTGCAATTCGCCCCAAGGCAGCAGAAACAGAATCGCCGATCCGGCGACGATCACTTCCAGCGCGCGGCTGCCGTAATGGCCTTTAAACAGGTCGGGCAGCGTAATGGCGTTATACCGTTTCCCCGCTTCCCAGATTTTCGGTCCGATGAAATAGCCGACGGGATACGCCAGCAGGATATAGCCCAGGAACCAGACCCCGTAAGTTGGCCCCTTGGCATAGATGCCTCCCGGAAAACCGACCATCGTGCCAATGCTGTAGATTTCGCCCGCGGCGAGGAAGAAAACCAGATACGCGCCGAACTGCCGGGACGCGACAAAGAAGTCATGAACGCTTTGCGCGCCATGGCCTTTTTTGGAGCGTATCGCCAGATACAGCGAGAAGAGAATCAAACCGAGAAAGACAACGGTGGACATCCTGACTCTCCTGCTGCTTCAGTGGGTTTGCGGGGGTGCATCGTCCGCGCGGCGATCGAACAGACGCCAGCACACCTGCAGGCAGAGTGACGTCAATACGAACCACGCGAAGATCCACGCATAGATGAACGGCACGCCCAGGACATATCTATCCACTGAAGCGACCCAGGGCAGCAGGCCTATCACGCCGATATAGGGGATGCCGATCCCAATCAGGAACTTGAGCATGAAGTCTCCGTCTGCTTTTTATGATCGATGAAATCAAGTCTGACGAATCCGCCTGCCATTTAAAGATCGCACTGGGTGGTGGAAGACCGTGGCGAGCGGATGTGGCATGACAGCCATAGCAGACAACTTCAGTATCGGTGGCCGAAAATGCACCTGACTAGTACCAGCGATAACAAATCGCCTGGTCCACATGAGGGACGGAGCCGGGCATTGCACCCGCTCGCCCGAACGTGGCAAAGCCGTTTTTATGTGACCAGGGCAACCAGCCCGGAACACAGCAGCAAAGCGCTCACGAGATGTTCGAGCCGACGCACGGGCACGCGTGGACCCAGGCGCTCCCCGACGGAGACACCGAGCACGAACACCGGCACGAGCAGCACCAGTGAACTGATCTGTGGCCTGTGGACCTGATGCTCGGCGACAAAAAGGGCCACCACCCCCACATAGAGCACCGCAAAATAAGCGAGAAGATTGGCGCGCAGCGCCGAGCCCTGGCCGATGCCGTTGAGGTAGTAGACAGCCGGCGGACCGCCGATGCCGCCCAGCGCGGTCAACGCGCCGCTCATCGCGCCTGCTGTGAAGGTCGGCCGCCAGCCGCTATTGTGAAGCCAGCGCCAGCCCCGCATGTGCATCACAGTGGATGCGAGCACGGCGACCGCGACGAGCCGGCGAAGCTCCACCGCGCTCTCGCTTGCCATCCACCGTGTCGTGACGGCGGTGCAAGCCATTGCGACCAACGCGAGTGGAATCACGGTGCGCCAGCGCGCCGCGCTCGCCCAGCTGCGCACGCCTTGCAGCGAGGTCGCAAAATGAATCAGGACGATCAGCACGCCGGCTTCGGGCGCGGGAATCAACAGCCCGAACAACGGCGCCATGACGAGCGCACCGCCGAATCCGGTCAAACCTTTTGCCATGCCCGCAACCAGGGTCACAAGGGCCAGACATCCCAGTACGAAAGGGGTATCGGCAACATTCATGAGTCGTTTTTTCGCTATAAACGGAGAATCGAAGGTCAAATCGATTGCTACGTTCCGCGCACGACGACATCTTCAGGAGAGGGCCGGTATCGTCGCAGGATTCCAAACGCCCGCGTAGTACCAACGGAATCCTTTCGATGGTGCCAGCCGGGACTAGTGCCACATGCCCCCAGACACCCCGTTATCAAAAGCGGTCACAAAACCGGGCTTATTTCGCAATTTTTCGTTTTCGCACTTTTTCGTGGTCCGTCACGCTTATGCGGCGTCGCTGCCTGCATAACGCGTCGCTACTGCCAACGCGATGCTCCAGACCAGCGCAGCCAGCAGCGACAGGCCGATCGCCAGATAGACGGCTACGCGAATCCCGACGGAAAGCAAAGCGCAATACGCCAATACGGCGCATCGTCTGCGAGCGCGACGAGCCCGGCAAAACCCAGCGCATACAGCAGGAAGCCTCCGCAAACGAGCCGGTGCGCGCCATACGCCCTGTTCAACGCACTGGAAGCGAAGCTGCCGATGGTCACCATCGCGGTCAATGGCAGGAACGCCAGGCCGGTCCGCAACGGCGTCCATCCACGCGCGGACTGGAAGTACAGACTCAGCAGGAAAAACGGACATTGCACATAAATGGGCCAGCACAATATTTCGAACGTTGCGCACCTGATCGCCGAGCCGGTTCGGTCGGTGATGCTGATCACGCTTGCCGACGGCAGCGCCATGTCGGCCGGCGCGCTTGCAGAAGCGGCGGGCGTGACCGCTCAAACCGCCAGTTCGCACCTCTCCAAGCTGCTCGACGGCGGCTTGCTGAGCGTGGAAAGCCAGGGCCGGCATCGCTACTACCGGCTCGCCGGCGCGCACGTTTCGCACGTTTCGCACGTGCTTGAAAGCCTCGCGTCGGTTGGGCCGGTCACCCCGGCCTGGCGCAATACGCCGAATCGTTCGGCGCAGGCGCTGCGTTTCGCGCGCTGCTGCTACGACCATCTGGCGGGTCAGATCAGCGTCGCGGTGACACAAAGCATGCTCACGCAGGGCTTCGTCGTCGAGGCGGGCGAGCGCCACTACGCGCTCACCACGCCCGGCTGCGCGTGGCTGCAGCAACTCGGCATCGATATCGGCGATCTGGCGGTCGGCCAAACGGAACATGGCCACCAATGCCTCGACTGGACCGAGCGGCAGTATCACGTCGCGGGCCCGTTAGGCGCCCGGCTCATGAACGCCTTTCTTGCATGGGGCTGGATGCGCAAGTCGCCCACCACGCGGTCGGTGACCGTCACGGCGCTCGGCTGGGACGGACTCAAGAAACATTTCGGCATCGGGCGCGACGCCTGCGGACCTGCTTAAAAGCCCCGGGCCACGCTGGCCGCCCAATTGTTAAATCCTCGCCTCCCAGCTTCGTTTTGTTGAAGCCGGCTCACCGAGGGGACGCAGCGTGCACGCACAGAAACATCATCGCGGAGCTCATCGCCCCTCGCATCTGAAAGCGGTCAAGCCAACCGATCCGCCGCATCCGGGGCGCGAGCCAGAGCAGAAGCCAGGGCCGACGTCCAGCAAAGCGAGCCCCCCGCACGAAGACCGCCTTGCGAAACTCGCAACCTTCACGACCAACCTGCGCGTGGTTTCGTTGAACTTGCTGCTTCTGATCGGCGCGTGTCTTGTCGGCGCCGTGCTGTGGAAGCTGGTATCCGTACGCGAGACCGTCATCGAGAATATCTATGTGCCCGAGGCGTTCGCCAAAATCGGCTACTCCAGCGACGCGTTCCAGTCATTCGTCGCGGGCCATCTGATCGCTCTCGAAGAGCGCGCGGCAGACGTCATACCGGCCTCCGCCAAAGAAGAAATCAAGCTCGATTCCGACATGCCGGATTTCTCGGTGCCCGGCACGTCCATTTCTGCAAAGACGATCCTGCAGTATGTGCGCGAGGCGCTGCCGCTTCCGGTTTCGACCATCTCGGGCAGCGTAACCGGCACCCCGGACCACTACGTTCTGCATCTGATTCTGGTGGAGCGCGGCCAGGTTTATCGTTTCGCCACGCCCGAAGGCGCAATCGCCGATCTGGAGCACAATCTCTCCAATCTTGCCCTCGATGTGCTGAAGAAGCACAGCCCTTATATCTACGCTTCGTATGAGTCCGCCGAAGCCCAGACGCGCTGCTACGCCGGCAACGGAGCCTGCAATTTCTCCGAGGCTGAACGGATATTTTCGAGCATCATCGACGGCGGAGACGAACAGCCGAATTACAACTGGGCCCTGCTCGGACTCTCGAAGATCGACGAGGCGTATCACGATTACAAAGACGAAATCAACGCGGTCAGCCGCCTCTCCGCCGAATACCCGTCGTCCTGGAGCTTTTATAACTGGGGCGTCGCACTCAGCGAACTGGGTTGCCACAAGCTGGCGATCGGCGCGTTCGAACGATCCATTGCCTTGCATTCGTCACGGGAGGCTGCATTCAATGCGATTGGACGCGCCTGGCTGGCACTGGCCAGACAGGCGCCGGACCGTCATTCCACGGAAGCGAAGACCGACCTGCAAAACGCGCGCGACGATTTCCGTATCGCCGCTTATCTGAAACCGGACTACCAGGAAGCGCACGTCAATCTGGCAGAGTCGCTCAAGCTGCTCGACGATGACAACGGCGCGCGCCGCGAATACGTGAGCGCCATCGAGATGGACCCGACACACGCGGGTCTCGCCTATGCCAGGTATGCCGAACTGGTCGGGGATCAGAAAGAGCGGAGCAAGCTCCTCGGCTTTGCGAGGTGGGCCGACAACTTGCACAAAGAATGCCGCGCGACGAATTCGACCTCGCTGCTCGAGGCGCTCGGTTGCAGCGTCGCCATGCAAGCCGAAACGGCTCGTATCGCCAACACGGATCGTCACGCTGGAATCGAAACCGTTGCAGCGACGGTGGCTCCTGCATCTGACTGCCGCGGCCTCGCGGTCGACGACAGACTCCCGCCTGAAGATGGCGCACCCGACTTCGCGGAGATTGCGCCGTGAAGCCGGGCCCAATATCCGCGCGCATGCAATCACTGTATCAATGGCTGGCCCTGCCGCGATCCGAGCGGCGCTCGACAAAGCGCCTCACATAGTCATCCGCGGGGCGCGTCAGAATCTCGTTGGCGTGCCCTCCTGCACCAGTTTGCCGTCGCGCAGAATCGCGATGCGGTTGCCGATCCGCAGTGCTTCATCGAGATCGTGCGTGATGAACACGATGGTCTTCTTCAGCGTAGCCTGCAGTTGCAGCAACTGATCCTGCATTTCCGTGCGAATCAGCGGATCGAGCGCGGAGAATGAGTCACTGGCAGTTCGACCAACTCGATTCTCGACGACGCATTCATCCCCGGCGTGCAGTCTCCCTCATCGACGCAGAATCAGGTCGTGGCGCGCGTGGCACTTCGCCAAAGTTCTAAAAGCCGCGTCGCCGCGCGTCAACTCGATCACTCAAGCCCAACACGGAATGCGCGGCTCACCTCGCATTCCGCTGCCAACTCCGTCAACTTGACTCCCGGCAGATGCGAAGGTAATCTATGAAGGTAACCTTCACATCTGCCGGTATGTCCAGCGACGACACTCAGCCCACCCGCTCCCCCTCCGATTCCGACGCCCTGCACGCAACGGCGGAAGATTTGCGCATACTTGTCGGCAAGTTGCGCCGCCGCTTGCGCGAAGAAGCGCATGTGGGCGATTTCACGCCCTCGCAGGTGCAGGTTCTCATTCTGCTGGAACGCGAAGGTCCGGCAACGGTCACCACACTCGCGCGCATTCACGGTATGCGTCCGCAATCCATGGGCGAGACGCTTTCGATTCTGAAAGCTGCCGGACTCGTGAGCGGCGCACCGGATCCGAACGACGGGCGGCAAACCGTGCTCTCTCTCACACCCACCTTCCGCAAGAAGATCAAGGCAAGCCGCGCGGCACGCGAAGACTGGCTTTTCCGCACCATGCAGACCCGCTTCTCCGCCGCCGAACAGAAACAACTCGCGATTGGCGTCGACTTGCTCAAACGCCTCATCGATTCGTAACGCTCAGGAAAACATCATGGCTCTCACCACACTCGACGCAAAGACCGCATTGGTCGTCATCGATTTGCAGCAAGGCATCGTTGCGCTGCCCACCGGGCACCCCACCGGCGAAATCGTCAAACGCTCCGCCGGTTTGGTGGATGCATTTCGCGGCCACGGTCTGCCCGTGGTGCTGGTCAACGTTGCAGGCGGCGCGCCGGGCCGCGCGGAACAGTCGCGTCCCACCGGGGACTTCCCCGCCGGCTTTGCAGACCTCGTTCCCGAACTGAATCAGCAGCCGTCGGACCATCTGGTGACCAAGCGCACCTGGGGCGCGTTCACGAACACGGATCTCGAAGCGTATCTGCGCCAGCAAGGCGTCACGCAGGTGGTTTTGGTCGGCGTGGCCACCAGCATCGGCGTCGAGTCCACCGCGCGTTTCGCACACGAACTCGGCTTCAACGTCACGTTCGCGGTCGACGCGATGACGGACATGAACCCCGACGCTCACACCAACAGCATCACGCGAATCTTCCCGCGCCTCGGCGAGACCGGCACGACGCAGGACGTCCTCGATCTGCTCGCGAAATCGCGCGTATGAGCACTTGTTTGAACCGCTGCACAGCGCGGATCGTCCACACGGGGATATCCCGATGAGTGGCACATTCCGTTCGCTGCGCACGTTCAACTACCGGGTCTGGGCCAGCGGCGCGATTGTCTCCAACATCGGGACATGGATGCAGCGCACGGCGCAGGACTGGCTCGTACTCACGGAACTCACGCATCACAACGCAACGTCCGTGGGCATCGTGATGTCGCTGCAGTTCGGGCCGCAAATGCTCCTGCTGCCCCTAACCGGCTACGCGGCCGATCATTTCGACCGCCGCAAGCTGCTGTTCGCCACCCAGACGGCGATGGGCACGTTGGCGCTGGGCCTCGGGATTCTCACCGTTACCGGCCTTGTGCAGCTGTGGCAGGTCTATGTGTTCGCGGGTTTGCTCGGCTGCGTCACCGCGTTCGATTCACCGGCGCGTCAGACCTTC
>NZ_DASRSY010000078.1:0-4611 GCF_035656215.1 Paraburkholderia sp.
AGTCGGATTGGGACATCAGAATGAGAAGAATGGAACGACGAACGAAACGACATCTGGCTTCCGGCCGCGCGACAATCCGCGACGGCCTTAGGCAAAAGGGAGTGGCGTCGGTAAAATGACGCCAGGTTCGTGATTATAGCGAGTGCCCCGTGAGCAGCCGACCGGCCGCGCCACGCACCGCAGCACTATTGGGAGAAAACAATGCCATCGTTTGACGTCGTCTGCGAAGCGGACATGATCGAAGTCAAGAACGCGATCGAGCAGTCCAACAAGGAAATTTCAACCCGCTTCGACTTCAAAGGGTCGGACGCGCGCGTCGAGCACAAGGAAAGCGAAATCACGGCCTACGCCGACGACGATTTCAAGCTCGGCCAGGTAAAAGACGTGCTGCTGTCGAAAATGGCCAAGCGCAATGTAGACGTACGCTTTCTCGACTACGGCAAGATCGAGAAGATCGGCGGCGACAAGGTCAAGCAGATCATCAAGATCAAGAAAGGCGTGTCCGGCGATCTGTCGAAGAAAATCGTCCGCCTCGTGAAGGACAGCAAGATCAAGGTCCAGGCGAGCATTCAGGGCGACGCGGTACGCATCACCGGCGGCAAGCGCGACGATCTGCAAAGTGTGATCGCAATGCTGCGCAAGGACGTGACCGATACCCCGCTCGACTTCAACAACTTCCGCGACTGAACACGCGCCACAGTCTGCACTGGGCGCATGTTGAAAGCTCGGCAACGGGCTGCGTCAGGACTCATTGCGGAAGGCTAGGCTGCGCTGGGACTCAGCACACCGGCGCATTTGAACGCCTGGCAACGGGTCACTTAGAGACTCGACGTCCGAAGATTCGTGGCGCAGAGACCCAAGCATCCGGCGCGAGTCGAACGACCTGCGCGTAGGCAGTGCGCCTTCCCTGAACGATCACAAGCACGCCGGTTAACACCCAGCCGGGCGCCCCCGGCCCGCACTCAAGGTTCATTCCCGCCCGCAGCGCTGGCCGCTGCGTCGGTTTTCTTCTTGTCGCCGATGCGGCTTTCCTGCCCGCGCATCAGCTTCGCAACGTTCGCGCGGTGGCGCCATACCAGCAGCGAACTCATCACGACAATTGCCAGCGCGATGATATGCGGCCCAAAAAGAAAGCCGTCGAAGATCGGTGCGAACACCGCCGCGGCCAACGCCGCCAGCGAAGAATAGCGCGTGAAGAACGCCACGATCAGCCACGTCAGCAAGGTGGCGACGCCGAGGATCGGGTTGATCGCGATCAGCACGCCCGCTGCGGTCGCCACGCCCTTGCCGCCCTTGAAGCGGAAGAAAACCGGATACAGGTGGCCGAGAAACACGGCGACGGACGCAATCGCCACCGACGTATCGTCGAGGCCGTATCGCGCGCCGAAGTGCACCACGAACCACACCGGCAGCCATCCTTTGAAGGCGTCGCCGATCAGGGTAAGAATCGCGGCCTTCTTGCTGCCGCTGCGCAGCACGTTGGTCGCGCCCGGGTTACCCGAGCCGTACGAGCGTGGGTCGTCCAGCCCCATCGCGGCGCTCACGATCACGGCAAACGACACCGAGCCGATCAGATAGGCAACGACAGCAACGATCAGGTTTTGCATCTGGGACTCTTATAAGGATCGGCGGTCTGAAACTCGATACCCCAACCGCAACAGGGAGCGCAATAGGCAACAAAGCGGCGCACATTCTACCGAACCCATCGGCCCGAAAAACATTCAGGCAAACATCAATCGACGCTCGCGCACTGAACCGGCGTCGCCGCCAGCAAGCTCGTCAATACCGCGGGCTCGATGCTGACCAGAAAACCGCGCCGCCCGCCGTTCAGCCAGATCTTGTCCATTTCGAGGATGCTCGACTCCACGTACACCGGCATCTGCTTGCGCGTACCGAACGGCGAAGTACCGCCGATCAGATAGCCCGAATGCCGGTTCGCCACCTCGGGCTTGCACGGCTCGACGCGTTTCGCGCCGATCTGCCGCGCCAGATTCTTGGTGCTGACGGTGCGGTCACCGTGCATCAGCACAATCAGCGGCTTGGCGTGCTCGTCTTCCATCACCAACGTCTTCACGACATGATGTTCGTCCACACTGAGCTGGCGCGCCGACTCTTCGGTGCCGCCGTGCTCGACATAATCGTAAGGATGTTCACCGAAAGTGACGCCGTGGCGGCGCAGAAACTGCGTCGCAGGCGTTTCGGAGACGTGTCTGGATTTGCTCATCGGCGCATTGTAATGGCGAGTTTGCACAACGGCTATTTGCCGAACGGCCAATTGTGCGGGTCCGGCGATTGTGGCACGATCGTTCGATAATCTCCGGTGCATGGTATGCCGGGCACCGAATACGTTTAGCAACCATGTTGCATGGGACCAGAGTAAGTGCTTTGCATGGGATCAGAGTAACGCGCTAAAGCGCAAACTCTGATCGACAGCTAAAGCGTCAACTCTGGTCGACACAGGAGACAGCGTTGAGCCTTGATTCATCCACCCGTTCCGCGATCGACATTCCCGCGCTGCTAGCCGCTCTGCCCGCGCGTATTGCCGACATTCCGGCGCTCGCAGCCGCGCGCGATCCGCAGCACATCGCATTGATCGAGGATGCACGCCGCCTCACCAATGCGCAACTTCTGGAAGCCGTCGATGCCACAGCCGCGCTGCTGCGCGAATGGGGCGTGCGTGGCGGCGATCGCGTGATGATCGTGGCCGAGAACAGCATCGTGCAGATCGTGCTGCTGTTCGCAACTGCGAAACTCGACGCGTGGGCGCTGGTGTCGAACGCACGCCTGCCAGCGGCAGAACTCGACGCGATCCGGGCGCACGCGCAGCCGCGCGTGGTCGCGTATGCGGCCGAAAGCTCCGCGGATGCCCATCAGCACGCGCAGCGGCATCAAGCCGTCACAGCGCCTGCCATCACGCCGGATATCGGCGCCTGGTCGTACACAATCGATGCCGGCGCAAAAACCGAACCGGTCGAAGCCGCCAATCACCGCCAATGCGCCGCGCTGATCTACACCACGGGAACCACGGGCGCGCCGAAAGGCGTGATGCTGTCGCACCGCAATCTGCTTTTCATCGCGGCCGTGTCCAGTCGTTTGCGCAATGTCGGGCCGGACGATGTCGTGTACGCCGTTCTGCCGATCTCGCACGTGTACGGCTTTGCATCGGTTTGTCTCGGCAGTCTGCACGCCGGCGCGACCTTGCGCCTCGCGCCTCGCTTCACGCCGGAAGCGGTGCGGCGCGCGCTCGCCGACGAGCGCGTGTCGATCTTCCAGGGCGTCCCGGCCATGCACGCCAAACTGCTCGAACATGTGCAGGCGCACGGCCACGCGTGGTCCGCGCCGCATCTGCGCTTTGCCTATTCGGGCGGCTCGCCGCTCGACGCCGCGCTCAAAGCGCGCGTCGAAAGCGTATACGGCCTCCCGCTGCACAACGGTTACGGCATGACCGAAAGCAGCCCGACCGTCTCCCACACCATGCTCGACGCGCCACGCAGCGATTGCTCGGTTGGCGAGGTCATTCCTGGCGTTGACGTGCGGTTCGTCGGGCTCGACGGCGTGGATGCCGCGCCGGACGAAATCGGCGAACTATGGGTGCGTGGCCCAAATGTGATGCTCGGTTACTACCGTAGCCCGGAGCAGACCCGCACTGTCGTTACCGAAGACGGCTGGCTCAAGACCGGCGATCTCGCGCGGCAGGACGCGGACGGAGCATTGCATATCGTCGGGCGCAGCAAGGAGCTGATCATCCGCTCGGGCTTCAACGTGTATCCGGCAGAAGTCGAGCATGTGTTGAACGCGCATCCGCAGGTGGTGCAATCGGCGGTGATCGGGCGCGCAGTGGAGGGTAACGAGGAAGTGGTCGCGTTCGTCGAATTGATCGCGGGCGCGAAGGCGTCGCCGGCTGAACTGATCGCGTGGTGCGGCGAGCGTCTCGCGCCATACAAGCGCCCTGCCGAAGTGAAAGTGCTGGCCGCGCTGCCGGCTGCGTCGACTGGCAAGATTCTCAAGCACCGGTTACGCGAGTTCATGTAAAGCAAACGCCCGTGCAAGCGCCCTCAGCCCCGTGGATGATGCTGCGCATGCAGCGACTTCAACCGTTCGCGGGCCACGTGTGTGTAGATCTGCGTGGTCGAGATATCCGTATGACCGAGCAGTAGTTGCACGACGCGCAAATCAGCGCCATGGTTCAGCAGGTGTGTCGCGAACGCGTGCCGCAACGTATGCGGCGAGAGCGGCGCGTGCACATTGGCCGCCGCCGCATGGCGCTTGATGATGTTCCAGAACTGCTGGCGGGTCATGCCCTCCGCGCGGCTCGTGACGAACAGCGCATCGGTCGCGCGCGCACCGAGCAAAGCCGGACGCGCTTCGCGCAAATAGCGTTCGATCCAGCCGTGCGCTTCTTCGCCGAACGGAATCAGGCGCTCTTTCGATCCCTTGCCCATTACGCGCACTACGCCTTCGTTCAGGCCTACTTCCACCGTCTTCAGCGTAACGAGTTCGGTGACACGCAAACCGCTCGCGTACATCAATTCCAGCATGGTGCGGTCGCGCAGGCCCAAGGGCGTGTCGATATCCGGCGCGCCGAGCAGCGCCTCGACTTGCGCTTCGGTG
>NZ_DASRSY010000079.1:0-1565 GCF_035656215.1 Paraburkholderia sp.
CCGCGTTATTGACGTCGATGGCGCGATTGGTCGCGCATGAGCCAGTGCTGCGCCGTCGGGCGCTGTATCAAGCCCTGCTGATGGCCGGATTCAATGCGTTCTGGAGCAGCGTCGCCATTGTCCTGACACGCGCGCCCCTCGGCCTGAACAGCACCTCCGTCGCGCTGTTCGCGCTGGCCGGCGGCGGCAGCGTGTTCATCGCACCGTTGGCGGGCCGCGCCGGTGACAGGGGCTGGTCGAAGCCCGCCAGCATGCTCGCTCATGCGGTCGCCATCGCAGCCGCGTTGATGGCGGCATTCGCGTTGACGTCGGGCGTATCGCGCACCGCATCGATCGCCATGCTCGCCGTGGCCGCATTCTTTATCGACGGTGGTGTGATTGCCGACCAGGCGCTCGGCCGGCGCGCGATCAATCTGCTCGCGCCCGAATCGCGCGGCCGGGTGAATGGACTCTATACGGGGCTCTTTTTCATCGGCAGCGCAGTGGGCGCCACGATCGCCGGGCCGGCGCTCGCACATTGGGGCTGGCCGGGTGTATGCGTCGCGGCATTGGGATTTTTCGCCGCAGCAGCGGTCCTGCATCTGCGCGACAGTTCGCGCGCCGCGTGAGCGATCTTACGAAAGACGGAAGGAGCATGGTCATGACATCCACACGCATCGGAATGCGCTATCGCAGTATCGAAATCGACGGTCTCGATATTTTCTACCGCGAGGCAGGACCGCGCGACGCGCCTGTGATTCTGTTGCTGCATGGCTTCCCGTCGTCGTCGCGAATGTACGAGACGCTGATGCCGCTGCTCGCGCAAAACTACCGGCTGATCGCGCCGGATTACCCCGGTTTCGGCCACAGCAGCGCACCCTCACCTGACGCGTTCAAGTACACGTTCGACCATCTCGCCGAGGTGATAACGCGTTTCACCGATGCGCTGGAACTGAAGCGCTATACGTTGGTGATGCAGGACTACGGCGGCCCCGTGGGGTTTCGGCTTGCACTTTCAAACCCTGAGCGAATCGAGGCGTTGGTGGTGCAAAACGCCGTTGCCCACGAAGCGGGCCTCGGTCCGTTATGGCAAACACGCAAGGCCTTCTGGAACGATCGCGCTACGCACGAGGCGGCACTACGGGCAAATTTGCTCTCGTTTGAGGCGACACGGTTGCGGCATGTCGGGCGCAGTCCGAATGTCGATCGTTACGATCCGGATACCTGGACTGATGAGTTTGCATTTTTATCGCTGCCTGGCCAGATCGATATCCAGACCGAGCTCTTCTACGACTATCGGACGAATGTCGAGCGGTATCCACTGTGGCAGCAGTATCTGGAGGAACGTCAGCCTGCCATGCTTGTGCTGTGGGGGAAGTACGATCCCTCATTCGAAGTGGAAGGTGCCCACGCGTATCGCGCCAATGTGCCCGGCGCGGAAGTGCACCTGCTTGAAGGTGGACACTTCGCGCTGGATGAAGCAGTCGATCAGGTTGCGGCACTGATGGTTCGGTTTCTGGGTGCGCGGTTGGGGCGATAGTGCGTTTCAAAACGGCGTGCCGTAATGGCTCGCCGTTTTCCCCAGG
>NZ_DASRSY010000080.1:0-14850 GCF_035656215.1 Paraburkholderia sp.
GGAACACATCGCGTTTGGTTGGCCGACGGAACTGTTCAAATCCGGCGCCTTGATCGGCCGCCATCGCAAGGGTTTGTTGTTTCATCCGCATTTAACGATTCACCGCCCAACGGCGTTGACCTTTTTCAGCGTAGCCCTAACGCCGTAAGCGCGCAGAAAAAAGCGCCGCGAAGGCAAAAAAAGCCATTAGCTACGGGCGGAGGTAGCCCCAGCCGCAACTGCAGAAGGACACGCCGGCACGGCAAAAACAGCCCCTTTCCCCGTCCCTCCAACCTTCCCTTGCGGAGCTACAGAGGCCATCCCCTGCACAGCAGCAGCAATCTGCAAAGCAATCTGCTGCAACGCCACCCGATGCCCATTAACAAGAGCGTCATAGCCGCCAGTAACCGGCTCACTCACCACGCTCCGACAGGTCATCACAGCAGTACTCCGTACAGCCCTCACACTCCAGACCGCATCGATCAATGCATGCGACCCCGGCCATGACTCGAACCGCTGCACATTCATGCTGACCCGGTACACAGGCGTCGCATCCGGATAAGCCGTGCCGTACACATCGATCGTACCCAACTGCTGCGTGAGACTGGTCGACAAAGCCCGACGAATCTCGTCACCCGGCAACGAAGCCCAACGCTCCTGTTCGAGCACCTGAACCTGCGTAGGCGCCGTCTGCACAACAAGCTGATTCTTCGCCACTTGCGGTGGTACATCGATCGGCGCGACTTCGATCAGCCACGCCGACGCGGCCGTCGTCCGGGCGCTAGCCGGCGCAGGGGAGCCGGCAGGCGCACCATCCGCGCCGAGCGTATAAAAGCGGCTGCTCGGCGACGAACACGCTGCCATCGCCAGCAATCCGGCCAGAACGCCAACGCAAGCAGCACCGCGCACAAGCCCGCGCGGCGGGCGGGGGAGCCGGGCAAACATCATGGTTTATCTCCTGTTTTACCGCGCAACAGCGATTCCGGATGACGCTCCAGATAATCCGACAGCGCATTCAGCGACTGCAACGTGCGTGTCAATTCCTGCAACGCCTGATGAACATCCGACTGCAACGGCGAATCCTGCTGCAACGTCGCCTCGGCCGAACCGAAGGTCTGCTTCGCCGCAGCCAGGGTGTCGCGCGCCTCCGGCACGACTTCCTTGTCGAGTCGGGTGAACAGCTGGTCGGCATTCTTCAAAGCGCTGTTCAGGTTCGTCCCGATCTGATCGAACGGTACCTTGTCGAGCTTCCTCGCAATGTCGGCAACCTGCACCTGCAGTTCGTCGAGCGAGTTCGGAATGGTCGGCAACTCGAGCGGATCGCCCGTTACGTCAATCGTGGCCGGCGGCGCTTTCGGGAAGATATCGAGCGCCACGTACAACTGGCTCGTAATCAGGTTGCCGGTTCGCAACTGGCCGCGCAGGCCGTGCTTCACGAGCTGTTGCAGCAAGCTTTGACCCGCGAGGCTGCCCGGCACCGGCGCGGTTTCGCGGAAGCGCTTGCCGAGGCGGTCCGGGTACAGGTTCATCGTTACCGGCATCGTGAAGCTGCGCGTCTTCGGATCGTAGTCGATGCCAATGTTGGTCACCTGGCCCAGTACGATGCCGCGGAAATCGACCGTCGCGCCGATCGACAATCCACGCAGCGACTGATTGAAGTTCATGACCACACGCAACGGCACGCCGTCCGGTTCGCGCATCGCGTCCGATTCATCCGGGGCGAGGCGGAACGTCATGTTGTTCGGCGCCTGCGCGCCCACGCTCTGGCCCAGTGGCGACTGGAACGACAAGCCGCCGACGATCACTGTCGCCAGCGACTGCGTATTCAGCCTGAAGCCGCTCGAGTCGAGCCGCAGATCGACGCCGCTCGCGTGCCACCAGCGCGAATTGGTGCCGACGTACTGGTCGAACGGCGCCGACACGAAGACCTGCATCGTCACGCCGGTACCGTCCTTGTCGAGCGAGAAGCCGACCACCTGGCCGACCTGCACGCGCCGGTAGAAAATCGGCGAGCCGATGTCGATCGAGCCAAGCGAGTCGCCATGCAGAATGAACTGGTGGCCCTTCTGGTCGCCTGTAATCGGTGGCGGCGTTTCGAGGCCGACAAAATTTTTCTCGGTGTCCGGTGAATGGCCGGCGTCCGCGCCGATGTACGCACCCGAGAGCAGTGTGGTCAATCCTGACACGCCGCTCGCACCGACGCGAGGGCGCACCACCCAGAAGCGCGAATCCTTCACCGCGAAGTCTTCGCCTTCCTTGGTGAGCTGCACCTGAACCAGCACGTGCGAGAGATCCTTCGACAGCGTGATGGTCTTCACCGAGCCGACGTCGACGTCCTTGTACTTGACCTTGGTCTTGCCGGGCTCGAGGCCCTCGGCGCTGACGAACGTGATCGTAATGGTCGGGCCTTTTTCGGTCACCGACTTGATCACGAGCGCGAGGCCGATCAGCGCGGCGATCAGCGGAATCACCCAGACCAGCGAGGGCAGCCAGCGGCTGCGCGGCTCGATGTCGGGATCCGGCAGTTGGGGCGGCACCCTGGGTCCGTTCGAATCGTTGCGCGGCGCATCGGAGGCGGGCGTCGGTCCTTGCGGGCTAGTCATGGTTGAGGTCCTGAGGTTTTTGAGTGCTGCCTTCCACGTTGTCCCAGATGAGCCGTGGATCGAATTGCATGGATGCCATCATCGTCAGAATCACCACCGAACCGAAGGCGATCGCGCCAGGTCCGGCCGTGATCACAGCAAGCGACTTGAAACGTACCAGCGCGACGGTCAGCGTGACGACGAATACGTCGAGCATCGACCAGCGCCCGATCCGTTCGACCATTCGGTAGAGCGTGGTGCGTTGTTCGGGCCGCCAGCGCGAGCGGCGCTGCGCGGTTGCGGTAAGCAGCACCAGCACGCTCAGTTTGAGCATTGGCACCATGATGCTGGCGATGAACACGATCACGGCCAGCGGCCAGTCGCCCGAGGTCCAGAAATACACGACACCGCTCATGATGGTGTCGTCCTCCGAACCGAGCAGCGACGATGTGTGCATGACCGGCAGAAGGTTCGCGGGAATATACAGCAAGGCAGCCGCGATCAGCAGCGCCCAGGTGCGCATCAGGCTATCGGGGTTGCGTACGTGAAGGACAGATTCGCAACGGCTGCAGTGTTGCGGTGTGACGGAGCGGATGCGCGGCTCGACGCGTCCGCATGCATGACAGGAGACCAGACCCGCGCGCTTCGCGGTGACGTATTTCATCGTGCGCTCATCCCTGATGCGGCGCCGGCGGCGCGCCTGGCGGCAATGCGGATTGCATCGCAGGGTCGTCAAGCGAACTGACGGCAACCGCCGCGCTGTCCGCCGAGGTGCGCGGCAGCGGTCTCTGGCTGCGCGCGCCCAGTTCGTCGGCGAGATCCCACAGAATGCGCGGGTCGAATGTGACAACCACGGCGAACATCAGCGTCAGCACGCCGAAGGCGAACAGCGCTGCTTCGGGAATCACGCGCGCGAGACTCACCATCTTCACGATGGTGATCAGCACGCCGAGCATGAACACTTCGATCATGCCCCACGGCCGCACGAATTGAACGGCGCGCAATACGCGGTTGAAGGCGGGCGGCACGTAGCCGGCGCGCAGGGGGATCAGCACGTAGAGCAGCGCGACCAGCTCGGTCAGCGGAAACAGGATGGTCGAGCAGAACACCATGACCGCGACGATCTGCATGTCCTCGCCCCACAGCGCGACGAGCGCGCCGAACAGTGTGGTCTGCGAGGTGATGCCGTTGGTTTCGAGTTCGACGATCGGGAAGCCCTGGGCGATCAGGAAGGTGATCAGCGCGGCCAGTGTCATCGCACAGATACTGTCGAGCTTGCGGGAGACGCCGCGATAGAGCGTTGCGCCGCAACGCGGACAGCGCGCGACCGCCCGCCCGACAAGCCGGGGCTTGCGGAACAGCGTATCGCATTCATGGCACGCGATCAGGTTGTCATGTTCCATACGGCAGAAGGGCTAACGACAAGAGGGGAGGCGTGCAATGCCGGTTTTGGGGCAGCGCCGGAGAAAGCGTGGAGCAATAGTACCAAACGCGCTCCGCTGCCGGGCAGGCCGTTACGCCCAGTGCTGTGGTGGGTCAGGCGGCGCCGGCATTAGGACTAGTCTTACATAAAATTGGCTGGTTCGACAGCTTCGATCCCCAATTGTTCAACACCGTTTTGCACGGGGAAAACTTTCTGCATGGCCGCCGCAGCCAGCTTTTTCCGCTTGCGGTAGCATGGCGGCCTTGGCGTGTGCCGCGGCCGCCATGCTTTCCATCAAGTTGCACGATGCAGCATGCATTGGCAGCGTGGAATAGCAGGGCCGGCTGCGCCGTTAACCTCTCTTAACTTGCGCTGACCTGTCATGGCACTCAACCCCTCTTTCGGCAGCCGGGAGTCGTACACGCGGACTGCCATCGCCTTTCACTGGCTGATCGCGCTGCTGATCGTCTGCGGCTTCGCGCTCGGTTGGGTGATGACCGACATTCCCGGCTTCACGCCCACCAAGCTGCGCTACTTCTCCTGGCACAAATGGATCGGCGTGACGGTGTTCGCGCTCGCCGTGCTGCGCATTCTGTGGCGCGCCACCCACGCGGCCCCGCCGCTGCCGCGCCGCATGCCGTCCTGGCAGCGCGGCGCCGCGCATCTCACGCATCTGCTGCTCTATGTGCTGATGATCGCGATTCCCATATCCGGCTATCTGTATAGCTCGGCGGCCAATGTGCCGGTGGTGTACCTCGGACTGATCCCGCTGCCGCGCCTGATCGCGCCGGACCCGCATCTCAAGGAGTTGCTGAAGAACGTGCATATCACGCTGAATTACACGTTGCTCGTGTTGGTCGCGCTGCACGTCGCGGCGGCGCTCAAGCATCAATGGCTGGACCGCGACGGCCTGCTGTCGCGCATGCTCCCTTTCATCAAATAAGGATAACCATGAAAGTTTCGTTTTATCGTTACATGCTCGCCGCGTTTGCGGCGGCCTCGCTGACAGCCGCCGGCAGTGCGCTCGCGCAGGTCGACGTCTCGAAGAGCTCGGTGACGGCAACGTCGAAACAGATGAACGTGCCGGTGGAAGGTAAATTCGGTAAATTCACCGCGCAAGTGAAGTTCGATCCGGCAAAACCGGCGGACGGCAGTGCGCAGCTCAGCATCGACGTCGGCAGTTACGATCTCGGCGACGAAAGCTACAACGACCAGGTGCGCGGCAAGGACTGGTTCGACGCGAAGACCTATCCGACTGCAACGTTCGTGTCGAGCGCGATTGCGCCGGCCGGCGGCAACCAGTTCAAGGTCACCGGCAAATTGACCATCAAGGGTAAATCGCAAACTGTGGTGGTGCCGGTCACGGTCACTCAGCAGGGCGCGACGCAAACCTTCGACGGCTCGCTGTCGATCAAGCGTTCGCAATTCGACATTGGCACCGGTGAATGGAAAGACACCTCGGTGGTCGCCGATGACGTGGTGATCAAGTTTCATATCGTTGCAGCACGCAAGTGACGTTCGCTGCGCCGCCGTTCGGGCGCAGCCGCTTTCCTTCCAGAACAAAGGACCATGAATTGAAAACTTCCCTGTTGATCGCCGTCGGTGCACTGGCTTCTTCTTTCTCGCTCGGCGCGTTTGCTGCTGCCGATACCTATCAACTCGACCCAACCCACACCTATCCGAGCTTCGAAGCAGATCATTTCGGCGGCGTCTCGGTGTGGCGCGGCAAGTTCACCAAGAGCTCCGGCACGGTCACGCTCGACCGCGTGGCGAAAACCGGCACGGTGGACGTCACGGTTGACCCCGCTTCGATCGATACGGGTAACAGCAAGCTGGATGAGCATCTGAAGACGGACGCATTCTTCGACGTGGCCAAGTATCCGTCGGTGACTTATAAAGGTACCGATATCAAGTTCGATGGCGACAAGCCGGTCGAAGTGGTCGGCAACCTGACGATTCGTGGCGTGACCAAGCCGCTGAATCTGAAGATCGAATCGTTCAAGTGCATGCAGCACCCTGTGCTCAAGCGCGAAGTGTGTGGCGTGGAAGCGAGCGCTCATTTCAATCGCGCCGACTACGGCATGGATTTCGGCGCGAAATACGGTTTCAGCATGGATACCAAGCTGCATATTCAATCTGAGGGCATCAAGCAATAACGCTTTAATGAGCGTTTTACGCACTCGTATTTAAGGCCGCTCACGGCGCTGCCGTTGCGTCGCAACAAAAAAACCGTTTCGTTCGCTTTTGCGACGAAGCGGTTTTTTATTGCCTGCTCGAAGCGCGGGAAGCCCTATGCCGCCGCGATCGCCCATTTGTCGCTCGCCTCGTTTTAATTTTTCAGGTACATAGAGCGCTGACGCCGTATTGGTTGTGCGCGCATCCGGTTCGGCAAAGTGGGGGCGTCAAGCCTACGTTAATAATATTTAGCGCGCATTGGAGATCTGCATGAATGCAACGACAGCGGCAAGCCTGGCGGGGAGCCGGCAGAATTCGTGGCGCGCGGTGGTCGCCGCCTCGATCGGCAACGCGCTGGAATGGTTCGATCTGGTGGTGTACGGTTTTTTCGCGGTCATCATCGCGAAGCTGTTTTTCCCGGCGGGTAACGACACGGTCTCGCTGTTACTGACGCTCGGCACCTTCGGTGTGTCGTTCTTCATGCGGCCGCTCGGCGCGATTGTGATCGGTGCTTACGCCGACCGCGCCGGACGCAAAGCGGCGCTCACGCTGTCGATCCTGCTGATGATGTGCGGCACGCTGATCATCGCGGTTCTGCCAACCTATCAGAGCATCGGCATTGCCGCGCCCGTGATTCTCGTGGCAGCGCGTCTGATGCAAGGCTTTTCGGCGGGGGGCGAGTTCGGCAGCGCCACGGCTTTTCTCGCGGAACATGTACCGGGGCGCCGTGGTTTCTTCGCGAGCTGGCAGGTCGCGAGCCAAGGGCTCACCACGCTGCTCGCGGCCGGCTTCGGCGTGCTGCTGACCGGCAGGCTTTCGCCTGAACAGATGGGCTCGTGGGGTTGGCGCGTGCCGTTCTTCTTTGGTCTTCTGATCGGGCCGGTTGCGTGGTACATCCGCACCAAGCTCGACGAAACGCCGGAGTTCCTCGCGGCGGAAACCACCACGACGCCGCTGCGCGACACCTTCTCCAGCCAGAAGCTGAGCCTCGTGATTGCGATCGGCGTGGTGGTGCTCGGTACGGTGTCGACCTATCTGGTGCTGTTCATGCCGACCTACGGCGTGAAGCAGTTGGGATTGCCGCCTTCGGTCGCGTTCGCGGCGATTGCGTTGACCGGTTTGATCCAGATGGTGTTTTCGCCGTTGGTCGGCCATCTATCGGACCGCCACGGGCGCACCACGATCATGCTGATATCGGCGCTGCTGCTTCTCGTGCTGATCAATCCGGCGTTCGTGTATCTGGTTGCGCATCCGACCTTCGGCACGCTGATCGTGTTGCAGATCGTGTTCGGCTTTCTGATGACAGGCTACTTCGCGGCGCTGCCGGGATTGCTTTCCGAGATGTTCCCGGTGCAGACGCGTACGACTGGCATGTCGTTGGCCTATAACATCGCTGTCACGATCTTCGGGGGCTTTGGGCCGTTCATCATTGCGTGGCTGATCAGCTTCACGGGCTCCAAGGCCGCGCCGAGCTACTACATGATTTTTGCCGCGGCCATTAGCCTGGTGGCGCTGATGGCGGCGCGGCGCAAGCTTGGGTTCAGATAACGCGTTGCCGGGTTGTCCTGTTGCGCGACCGGGCTTGTCAAGCGTGTAGGTCGCCAGGGCAGCGCGCCAGGTGCGCGTGCTAGCAGCGGGACAGGACAGCAGACAGCGCAGCGTGGCAAAGGCGGTAAACGCAAAAGGCCAGTTCGAGGGAACCGGCCTTTTTTATTACGATGGCTGCCTACAGCAAGCTCAAACTTGCGCGCCTGCGTTTGGATCGTCCGGATCGACGCGTTCCTTCTTGTCCTTCACCAGATCTTCGCGCTTCACGCCGAGCCACATGGCGAGCGCCGCGGCGACGAACACCGACGAGTAGATACCGAACAGAATACCGACCGTCAGCGCCAGAGCGAAGTAGTGCAGCGTCGGACCGCCGAACAGGAACATCGACAGCACCATCATCTGCGTACAGCCGTGGGTGATGATCGTGCGCGACATGGTGCTGGTGATCGCGTGGTTGATCACCTCGATCACGGTCATCTTGCGTTCGCGGCGGAAGGTTTCACGAATCCGGTCGAAGATAACGACGGATTCGTTCACCGAGTAGCCGAGCACCGCGAGCACCGCGGCCAGCACCGACAGCGAGAACTCCCATTGGAAGAACGCGAAGAAGCCGAGAATGATGATCACGTCGTGCAAGTTCGCGATCACGCCGGCGACCGCGTACTTCCATTCGAAGCGGAACGACAGGTAGATCACGATGCCGACCACCACACAGGCGAGCGCGAGCAGGCCGTCGGTAGCGAGTTCCTTGCCGACCTGCGGGCCGACGAACTCGACGCGCTGCAACTGCACCTGCGGATCCTGGCCTTTCAGAGCGCCCATGACCTGGTCGCTTTGTTGCGCCGAGGTATAGCCTTTCTTGAGCGGCAGACGGATCAGCACGTCGCGCGAGGTGCCGAAGTTCTGCACTTGCGCGTCGGGATAGCCGAGCTTGTTGAGCGTGCCGCGCACCGGTTCAAGCGGCGCAGCACCCGGATACTGCACTTCGACGACTGTACCGCCGGTGAATTCCACCGACAGATGCAGCCCGCGATGCAGCAGGAAGAACACGGCGGCAAGGAACGTCAGCAGCGAGATTGCGTTGAAAATCAACGCACGCTGCATGAACGGAATGTCTTTGCGAAAACGGAAAAATTCCATGGTCTAGTTCTCCGGGGTTCAGCGGGATGAACCCGGTTTCTGCGGCGTGTTCGACGAACCCGACGCGTCGCGGCGGCGCACGGTCGGCTTGGCACGCGCCTGGGCCGCAGCTTTGGCCTTGGGCTTGGCGCTTGCCGCGGCGACGGCTCGTGCGGTATCGGTCGCAGCATCTTCGTTGCCGAGGTAGGCGGCGGCACCGTCGATACCTTCCGGTTGAGGACGCCACACCTGGCCGATGGCCAGCGACTTGAGCTTCTTCTTGCCGCCGTACCAGAAGTTGACCACGCCGCGGGAGAAGAACACGGCGGAGAACATCGACGTCAAGATGCCGATACAGTGGACCATCGCGAAGCCGCGCACCGGGCCGGAGCCGAAGGCGAGCAGCGCGAGACCGGCAATCAGCGTGGTGACGTTCGAGTCGAGAATCGTCGCCCATGCATGCGCGTAGCCGTTCTGGATCGCCAGTTGCGGCGGCGCGCCGTGGCGCAGTTCTTCACGCACGCGTTCGTTGATCAGCACGTTCGCGTCGATCGCCATACCGAGCGCCAGCGCAATAGCGGCGATACCCGGCAAGGTTAGCGTGGCCTGCAACATGGACAGCACGGCGATCAGCAGCAACAGGTTGACCGACAGGCCGATCATCGAGATCACGCCGAACAGCATGTAGTACGCGATCATGAAGACGGCGATCGCCACGAAGCCCCACACCACCGAGTGGAAGCCCTTATTGATGTTGTCCGCGCCGAGGCTCGGGCCGATCGTGCGTTCTTCGATGATGTCCATGGGCGCTGCGAGCGAACCTGCGCGCAGCAGCAGCGCGAGGTCGGCAGCGCCTTGCGGCGTGGCCTGGCCGGTGATCTGGAAGCGGTCACCCAGTTCCGACTGGATGGTCGCCACCGTCAGCACTTCGCCCTTGCCCTTCTCGAACAGCACCATCGCCATCGGCTTGCCGATGTTGTCGCGCGAGACGCTGCGCACCGCGCGGCCACCCGCCGAATCGAGACGGATGTTGACCGACGGACGTTGATGTTCATCGAAGCCCGACGACGCGTCGATAATCCGGTCGCCCGTGAAGATGATCTGTTTGCGCAACAGCACCGGTGTCTGGTTGCCCTGGGTGAACAGCTCGTCGCCCGGCGGCACCGGATCGGATGGATTCGGATGCGTGTTGACCGGATCGGCAAGGCGCGCTTCGAGCGTCGCCGTGCGGCCGATGATGTCCTTCGCTTTCGCCGTATCCTGCACGCCCGGCAGTTCGACGACGATACGGTCCGAGCCTTGCTGCTGGATCACCGGTTCGGCCACGCCGAGTTCGTTCACGCGGTTATGCAGCGTTACGATGTTCTGCTTGAGCGCGGCGTCCTGAACGGCTTTCTGCACCGCCGGCGTGAACGTGCCGACCAGTTGCACGCCACCGTCCGGGCTGGCTTGCGACGCCCACTGGAGTTCGCTGATGCTGCGGCCAAGTTGCTTGAGCGCGGCGTCCGCCGTGGCCTGATCGGCGAAATTGATCACCACCGTCTGGTTGACGCGGTTCACGCCGCCGTCGCGGATGTTGTTGTCACGCAGCATCGTGCGCGCATCCGAAGCGTCGGAGTCGAGCTTCTTGTTCAGCGCGCCGGCCATGTCGACCTGCAGCAGGAAGTGCACACCGCCGCGCAGATCGAGACCGAGGTACATCGGCAGCGCATGCATTGCGGTCAGCCAGCGCGGCGACGCGCTTTGCAGGTTCAGCGCAACGACGAACTGCGGATCGGTGGGGTCGCTGTTCAGCGACTTCTGCAGCAGGTCCTTCACGCGCAACTGCGTGTCGGTGTCGGGCACACGCACGCGAATGTTCGCGTTGGTCGACGAGTTGTCGAACGTGACTTCGTCAGGCTTGATCTGATTGGCGGCCAGCGCCGCTTCGACTGCCGACAGCGTGGTCGAGTCGAGCTTGACCGTTGCCTTGCCGCTCGACACCTGCACCGCCGGCGCTTCGCCGAACAGATTGGGCAGCGTGTACACGAGGCCGATGACCAGAGCCACCAGCATCACGGCATATTTCCAGAGGGGGTAACGATTCATGAGTGGTCCAACGGGACGGTTGGCTTGGAAGCGATGCGTCCGGCGATGAGCGCGGGCGATTCAGCGTTGTTCTGCGAGAACCGCCGGCGAGGCCGCGCCGGACGCGAGAGAGCAGGCCTTACAGCGACTTGATCGTGCCCTTCGGGAGAATCGTCGTAACCGACGCTTTTTGCACGGTGATTTCCGTGCCTTCCGAGATTTCGACGCCGACGTAAGCTTCACCCACCTTGGTCACCTTGCCGACGATGCCGCCGTTCGTAACCACTTCGTCGCCCTTCGCCATGGCGGAGAGCATGTTGCGATGTTCCTTCTGGCGCTTCATTTGCGGGCGAATCATGATGAAGTACAGCACGCCGAACATGAGGATCAGCGGCAGGAAGCTCATCAGGTTCGATTCAATGCCACCTGTTGCTGTGCCTTGGGCGAAGGCATCGGTAATGAACGACACGTTGGTCTCTCCGTTATAAATCGAAACAATCAAAAAAATCAGCCGGTTATTCTACCACTGGCCTGACAGGGGTCGACGCGGCGAATCGGCTTTCCGATCAACCGTTTAAAGCCTTTTTTGCCGTGCGCGAAAGTTTATTGTAAGGTTTTCTGCGCACAGCCGACGAATTCCTCCGGCAAATTCATCAGCTGATTGCCGATCGCCGGCTAGTCGATGCCGCGCGCACGGTTCTCGTGGAAGCGCTTGCGGAAAGGCTCGAACAGTTTTGCGTCGATCGCGTCGCGCATTTCCTGCATCAATTCCAGGTAGTAGTGCAGGTTGTGGATCGTGTTCAACTGCGCACCGAGGATTTCCCCTACACGATGCAGATGGTGCAGGTAGCCGCGGGTGAAATTTCGGCAGGTGTAGCAACCGCACTGCTCGTCGAGCGGGCGCAGCGAGTTCTTGTGCGCGGCGTTGCGGATCTTGATGTCGCCGAAACGGGTGAAGAGCCAGCCGTTGCGCGCGTTGCGGGTCGGCATCACGCAGTCGAACATGTCGACGCCGGCGGCGACGCCCGCCACCAGGTCTTCCGGTGTGCCGACGCCCATCAGGTAGTGCGGCTTGTCGGCCGGGAGCTTCGGGCCGATGTGATTCAGCACGCGCATCATGTCTTCTTTCGGCTCGCCGACCGACAGGCCGCCGATTGCGAGACCGTGGAAATCCATCTCCGCGAGACCC
Organism: Paraburkholderia sp.; assembly: GCF_035656215.1. Classification (GTDB taxonomy): domain Bacteria; phylum Pseudomonadota; class Gammaproteobacteria; order Burkholderiales; family Burkholderiaceae; genus Paraburkholderia. Next base: position 12,083 of record NZ_DASRSY010000080.1, read on the forward strand.
GCCAGCGACTCGTCGCGCAGGTCCTCGAACATGCCGCCCTGGACGATGCCGAAGAGGGCATTCGGGTTGCCGAGGCGGTTGAATTCGTTGATCGAGCGCTTGGCCCAGCGCATCGACATGCGCATCGAGTCGGCGGCTTCCTGATGCGAGGTCGGCACGTTGTTGGTCGCGTACGGCGTGCATTCGTCGAACTGCATGACGATGTCCGAGTTCAGCACCTTCTGGATCTGCATCGACACTTCCGGCGACAGGAAGAGCTTGTCGCCATTGATCGGCGAAGCGAACGTGACGCCATCTTCGGTGATCTTGCGGAGATCGCCGAGCGAAAACACCTGAAAACCGCCCGAGTCCGTCAGAATCGGCTTCTTCCAGCCCATGAAGGCGTGCAGGCCGCCATGCGCCTCGATCGTCTCCAGGCCCGGGCGCAGCCACAGGTGGAAGGTGTTGCCGAGGATGATCTGCGCGTGCATTTCTTCGAGTTCGCGCGGCTGGACCGCCTTCACCGTGCCGTAGGTGCCAACCGGCATGAAGATCGGCGTTTCGACCACGCCGTGATTCAGCGTGACGCGACCGCGCCGCGCCTGGCCGTCGGTGCCGAGCAGTTCGAATTTGAGGCCGTTGTCAGGGCGTGACGGGGTGCTCGCGCAGGTATCGCAGGTACCGCTTGTATCGTGGGTATGACCGTCGGTCATGAAATAACTCCTGTGCTACCGGAAAACAGTCCGGCGCAACGTTGCAACGCCGCCGGGTAGGCCACGGCGGCTGGGTAAAGAAAACGCAAGGCGCAGCGCACATTTGCTACTGCGCGCAGATGCAGGATTGAGCAGCAACAACTGCCGCTACGTCGATGCAGCAAGGAGCGGCAGACTACCGCGCGCGCTGCCGGCGCGCAACGCTATCGCGCGGGATACCGCCTTGCGGCGCGAAATGGTTCAGGCGTCGCGGCGCGTCAGCAGCATCGCGTCGCCGTAACTGAAGAAGCGGTAACGCTCCTCGATCGCGTGCCGGTAGGCTTCGCGAATCGTCTCGACACCGGCGAATGCCGACACCAGCATCAGCAGCGTCGACTTCGGCAAATGGAAATTGGTCACCAGCCGGTCGACCACGCGGAATTTATAACCAGGCGTGATGAAAATGTCGGTTTCCGTGCTGGCTGCGCCGAGTGGGCGTCCGGCCGTGTCCGCATCGCGCGCGGCGGCTTCGAGCGCGCGCATCGACGTCGTGCCCACCGCGATCACACGGTTGCCGCGCGCACGCGTTGCCGCGATCTTGTCGGCGAGCGATTGCGGGAGGTGATACCACTCACTGTGCATCTTGTGTTCGGCCAGATTCTCGACCCGTACCGGCTGGAAGGTGCCTGCGCCGACGTGCAGTGTCAGCGTCGCGCGCTCCACGCCGCGGGCATCGAGCCGCGCGAGCAGCGCTTCGTCGAAATGCAGACCGGCGGTGGGCGCGGCCACTGCGCCTGGGTTTTGCGCGAACACGGTCTGGTAGCGGGTTTCGTCGGTTGCGTCGGGATCGTGCTCGATGTACGGCGGCAGCGGCAGGCGGCCGAATTGCTCGATCAGCGTCAGGCAGTCGTCGGGGAAATGCAGCGTGTAGAACGGCTCGACGCGTTCGCCGATCGTCACGTCGAATGCATCGGCGAGGCGGATCGTCGTGCCCGGCTGCGGGCTCTTGCTCGCGCGGATCTGCGCGAGCGCGGTGCGTTCGCCGGTCAGACGCTCTACCAGCACTTCGACTTTGCCGCCACTGGCCTTCTGGCCGAGGAAGCGCGCCTTCAGGACTTTGGTATCGTTGAAGACCAGCAGATCGCCGGCCGCGATGCACTCAGGCAGCTCGGCAAAGCGGCGGTCGATCAGGCGCGCTGCGCCGGCGGCATCGGCTGGGTTGACCACTTCGAGCAGACGGCTGGCACTGCGCTCGGGGAGCGCCACTTGCGCGATCAGCTCAGGTGGCAGATCGAAATCGAAATCGGAAAGCGTAAACATGCGGACGACTGGAAGCGAATTGGGACTGAATTGAGCCGAAGCCGGAGCCGGGCGGCTATGATTGCGGGACGCCAGAGCGGCCCGCGAGCCCGCGCGCTGGTTGGCGGCGACACCTTTGACAGCCGATATTGTACTTGCGAAGCAACCCATGCCTTTGTCCGAACGCCGATTGCCCTCCGCCACCGATGAAGTGAGCGTCGAGCCGAAGCGCCGCGTCTCGCGGGGCAAAGCAGCGGCGGTTGACTTAAACGACCTCGGCGCGGGTGTCCCGCCAGCGAGCGATAAGGCCGCGCGTGAAGATGAAATGGTTGACCCATTCGGTGACAAGCCCGCCGGCAAACCTGCGGGCAAAGCCGCCGGGAAGCCTGCTGCAAAGGCCACTGCCAAACCCGTCGACAAGCTCGCCAAACTCGGCCTCACACGCGACATCGATCTGGTGCTGCATCTGCCGATGCGCTACGAAGACGAGACCTCGCTGACGCCGATCGGGCACCTGCTGCCGGGTGGCATCGCGCAAACGGAAGGCGTGGTGTTCGACAACGAGATCGCCTATCGCCCGCGCCGCCAGTTGCTGGTGAAACTGCGCGACGACGCCGGCGACGAGCTGGTCCTCCGCTTTCTGAATTTCTACGGCTCGCAGGTCAAGCAGATGGCGATCGGCGCGCGGCTGCGCGTGCGCGGTGACGTGCGTGGCGGCTTCTTCGGCATGGAGATGGTGCATCCGGCGGTGCGCGTGGTCGACGAAGACACGCCACTGCCGCAGGCGCTGACGCCGGT
>NZ_DASRSY010000081.1:0-48368 GCF_035656215.1 Paraburkholderia sp.
CGCCAAGATAGCCCATCTTTTTGCAGGCGTCCGCGCAACGATCGCCGATGCGGTCGATCAGGCGGCGTGCAATGCCCGGCGCTGGCGCTTCTTCGATCACTTTCTGGTGGCGGCGCTGCATCGAGCAATCGCGCTCGCCCAGCCAGACTGCGTTCTTGAACGAGTCGGCCAGGATCTGTATTTCGATGTGCCGCGGGTTCTCCAGGAATTTCTCCATGTAGACCTGCGGGTTGCCGAACGCACGGCCGGCTTCTTCGCGCGTCATGTTGACCGCGTTGACCAGCGCTGCTTCGGTGTGGACCACGCGCATGCCGCGGCCACCGCCGCCGCCGGCGGCCTTGATGATCACCGGATAGCCGACCTGGCGGGCAATTTTCACGATCTCTTTCGGATCGTCGGGCAACGCGCCTTCAGAACCCGGCACGCAGGGCACGCCGGTCTTGATCATGGTTTGCTTGGCGGTCACCTTGTCGCCCATCATCCGGATCGTTTCCGGGCGAGGGCCGATGAAGGTGAAGCCGGACTGCTCGACGCGTTCGGCGAAGTCGGCGTTTTCCGACAGGAAGCCGTAGCCGGGGTGGATCGCTTCGGCGTCCGTCACTTCTGCCGCGCTGATCAGCGCCGGCATGTTCAGGTAGCTCAGATTCGAAGGCGCCGGGCCGATACAGACCGCCTCGTCGGCGAGCTTCACGTACTTGGCTTCCTTGTCGGCTTCCGAATAGACGACAACCGTCTTGACGCCGAGTTCGCGGCAGGCGCGCTGGATACGAAGCGCGATCTCGCCACGATTGGCAATGAGGATTTTTTCAAACATAGCGGATTTTCGACTCATCAATAGGCGCCCGGTTGATCACAACACAGGCCACCTCAGAGGATCGGTCGCGCGCCTCGGACAGCAGGCACGCGGGCGGCAAGCGCAAAAAAAGCGCAAAGCGTGCCGCGTTAGCCGACTACGAACAACGGTTGGCCGTACTCGACTGCCTGGCCGTTTTCGACGAGGATTTCCTTCACCACGCCGGACTTGTCCGACTCGATTTCGTTGAGCAGCTTCATCGCTTCGATGATGCAGATCGTCTGGCCTTCCTTGACCGTGTCGCCCACCTGGACGAACGGTTCGGCGCCCGGAGACGGCGCGCGGTAGAAGGTGCCGACCATCGGCGAGGTCACCACGTGGCCTTGCGGCACGACGGGCGCCGGCGTCGCGGGGGCGCCCGCAGCAGCCGGCGCTTCGCCGCCTACCATCGGTGCCGGCTGCGCATATTGCGGAGCATACGAAGCGGACGGTTGCACGTAAACCGGCGGCGCATTCTTGACGATGCGGACCTTGCCTTCGCCTTCAGTCACTTCGAGTTCGGAAATACCGGACTCCGAGACGAGGTCGATCAAAGTTTTCAGTTTACGTAGATCCATCAGGAAGCCCCTTTCAATGCGTAAAGTGCCGGCGCGTGCAATCGCAATACCCGGCTTAAATTGGACGTGTTTGGAATCAGCCGCGCGATGAGCCGGCGGACAGCCGGTCGAGCGCGAATTCGAGCGCGTACATGTACCCCTTCCAGCCGAGGCCGCAAATCACGCCCTCTGCCTGGTCGGAGAAATACGAGTGATGCCGGAACGGTTCGCGGCGATGTACGTTCGACAGATGAATCTCGACGAACGGGATGCCGACCCCCGCCAGTGCGTCCCGAACAGCCACGCTGGTGTGCGTGTACGCGGCGGGATTGATCAGTATGAAATCGGTTGTTTCAGTCCGGGCGGATTGGATGCGATCGACCAGGGCGCCTTCATGATTGCTCTGGAACGACGCGAGTTCGACGCCTGCGTCCGCTGCGCGGTCCGCCAGCGCCTGATCGATCTGCGGCAACGTTACGCGGCCATAGACCTCGGGTTCCCGGGTGCCGAGAAGGTTGAGGTTGGGGCCGTGCAGTACCAGCAGTCGCGTCATGGTCGCTTCTTTTTCCGTGGAATTGGGCGCACTTTAGCGCTGATTAGAGAAACTTGTCTAGTTTCCTGCGCGTTCGAAACGATCCCAGCGACCTTCCGCCGCTTCTCCGGGCGCCCATCTTCTCTCAAATTTGAGCGATTTGCGCGTAATTTCGAGCCTTTTGCCCCTATCTGATCGTCAAAAGAATGTGAAATTTAGAGCGCGTCGAGCGTCTGTTTCAGCGCTTGCGGGTCGATTTGCCCTAATTTTGTCGAGCGGATGTTGCCTTTTGCGTCAATTACGACGGTAAAGGGCAGGCCGCCGGCAGTATTGCCGAACGCGCGCGCGAGGTCGGCGCCGCCGAACCCCGTCACATAGACCGGATAAGCGACTTTCACCTTCTGCAGGAACGCCTGGACGTTTTTGTCCGAATCGACGCCAAGTCCTACGAACTGGATTCCTTTCTTTGCATATTCGCGCTGAAGTTGCGAAAGAGCGGGCATCTCTTCGACACACGGTCCGCACCACGACGCCCAGAAGTTGACGACGATTGGGTGACCTTTAAGCAAACTTAGCGATTGCGGCTTGCCGTCGACATTCGTGACGGGCGCGGCCCAAAGTTGCTCGACCGCACTTTGCGAGGAAGCGGGCTCAGTCGCATGAGCGACTTCCGGGCTGCCGTTCAGCAAATGATTGGCCAGCACCCCGCCGCCCGCAGCGGCGAGCGCGACAAGCGCGCCTGCCAGAATCCGTCTCGTATTCATTTCAGGTCTGTCTAATTAGTTGAAGGGGTGACGCCGCTACTGTCGAGCAGGGCCTGGACCGCCTGCTGATTCGCGCGGGCAGTGCGACCGCGCGCGTCGGCCCGGACCGCGCCGCGCAAGTCGTCCGTTTCGTACAGGGCGACGTGGATGCCGGCCGGCTCCCCATTGCGCCCTTCGTCCGTGGGGCGCCACAGGAAGCTCAGCGTCTCGACGTAGCCGCGGCCGGCAAAATGCCGCGTCTCCGAAACGTCGTACTGAATGTTGGCGTTCAGAAAATAGATCGCGACTTCTTTCGGGTTGTCGCAGAACACCTGAAGGTGAATATCCGAATGTTCGCCGGCTGTGCCGCCGAGCACCGCGCCGGTCAGATACGGATTGAACGGCGCGAGCCGCTCCATCCAGTCGATGGCGATGCGGCGTAACCGCCGCAATAGCGCCGGCTGGCTGTCACCCTGGAAGAGCGACTGATATTCACGGATTTCTGCTTCGATCTGGTCGTTATCCGGCAGCCATTCGCCGGCAACACGGCTCTCGCCGACTACCTGCCGTGCCGCTTTACGCTTGGCCGTTGCATAGTCCAGACCGTCTTCAGCGATCATCCTGGCAGCCGCGATGGCAATTTCCTCGCGCACGCGCTGCGGATCGAAATGTGATTTGTGAACCATCTCTGAATCATACTAGAGATTGACGACAGCCCTTTCTGGACGGTTCGCACCGGGCGATTTACGTGGGCAAGCCGGGCGGCTACCTTGACCGCCCCGTTCATAGGGCGATTCAGAGGCGTCGGTTACAATAGCGTCCTTTGCAGGCGGTCGTTTCGACCGCTTCCTTGCACTCCCATCCCTCGCAAAATACGCCCGCGCGGCACGACAGGCTTATGCACATCCACATCCTCGGTATCTGCGGCACGTTCATGGGCGGACTCGCGGTCCTCGCGCGCGGCGCGGGTCACACCGTGACGGGCTGCGACGCTGGCGTCTATCCGCCCATGAGCACGCAGCTCGAGGCACAAGGCATTCGTCTGATCGAAGGTTATGACGCTGAGCAGTTGAACGGCCTCAACGTCGACCTGTTCGTGATCGGCAATGTGGTTACGCGCGGCAACCCGCTGATGGAAGCGATCCTCGATCGCGGCCTGCCTTATGTCTCCGGTCCGCAATGGCTCGGCGAACATGTGCTGAACGGCAAGTGGGTGTTGGCAGTGGCCGGCACGCACGGCAAGACCACCACCAGCTCGATGCTGACCTGGCTGCTCGAAGATGCGGGTCTCAATCCGGGTTTCCTGATCGGCGGCGTGCCGCTGAATTTCGGCGTGTCGGCGCGGCTGACCGATTCGAGCTTCTTTGTGATCGAGGCCGACGAGTACGACACGGCCTTCTTTGACAAGCGTTCCAAGTTCGTTCACTACCGGCCGAAAACCGCGATCCTGAACAACCTCGAGTTCGATCATGCCGACATTTTCCCGGATCTGGCCGCGATCGAAACGCAGTTCCATCATCTGATCCGTACGGTGCCGGGCATTGGCCGAATCGTCACGAACGGTCGTGAAGACGCGCTGGAGCGCGTGCTGACGCGCGGTTGCTGGAGCGAAGTCGAGCGGTTCGGCGTGCAAGGCGGCTGGGAAACCCTGCCAGCGGACGACGGTGTGCCCGTCGACGAACGTTTCGCCGTGTATCACAACAGCGAGCGCGTCGGTGTGGTCGAGTGGCTGGTGCAGGGCGAGCACAACCGCATGAACGCGCTTGCCGCGATCGCCGCCGCGCGCCATGTCGGCGTGCCGCCAGCGCAAGCCGCGAAGTCGCTGGCGAGTTTCCGGAATGTGAAGCGCCGCATGGAAGTGCGCGGCAGCGTCGACGGCGTGACCGTCTACGACGATTTCGCCCATCACCCCACTGCGATCGAAACCACGGTGGCCGGGCTGCGCGCGCGCGTCGGCCACGAAAACACACGTATCCTGGCCGTGCTGGAGCCGCGCTCGAACACCATGAAGCTCGGCGTGATGAAGGCGCAACTGCCAGCGAGTCTGGCCGGCGCCGACCTGGTGTTCGGCTACGGCGCGCCGGCCGGCCGCGACGCACTCGGCTGGGATCTCGGTGAAGCGCTCGCGCCGCTGGGCGGTAAAGCGCAGGCTTTCGACAATCTCGACGCGCTGGTCAAAGCGGTGGTTCACGCAGCGCGCCCCGGCGACCAGATTCTGGTGATGAGCAACGGCGGCTTCGGCGGTGTGCATCAGAAGCTGCTTGATGCATTGTCCGCAGCACTTTCCGCGCGAGGCACGTCGTGATCCTTTATCTGCACGGTTTCCGTTCGTCACCCAATTCGTTCAAGGCACGCGTGCTAGCCGCACGTCTCGTCGAACTCGGCCGCAGTAATGAATGGTGCTGCCCGATGCTGCCGGTTTCGCCGTTCGAGACCGTGGCGCTCGCCGAATCGATGGTGGAGGCCGCGAAACCTGACACCATCACGGTGATCGGCAGTTCGCTTGGCGGCTACTTCGCCACGCATCTGGCCGAAAAGCACGGCTGGCCGGCGGTGCTGCTGAACCCGGCAGTCGTGCCGCAACGCGACCTGAGCGCCTACCTCGGCGAGCAGCCGTTATGGCACGGTGGCGGCAGCATCACGGTCGAGCCGCATCATCTGGACGAGCTGCGCGCGCTCGGCGTCGCGTCGATCACGCGGCCCGAACGCTATTATTTGATGGCTGCCACTGGCGACGAAGTGCTCGATTACCGTGAAATGCTTGCGCACTATCCGGGCGCGCGCACTACGCTGATCGAAGGGAGTGACCACGCGATCAGCGAATTCGCGCAATACGTCGACGATGTGCTGGCCTTTTGCGATGCCGAAGACGTCGAGCCGCCGGCGCCGCGCGAAGCGGCCTGACAGCCCGACGATCCTGCAGCGAGGCCGTTGCGGATCACCAGATTCATGCCGCCGGCGCGCGCGTATCGCGCCGCGGATCCACTACCACGAACACGTTGCCGTGCCGCGCACGCAGTGACCGATAGCTGAACCCAATCGGGCGCGCCGGCAGCTGCAAGTCAGAACGAGAGTATTGAGTGAACGTTTTCTTCGAGGAATCGGGCAGTTTCAAGGCGGGCAGCGTGCTGTCGCGCCAGGGCGATGCGTTTCAGGTCGAGCTGCCGGGCGGCCGGCGCGCCAAGGTGCGCGCGAAAGATGTGCTGATCGAATTTGAAAAGCCGACCGCCGGCGAGTTGATGCAGCAGGCGGACGCCGCCGCGCAGGATATCGATCTGGACTTCCTGTGGGAATGCGCGCCAGATGACGAATTTCCGTTTGCCACGCTGGGTGCCGAGTACTTCGGCGAATCGTTTGGTTCGATCGAGCGCGCGGCGCTGGTGCTGCGCATGCACGGTTCGCCGGTGTACTTTCGCCGCAAGGGCCGCGGCATGTATCAGCGCGCGCCGCAGGAGCAACTCAAGATGGCGCTCGCCGGGCTGGAGCGTAAGCGTCAGCAGGCGCTGGTGCAGGCTGGCTACGAAGACGAACTGAAGGCAGGCCGTCTGCCGGAAGGCTTCAGCGGCGCCAAGGCGCTGGCTTTGCTCACCCGGCCGGACAAGAACACGATCGAATACAAGGCGCTCGAAGGCGCGGCAGCGGCGCGCGGCATCTCGCAGGCGCGGCTGATGCTCGAATGCGGCGCTATTCCGTCGGCACGCGCGTTGCACGAGGCGAAATTCCTCTCCGAGTTTTTCCCGCACGGCACCGGTTTTCCGCCGGTCACGGTCGGCGCGTTGCCTGAAGATCTGCCGGAAGCCGATGTACAGGCATTCTCGATCGACGACATCACCACGACTGAAATCGACGATGCATTCTCCGTCGAGCATCTGGCCGACGGCCGTGTGCGGATCGGCGTGCACATCGCCGCGCCAGCGCTCGGCATCGTGCGTGGCGACGATGTCGATGCGATCGCGCGCACGCGTTTGTCCACTGTCTACATGCCGGGCGACAAGATCACGATGCTGCCGGATAGCGTCGTCGAAGCGTTCACGCTGGCTGAAGGCGGCTTGCGGCCGGCTCTGTCGCTGTATGTGATCATCAATCGCGAGACGCAGGAAATCGTGGCGAGCGAAACGCGCGCCGAGCGCGTGTTCGTGAAGAACAATCTGCGCCACAACACGCTGGACGAACTGGTTACCGAAGAGGCGCTCGCGGCGGGCACCGGCGACTATCCGCACAAGGAAGACATCGCCGTGCTGTGGCCGTTCGCTCAGGCGCTGTTCGAAAAACGTCAGACCGCGCGCGCCGGTTACGGCCTGCGCCGCGAAGTGCAGCGCAATACCGATTTCAACTTCTACGTGGAAGACGAGCACATCACGATTACGCCGCGTCGGCGCGGGTCGCCGCTCGACACGATCGTCGCGGAGCTCGCGATTCTCGCCAACTCGTCGTGGGGCGCGTTCCTGCACGACCACGGCGTGCCGGGCATCTACCGCACACAACGCGCGTTCGGCGCGCCGACTGGCCCGAAACGCACCCGCATGCAGACCAACGCCGCGCCGCACGAAGGTCTGGGCGTCACGCAATACGCGTGGAGCACGTCGCCGCTGCGCCGCTACGTCGACCTCGTGAACCAGTGGCAGTTGCTCGCCTGCGTGCAGCATGGCGTCACCGCGAAACTGGCCGCGCCGTTCAAGCCTAAGGACGCCGATCTGTTCGCTGTCGTGCAAGGTTTCGACGACACCTACACCGCGTATGCCGATCACCAGCGCCGCATGGAGTACTTCTGGTGCCTGCGGTGGCTGAAGCAGGAGAACCGCAAGCAGGTGGTGGCGTCGGTGGTGAAGGGCGATCTCGTGCGCCTTGAAGAAATTCCGCTGCTGCTGCATGTGCCGGGCCTCGGCGTGCATGCACGCGGTACGCGCTTGCAGATGGAAGTGATGTCGATCGACGAACTGACCGTCGAAGCGTCCGTGCGCCTGCTGCACGTGCTTGACGCGCCGACTGTGACGAGCGGCAGCGAAGCTGAAGAAGCCGACGAGGGTGAAGAGGAAATCATCGACGGGGCGGATGAAAGCGCCGAAGGCGAAGCCGAGGCACAAGCCGAAGCGGACCTCGACGGCGGTGCAACTGAACCGGGCGACGCCGAAAACGGTGACGGCGCCAGCGATGCGGCAGCCGATCAGCAGCATGTCGCGGAGCCGGGGCGATGAGCGCGAGCGATTCACGCGACCGCTACGCGGTCATCGGCAACCCGGTGGGCCATAGCAAATCGCCGTTCATTCATGGCCGCTTTGCCGCGCAGACCGGTGAGCCGATCGAGTACGGCCACCTGCTGGCACCGGTCGATGCGTTCGTGCCACATGTGCGCGCTTTTATCGAAGCGGGCGGCCGCGGCCTGAACGTGACGGTGCCGTTCAAGCTCGACGCGCACGCGTTTGCCAACACCCTGTCGCCGCGCGCGGCGGCGGCTGGCGCGGTGAACACACTGCGGTTCGATGTGAGCGGCGTCTACGGCGACAACACGGACGGCTTCGGCCTCGTGCGAGACATCGAAGTGAATCTCGGCGTTTCGTTGAAGGGTGCGCGGATTTTGCTGCTGGGCGCGGGCGGCGCTGCGCGCGGCGTTGTGCTGCCGATGCTGGACCGCGCGCCGCACACGCTGACAATCGTCAACCGTACGGCGGCGAAGGCTGAAGCGCTCGTCGACCAGTTTGCGCAAGCCGCGGGCGACGCCGCCTGCCGGCTGACCGGCGGCAGCGCGCGAGCGATCGAAGCGGGCGAGTACGACGTAATCGTCAACGCGACGGCGGGTAGTCTGGATGCTTCGTTGCCCGAGTGCGACGACCGCGCGTTCGGCAGCGGGACGCTCGCTTACGACATGATGTACGGCGCGCATCCGATCGTGTTCATGGAACACGCGCAGAAGCTGGGTGCGCGCGGCGCCGACGGTCTCGGCATGCTGGTCGAGCAGGCGGCCGAATCGTTTTACGTGTGGCGAGGGGTGCGGCCCGACGGCGCGCCGGTGCTGGCCGAATTGCGCGCGCTGTTGACGGCGCCGTCGCACGCCTAGACCGCTGTTTTACTTTCCGGAACTCACCGACTCGGGGACTGAGACCACGATGACAGCAACGCGGCGCGCGAGCCGGCCAGGTCCGGCGCGATGGATGTTTTATCTGGGTGCCGTGGTGGCGATTGCGTGGCTTGCGACGCAGGCGTTTTACTTCGCGCAGATCGCGGTATGGAATTACGTGAACCCCCAGTCGACAGCTTTCATGCGCTCGGATGCGTGGCAGTTGTCCGAGGATCGGCCGGATCTGTCGGTGCAGCATACGTGGGTGCCGTATGAGCAGATTTCACACAATCTGAAGCGGGCGATTATCGCTTCCGAAGACGCGAATTTCGTGAATAACAATGGCTACGAGACGGATGCCATTTTGCAGGCGTGGGAGCGAAACAAGAGCAAGGGCAAGATTGTTCGCGGCGGTTCGACGATCAGCCAGCAGTTGGCGCGGAATCTGTTTTTGTCGCGGGAGAAGAGTTATATCCGCAAGGGTCAGGAATTGATCATCACGTGGATGCTCGAAACCTTGATGGACAAGCAGCGGATCTTTGAGATTTATCTCAACTCTGTTGAGTGGGGGAATGGGGTTTATGGTGCTGAGGCGGCTGCGCATTATTACTACAAGACGTCTGCTGCCAAATTGACTGCTGGGCAGTCGGCCCGCCTGGCCGTGATGCTGCCGCAGCCTAAGTATTTTGATGAGCACAGGGGCTCGGCGTACCTTGCTCAGCGTTCGCGCGTGATTGCCCGGCGGATGGGCGCCGCGGAATTGCCGGATTCACAGTGACCTCCTCATCGGCGCGTTACGCCGCCGACATGCTTCACTGACCAAAGACGCTTGACTCGCAGACTCCCGCGCGGAGTCCGAACCGGCACGTCCGTCTTCGTCAAATTTTCCCAATATATGAATCCGACACTCACATATTGGAGCTTTCTCAAAAACCGCCCTACAATCCATCCAACGCGCTACCGCTAGCCAGAAGAACCGGCCGCGACCAGCGACAGCAAGAAAAAACCGGAGACAAGTCAAACCATGCCTAAGACCCAAAGGCAGCACCCGCATGCCCGCGCCACCGGCAATACGTACTGCGCCGCGAGCAAAACTGGCCTCCTCTCCGGCCCCGCGCTGTAAGCGCAAAAAACCACCGAAAAGCAGATCGCCATGAACAAAGCGATGCCCACTCACGCCGTCCGTGCGTCCGAAGCCGATCTGGCACCGCAAGCCGATCATGTGGCCGGCGCTGCGCCGCAGCCGGCCGCCAACGCCGCTAAAGCACACCGCGCCAGCGCGCAACCGGCTGTGATCGACGAAATCGCGTTGCCGAGCACGCTGCTCGACATCACGCCGCAACAAGCCGGCACGCAAACGCTGCTGCGCGGTCTCGCGATTCTGGAAGCCGCCGCCGCCGGCGTGCGTGATCTGCGCACCTTCGGCGCCGCGCTTGGCACGACCCGCAGCACCACGCATCGGCTGGTGAGCAGCCTCGTGCAGGCGCGCTATCTGCGCCAGGTGCAAGGGGGCTATCTGCTCGGCCCGAAGCTGATCGAACTCGGCACCATCGCGCTCGAACAGATGCCGCTCACCGCGGTCGCGCGTCCGCATCTCGAATCGCTCGCTGAACAGACACTCGACACGATTCACCTCGGCGTGCGCGACGGCGACGACGTGCTGTACATCGACAAGATTCCCGGCACTCGTGGCCTCGAAATGCGTTCGCGCGTGGGGCACCGGATGCCGCTGGCGTCGACGGGTATTGGTAAAGCCATGATGCTCGACCTCACACCGGACGTGTGGCAGTCGCTCTTCGAAGCATCGCGGCGCGCGCTCGCCGGTGTCAGTTTCAAGCCGGATAACCGCCCCGACGCGGTGACCTTCATGCAGCGTATGACCAACTACGCCGCCGGTGGCTACACCTTCGACCTCGAAGAGAACGAAGCGTCGATCCGTTGCGTCGCGGCGCCGGTGCGCGATGCATCGGGCGCAGTGGTGGCTGCGTTGTCGGTGGCGAGCACGATTCCGTATATGTCGCTCGAACGCATGGATGAACTGATTCCGGTCGTGCAGCGCGAAGCGCGCGCGATCTCGGAAGAACTCGGCTGGCGTGCCCCGCAACCCGCAACCCGCAGGATCAAGCGATGAAGCGAGCGGGTTCTCACACGCACGCGGTCAATCCGCTGAATGACGCCGCCGCGACCGCCGACGCCAACTTCCAGCACGCAGCGCTCATTGCGCTCGACTGGGGCACGACGTCGCTGCGCGCCTATCTGTACGACGCGGCCGGCGAGGTGCTGGCGACGCGGGCATCGACGGCCGGCATCATGAATCTGCCGCGTAGCGCCGAGCACGGCGGCTTCGACGCCGCCTTCGACGACGCGTGCGGCGCCTGGTTGGAGCAGACGGCCGCCGTGCCGGTGATCGCAGCCGGTATGGTCGGCAGCGCGCAAGGCTGGGTCGAAGCGCCGTATGTCGACGCGCCGGCGAATGCCGATGCGCTGGTGGCCGGCATCGTCCGGGTAAAAGCCGCGTGCGGCGCGACGCTGCACATCGTGCCGGGTGTCCTGCAACGTGGTGAACTGCCGAACGTGATGCGCGGCGAGGAAACGCAGATCTTCGGCGCACTCGGTCAGGAGACGGGTGCCGTGGACAGCAGCAAGCGCACGCTGATCGGCTTGCCTGGCACCCACGCGAAATGGGCCGTCGTGGAGTCGGGGCGCATCGAACGTTTTCATACCTTCATGACCGGTGAAGTGTTCGCGGCATTGCGCGAGCACACCATTCTCGGCCGCACGATGGTCACGCCGGATCGTCCCGATAACGAAGCATTCCTGCGCGGTGTGAACATCGCCCGCGATAAAGGTCAGGCGGGAATGCTGGCCACCGTGTTCAGCTCACGCACGCTCGGCCTTACCGGACAACTTTCGCGCGAACAGCAGCCGGATTATCTGTCGGGCTTGCTGATCGGGCACGAACTGGCCGGTCTCGAAGCCGTGCTCGCGCAACAGCAAAACTCGCTCGCGCGGCAGCACTTGCGCCTGATCGGCAATGAAGCGCTGTGCGAACGTTATCGCGTGGCGCTTGCGCAATTCGGCTGCACTCACGCGGAGCAGGTGAAGCACGCCACCGAGCGCGGTCTGTGGCGCGTCGCTACCCAGGCGGGGCTCGTCAATCCTACGCCTCAAGCGGCGCACGTCGGCTAACCGGCAGCGCCGCCGCTCACGAAACAAGGAACCGAGATGCAACCTCACATCAATCTGCCCGCCCCGTACATGCCGCACGCGGGTCTGATCGCCGCGTTCGAGGTCTGTCCGCTGATCGCGATCATGCGCGGTGTGACGCCTGCGGATGCCGCCGAGCATGCCCAGGCGCTTTACGAAGCGGGCTTTCGCATCGTCGAAGTGCCGTTGAATTCGCCGCGGCCGTTCGACAGCATCGCGGCGATCCGCAAAGCGTTGCCGGCCGATGCGATCGTCGGTGCGGGCACGGTGCTGCATTCCAGTTTCGTCAACGACGTGAAATCGGCCGGCGGCGAACTGATCGTGATGCCGCATAGCGACCCAGAGGTCGTCGGTGCCGCGAAAGCGCACGGCATGGCCTGCGCGCCGGGCGTGGCGACACCGAACGAAGCCTTCATCGCGCTGAAAAACGGTGCTGACGTGCTGAAGATGTTCCCCGCGGAGCAACTCGGCTGCCAGGTCGTGAAGGCGTGGCGTGCGGTAATCGCGGCGGAAGTGCCGCTGGTGCCGGTCGGCGGGATCACGCCGGACAACATGGGCCCGTTCCTCAGCGCCGGCGCAAATGGATTTGGTCTCGGCTCGGCGCTGTACAAGCCGGGTCAGAGCGCCGCTGTGACGGCCTCGCATGCGAAGGCGTTCATCAACGGGTTGCGTATCGCTCGCGCAGGTTCGAAGAAATGAAGCGGCTCGCCGGCAAAGTCACCTTGATCACCGGCGCCGGGCGCGGCATTGGTGCGGCGATCGCGCTCGCGTTTGCGCGCGAAGGCGCGGCGGTCGTGCTGGCTGAACTCGATATCGAAACCGCGCAGCAGACGGCGGAGCAGATCAAGGCGCAAACCGGCGGACGCGCGCTGGCGGTGCAGACGGATGTGACGCAGTCGGCCTCGGTTCAGCACGCGGTGAGCGAGGCCGAACACGCGTTCGGCGCGCTCGACGTGCTGGTCAACAACGCGGGTATCAACGTGTTCTGCGATCCGCTGACGATGACCGACGACGATTGGCGCCGTTGCTTCGCGGTCGATCTCGACGGCGTATGGAATGGATGTCGCGCGGTGTTGCCGGGCATGGTGGAACGCGGTGCGGGCAGCATCGTGAATATCGCGTCGACGCACGCGTTCAAGATCATTCCGGGGTGTTTTCCTTACCCGGTCGCGAAGCATGGCGTGATCGGTCTGACGCGCGCGCTTGGCATCGAATACGCGCCGCGGAACGTGCGGGTCAACGCGATCGCGCCGGGGTATATCGAAACGCAATTGACGCACGACTGGTGGAACGAACAAGCCGATCCGGTGGCCGCGAAACAGGCAACGCTCGATCTGCAACCGATGAAGCGCATCGGCCGCCCGGAAGAAGTGGCGATGACGGCGGTGTTTCTCGCCTCGGACGAAGCGCCGTTCATCAACGCCACCTGTATCACCGTGGATGGCGGTCGCTCCGTGCTGTATCACGACTGAACGTAGCGGACCAGCACGCAACAGGAAGTGGGACTCGCCGCTCCAACGCAAGAACAAGCAGCAAGAAGCAAACAGGCAAAAACAAAGCACCCAGGTTTCACCGGACGACGCGCTGGCCGCGTGTGTCGCAACCGGTACAAGAAGACGCGGCCGATACCTTCTCGTTATCAATTAGTCAGGAGACACGCATCATGAAACGAAGAATTTTCCTCACGCTGGCAGCAGCGGCGGCGGGTGTGCTCTTCAACGCACCGGTCGCGCAAGCCGCGGATCCGGTCAAGATCGGCTTCCTCGTGAAGCAGCCGGAAGAGCCGTGGTTCCAGGACGAATGGAAGTTTGCGGAAATTGCCGCCAAGGAGAAGGGCTTCACGCTGGTGAAGATCGGTGCGCCGTCGGGCGAGAAGGTGATGAGCGCCATCGACAACCTGTCGGCTCAGAAGGCACAAGGCTTTGTGATCTGCACGCCTGACGTCAAGCTCGGACCGGGCATTGTCGCCAAGGCGAAGGCCGACGGGATGAAGATGATGACGGTCGACGACCGCCTTGTCGACGGCGCGGGCAAGCCGATCGCATCGGTGCCGCATATGGGCATCTCGGCGTACAACATCGGCAAGCAAGTGGGCGATGGCCTGGCTGCGGAAATCAAGAAGCGCGGCTGGGACATGAAGGATGTGGGCGCGATCGACGTAACTTACAACCAGTTGCCCACCGCAGTTGACCGCACCACTGGTGCAACCGCTGCGCTCGTCGCCGCCGGTTTCCCGAAGGCCAACGTGATTGAAGCGCCGCAAGCGAAGACCGACACGGAAAACGCCTTCAACGCAGCCAACATCGCGTTCACCAAGAACCCGCAGTTCAAGCACTGGGTGGCTTACGCGCTGAACGACGAAGGCGTGCTCGGCGCGGTGCGTGCAGCGGAAGGCCGTGGCTTCAAGGCGGACAACATGATCGGTATCGGTATCGGCGGTTCGGAATCGGCCATGAACGAGTTCAAGAAGCCGTCGCCGACCGGTTTCTACGGCACGGTCATCATCAGCCCGAAGCGTCACGGCGAAGAAACCTCGACGCTGATGTACGACTGGATCACGCAAGGCAAGGAACCGCCGATGCTCACGCTGACGACCGGCATGCTGGCTACGCGTGACAACGTGGGCGAAGTGCGCCAGAAGATGGGCCTCGCGGCAAATTAAGCGGCTGTAGCGTAGTCAAATGAAATGAACTGCCGGTGCGTCATTCTCCAAGGATTGGGCGTACCGGCAGCAGCAACACAAGATGAGCAGTTGAGACAGATCACGCTTTGTGCCCATGTGGCACCTAAAAAGCACGGTTTACACGAAGCAGCAACTAACTTGTATGGGGCCGGAGTAAGCGCTAAAGCGCCAACTCCGGTCGACAACTTTGTATGGGACGGGAGTAAGCGCTAAAGCGCTAACTCCCGTCGACACAGGAGGCGAAGTGTCAGCGACGCTACGTTTTGACAATATCGGCAAAGTCTTTCCAGGCGTGCGCGCGCTCGACGGTGTGTCCTTCGACGTCAACGTCGGCCAGGTGCACGGCCTGATGGGCGAAAACGGCGCAGGGAAATCGACCCTGCTGAAGATTCTTGGCGGTGAATATCAACCCGACTCCGGTCGCGTGATGATCGACGGCAATGAGGTGCGCTTCACGAGCGCGGCGTCGTCGATCGCGGCGGGGATCGCGGTGATTCACCAGGAACTGCAATACGTGCCCGATCTGACGGTCGCGGAAAACCTGCTGCTCGGCCAGTTGCCGAACTCGCTCGGCTGGGTCAACAAGCGCGAAGCCAAGCGCTTCGTGCGTGAACGCCTCGAAGCGATGGGCGTGGCGCTCGATCCGAACGCGAAGCTGAGAAAGCTCTCGATCGCGCAACGGCAGATGGTCGAAATCTGCAAGGCGCTACTGCGTAACGCGCGAGTGATCGCACTGGATGAACCGACCAGTTCGCTATCGCATCGCGAGACCGAAGTGCTGTTCAAGCTGGTGCGCGATCTGCGTGCCGACAATCGCGCAATGATCTACATCTCGCACCGCATGGACGAGATCTACGAACTGTGCGACGCCTGCACGATTTTCCGCGATGGCCGCAAGATCGCCTCGCATCCGACGCTTGAAGGCGTGTCGCGCGACACCATCGTCAGCGAAATGGTCGGACGAGAAATTTCGGATATCTACAACTATTCAGCGCGTCCGCTGGGCGACGTGCGCTTCGCGGCGAAAGCGATCGAAGGCCATGCGCTCGCGCAGCCGGCTAGTTTCGAAGTGCGGCGCGGCGAGATCGTCGGCTTCTTCGGTCTGGTGGGCGCGGGACGCAGCGAACTGATGCATCTGGTGTACGGCGCCGATCACAAGAAGGGCGGCGAAATCGTGCTCGACGGCAAGCCGATCAAAGTGCGCAGCGCCGGCGAAGCGATCAGACACGGCATCGTGCTGTGCCCGGAAGACCGCAAGGAAGAGGGCATCGTCGCGATGGCGACCGTGTCGGAGAACATCAATATCAGTTGCCGCCGTCACTATCTGCGCGCGGGGATGTTTCTCGACCGCAAGAAAGAAGCGGAAACCGCCGACCGTTTTATCAAGCTGCTGAAGATCAAAACGCCGAGCCGCCGCCAGAAGATTCGCTTCCTGTCGGGCGGCAACCAGCAGAAGGCGATTTTGTCGCGCTGGCTGGCCGAGCCCGATCTGAAAGTGGTGATTCTCGACGAACCGACGCGCGGAATCGACGTCGGTGCGAAGCATGAGATCTATAACGTGATTTATCAGCTGGCCGAGCGTGGCTGCGCGATCGTGATGATTTCGTCGGAATTGCCGGAAGTGCTCGGCGTGTCCGACCGGATTGTCGTGATGCGTCAGGGCCGGATTTCCGGCGAACTGTCACGCCAGGAAGCAACGGAACAAACGGTGTTGAACCTCGCGTTGCCGCAAAGCTCGACCGCGCTGCCCGAAACTGGAACCGCAGCCACCGAGCAAGCGGCCTGAACATTATTTGGACGAAAGTCCGGCAACCCGTGGGGAACGGGAGGAGTCTTCAAAATGCAAGCCAGAGAAAACCTCGCGCAACAAGCCGTAAAAAGTGCGGCCGAAGCGCTGATTCCGCAAGGCAACGACAAGGCGAAATGGTGGCAGCAGATCACCGAGTACAGCCTGATCCTGATCTTCATCGTGATGTTCATCACGATGTCGCTGACAGTCGACCACTTCTTCTCGATCGAGAACATGCTTGGTCTCGCGCTGTCGATTTCGCAGATCGGCATGGTCGCGTGCACGATGATGTTCTGTCTGGCCTCGCGCGATTTCGACTTGTCGGTGGGTTCGACGGTCGCGTTCGCCGGCGTGCTGTGCGCGATGGTGCTGAACGCGACCGGTAATACGTTCATCGCGATCATTGCAGCGGTGGCGGCGGGTGCCGTGATCGGTTTCGTCAACGGCGCGGTGATAGCGTATCTGCGCATCAACGCGCTGATCACGACGCTCGCGACGATGGAAATCGTCCGCGGTCTGGGTTTTATCGTGTCGCACGGGCAGGCAGTGGGTGTGTCGTCGGATACGTTTATCGCGCTGGGCGGTTTGAGCTTCTTCGGCGTGTCGCTGCCGATCTGGGTCACGCTGCTGTGCTTCATCGTATTCGGCGTGATGCTCAATCAGACCGTGTATGGCCGCAACACGCTGGCAATCGGCGGTAATCCGGAAGCCTCGCGTCTCGCCGGTATCAACGTCGAACGTACTCGCGTTTATATCTTCCTGATTCAAGGCGCCGTCACTGCGCTGGCCGGTGTGATTCTGGCTTCACGGATTACGTCGGGTCAGCCGAATGCGGCGGAAGGTTTCGAGTTGAACGTGATTTCGGCTTGCGTGTTGGGCGGCGTGTCGCTGCTCGGCGGTCGCGCGACGATCTCCGGTGTCGTGATCGGTGTGCTGATCATGGGTACGGTCGAGAACGTGATGAACCTGATGAACATCGACGCGTTCTATCAGTACCTCGTGCGCGGCGCGATTCTGCTCGCCGCTGTGCTGCTCGACCAGTTGAAGAACCGCGGCTCGCGGGACTAACCCCGCGACTCATTTCGCGACCTGCTTACTTTGCTCTAAAAGGAATCGAACGATGTCGTCTCCGGCCAATGCAAACGACCGTCTCGCGGATAACGCGTTTGCCCGCTATCCGAGTCTCGTCGACCGAACCGTGTTGATTACGGGTGGCGCGACTGGAATCGGCGCATCGTTCGTCGAGCATTTCGCGGCGCAGGGCGCACGCGTCGCGTTTTTCGATATCGATGCGACCGCGGGTGAGGGGCTCGCCGATGAACTCGGCGATTCGAAACACAAGCCGCTGTTCCTGCCTTGTGATCTGACCGACGTCGACGCGCTGCAAAAAGCGATCGCCGACGTGAAGGCTGCGCTCGGTCCGATTCAGGTGCTGGTGAACAACGCGGCGAACGACAAACGCCACGCGATCGGTGACGTGACGCGTGAGTTTTTCGATGCGGGCATCGCGGTGAACATCCGTCACCAGTTCTTCGCGGCCCAGGCGGTGATGGAGGACATGAAAGCCGCCAACGCGGGTTCGATCATCAACCTCGGCTCGATTAGCTGGATGTTGAAGAACGGCGGCTATCCGGTGTACGTAATGTCGAAATCGGCGGTGCAGGGTTTGACGCGTGGCCTCGCGCGCGACCTCGGTCACTTCAATATTCGCGTCAATACGCTGGTGCCGGGCTGGGTGATGACGGAAAAGCAGAAGCGTTTGTGGCTCGACGACGCGGGCCGTCGCTCGATCAAGGAAGGCCAGTGCATCGACGCTGAACTGGAGCCCGCCGATCTCGCACGCATGGCGCTGTTCCTCGCCGCCGACGACAGCGGGATGATCACCGCGCAAGACATCGTCGTGGACGGAGGCTGGGCGTGAGTGCGAACGTGCGTGCGGGTGTGCGTGCAGGGTCTGCACCTCGTGCGGCGCTGCTGCTCGACACAAAGTGCACGCTCGGCGAGGGGGCTACGTGGTGCGCGAAAACCGGCCGCTTCTACTGGACCGATATCGAGGGCGCGCGCCTGTGGCGCTATGACCCGAACGACGGGCGCAGCACGTTCTGGCGCATGCCGGAGCGTCTTGCCACGTTCGCGCTGTGCGCCGATCCGCACTACCTGCTGCTCGGATTGGCGACGCATCTGGCGTTCTTCGATCTGGCAACCGGCGAAACGCAACGCATCGTCGACGTCGAACCTGGCTTGAACACGCGGGTGAACGACGGACGCTGCGATCGTCAGGGGCGTTTTGTCTTCGGTACGAAAGACGAAGGCTCGCCGTTGCAAGCGGTTGGCGGGTTTTATCGGTTGAACCATGATTTGTCGCTGGAGCGTTTGCCGCTACCCGCACCGGCGATTTCGAACAGCATCGCGTTCAGCCCGGACGGCGCGACGATGTACTACTGCGATTCGCCGACGCGTGAAATCCGCGCCTGCGACTATCGCGCGAACGGCGGCATCGGCAACGACCGCGTCTTCACGAAATTGACGGACGCGACAGGCGAGCCCGACGGCTCGACCGTCGACCGCGACGGTGGTTTGTGGAACGCCCAATGGGGTGGCCGGCGAGTGGTGCGATATGGCCCCGACGGCGTGGAAACCGAGCGCGTCGACGTGCCGACCGCGCAGCCGAGTTGTGTTGCGTTTGGTGGTTCCACACGGGGACTTCTTTCGGGGCGTGCGCAACTCGGCACGCTGTACATCACGAGCGCGCGCATCGATCTCGATGCCGCGGCGCTCGCGGGCGATTCTCGTGCGGGCGGCGTGTTCATCGCAACGTCCGGCCGACGAGGTTTGCCGGAGCCGGTGTTCCAAGGCTCGCCCGTATAGCGCAGAATGACTCAGCCTCAGTTTCGAGGCAGCAGCGGAGTGCAGTCGAGCAGTGACTTTGAAGGTGAATCAGCAGTTGATATCGCAAACCCAATGCCAGCAAAACTGGCAGCAAATCGGCAGCATGCAGTTCGGACCCAGAGGCGACCGGTGCAAAAAAATCGCCCAATAGCATCCGTCAGCAATGACGGCAACGTCCCACGCCTCTCGATGGAGCCAGATATGACTGTTGCGAATCTTGTTTCTGCTTCTTCTCAGTCCCGACGCGCGCGACTCAACGCAGCGGCCAATCCGGTGCTTCCGGGCCCCAGTACGTCGGCGGTTGCGATCGGTGAGACGAGCGGCGGCGAGCTTGCGTGCATCACGCTTGCCAACGCGCATTTGCGTCTCGATGTCGCGCCGACGCTCGGCGGCGGCGTCACCCGTTTCGACTGGCGCAACGACGGCGCGCTTACGCCGATCTTCCGGCGTTGCCGTCATGTTTCAACGGATACTCAGCCGAACCAACTCGCCTGCTATCCGCTGCTTCCATATTCGAACCGGATCGGCGGCGGGCATTTCAATGTGGCGGGGCGGCGGGTCGATGTGCCGCAAAATCGCGCCGACGAACCCTTTCCGATTCATGGCGACGGTTGGCTCTCCGCCTGGCAGGTCGCCGAATCGGACCGCGAAAATGTCCGTCTGACGCTCGATCGCCACGACGGCAAACCGTACGCATTCCGTGCGTCGCAAACCTATACGCTTGACGGCCCCACGCTCGCCATCACGCTGGAAATCGAGAACGCCGGACGCGAAGCGCTGCCTTTCGGGCTGGGCGTCCATCCATTTTTCGTGCGTGACGCGGATACCGAACTGTCAGCAGCGGCCGGCGGCCTGTGGCTCTCCGGCGATAACTGGCTGCCGGTGCGTCATGTGCCGGCGCCGCCCGCGTGGCAATTCGGCGTGGCGTATCCGTTGCCGGAAGCCATCGTCAATCACGCGTTCACGGGCTGGAGTGGGCAGGCGGCGGTGGTGTGGCCGAAGCGGCGGCTGTCGCTGAATATCGCCGCCGACACCGACTACTACGTGCTGTACACGCCGCCGGGAGAAGACTTCTTCTGTTTCGAGCCGGTCGATCATCCGATCAATGCGATGAATCTGGCCGGCGGCGCGTGCGAGAACGGCATGACGATGCTGGGTCGAGGTGAGCGCCTGACGCGCACGTTCCGCTTCACGATCGAGCGCACGGGTTTACGCTCGATGCCGGGTGCGCGCGGGTCGCGGCGGCGGCAGTAGCGGAGGACAGGGGGCGGGGCACACGTTCCGGCCCCGCCGGCATGACACGTCGCCGCGGCTTGTCGCGCAGGACGGGTAAAATACGCGCCTCTTCCGTTATCGGCTCGCCGCGAGACTCACCATGTCCAATTTCATCCAGACACTCAACGACGCCTGGCAGCGCACGAACTCGCTGCTGTGCGTCGGCCTCGACCCCGAGCCCAGCAAATTCCCGGGCGCGCTCGCGGGCCGTCCCGAGGCGATCTTCGATTTCTGCCGCACTATCGTCGACGCGGTCGCGCCGTACGCGTCATCGTTCAAGCCGCAGATCGCGTACTTCGCCGCTCATCGCGCGGAAGACCAACTCGAGCAGTTGATCGCGCACATTCATGCGAATCACCCCGGCTTGCCCGTGATTCTGGATGCGAAGCGCGGCGACATCGGCAGTACGGCCGAGCAGTACGCGCGCGAGGCGTTCGAGCGCTATCAGGCGGATGCGGTGACGGTGAATCCGTATATGGGTTTCGATTCGATCGAGCCGTATCTGGAGCACAAGGGCAAGGGCGTGATCGTGTTGTGCCGGACCTCGAACCCGGGCGGTTCGGATCTGCAGTTCCTGGAGACGGGCGGGCGTCCGCTGTATCAGGTCGTCGCGCAACTGGCGGCGGACAGGTGGAACGCGAGCGGCCAACTGGGCCTCGTGGTCGGCGCGACCTTCCCGAAGGAAATCGAAGTGGTGCGTGGAATCGTCGGCGATATGCCGTTGCTGATTCCGGGCATCGGCGCGCAAGGCGGTGACGTTCAGGCGACGGTTAACGCTGGCCGTACGGCGAACGGCACGGGCATGCTGATCAACTCGTCGCGTGCGATTATCTACGCCGGCAAGGACGAGGATTTCGCTGAGGCTGCGGCGAAAGCGGCGATGGACACGCGTGACCGGATTAATGCGTTCCGGTGATCAAGGGGGGCGTCGTGATGAACGAACTTTGAATCAATTCTCCCGGTGGTTCGCGCGAATCGAGTGACCCATGTGCTTTCGCTTTCGCTTCAGCAGAGGCCGGTCAGGCAACCGATCCCGATCTCTGGGGCTATTCACGCCGGTTAAACCACCGGTCCCAGCCGCGCAATCAATGCCGCATGCTGCGGATGTTGCGCCTTCAACGCCTCGACATCCGCCAACTCGAACTCGCTAAACTCGAAACCCGGCGCTACCGTGCAGCCCGCCAGCGCAAACGTCGCCGGGTCCGCGCATTGCGCGGCAAACCACAGACCCGCAGGCACCACCGCCTGAAACACGGCATCCGAATGTGACAGCGCATTGCCCAGCTTATGCGTAATCAGCGAGCCTGCTTCGTCAAGTACGTGAACGTTCAACGGCTCGCCGGCATAAAAATGCCAGACCTCGTCGGACTTGATCCGATGCCACGCCGAATGCGCGCCGTCACAGAGCAGGTAGTAAATCGCGGTGGACGCCGAGCGCGTCCGCGTTGAACCGTCATCGCGGCGGACCGACTCCGCGGACCGATATGTCTCGCTGAAAAATCCACCTTCCGGATGCGGCTTCAAATCGAAGCGATGGATCAACTCGTCTTTGGCTACGTGGGAAGCAGACATCGTGGGCATCGTGTGCGGCGCCTCAGGTTCTGAACTGGAAGTTAATGTTCGCGCTCGTCGAGCAGGGCCAGCATGCCGCGCAGCGCGTGCGCGGCGGCCTGCACGCGGATCTTCTCGCGGTCGCCTTTGAAAACCTTGGTTTCCACCGACGTATGCAGCCGATTGCTCCAGCCGAACGACACCATGCCGACCGGCTTCGTTTCAGTGCCGCCGCCCGGACCGGCGACGCCGGTAATCGACAGCGAAACCTGCGCACGACTGTTGCGCAGCGCGCCCTCGGCCATCGCGCGCGCCACCTGTTCGCTGACCGCGCCGTGCTTTTCGATCAGGTCGGCCGGCACGCCGATCATTTCGGACTTCGCCTGATTCGAATACGTGACGAAGCCACGCTCGAACCAGCCGCTGCTGCCGGAAATATCGGTGATCGCGGTCGCCACCATGCCGCCTGTGCAGGATTCGGCGGTGACGAGCATCAGGCGCTCGTCGCGCAGGCGGTTGCTCACGCGAATCGCGAGCTGGTGAACCACGGAATCGGTAGGCATGGCGTCAATCCGGAAAACGGGGAACGGCTGCGGGGGTACCGGCGGGCAGCGGCCGACCGGCACCGGCCAACGGTTAAACCGACATGCGCCAGAGCGCAATCACGAGCAGCGTGAAAAACGCGGCGACAAGGTCATCGAACATGATGCCAAAGCCACCTTTCAGGCGGCGGTCGAAATAGCCGATCGGCGGCGGCTTCACCATGTCGAAGAAGCGGAACACGATGAACGCCCAGAATTGCCCGGTCAGCGTGACCGGCGTGACCATCAGCAGCACCAGCCAGAACGCGATGATTTCGTCCCAGACGACCGGCGACGGATCGTCGGTGCCCAGCTTCTTCGCGGTAAAGCCGCAAATCGCAATGCCGCCAAAAAAACCGGCGACGATCAGCACGCCCCACTCGATCACGGTCAGATAGCGACTCAGGACGGCGAACGATGCCCATGCGAACAGCGTGCCGATCGTGCCCGGCGCAACCGGCGACAAGCCGCTGCCAAAACCCAGCGACAGAATGTGTAGCGGATGCGACAGCATGAAACGCGCTGTCGCGCGACGCGGCTGGGGACGCGGCGGGCGCGGACCGGACGCGTTGGGCTGAGGGTTGCCGATGAGATCGTCGGCAGGGACCAGCGGGGGATCAGTCTGCATGGAAATGGTCGAAACCTTGCAACGTCAGAGTGAGGGGTGCGCCGGCGGCATCGCGCCAGCCAATCGCCGGACGGTCGGCCGCCGTTTGAAGAGCGCTTATTGTACCGATGCGGGTGACCGATATTGCCGTCTCGCGGCCGGCTGCTTCGACCTTGGCGCGTGCCGCAACCGGCGCGGTGAAGCACAGCTCGTAGTCGTCGCCGCCAGCTAGCGTGCAGCGCTGCTGGATCTCGGGCGGGAGGCGGCGCAGTGCGGCCGAACGCGGAACGGCGTCGACGTCGATCGTGGCGTGCACGTTCGAGCGTTCCAGGATGTGGAACAGGTCGCCGGCGAGCCCATCCGATAGATCGAGCGCTGCATGGGCGATGCCCCGCAACGCGAGACCGAGGAAGACGCGCGGCTCCGGGCGTTCGAGGGCGTGACGGAATGTCGCAGTGTCGCTGGCATCGGCGGACCACTCGCCGCGCTGCACGCCGAGACCGGCGCGCGCGTCGCCGAGCGTGCCGGAGATCCAGATGTCGTCGCCCGGCAGCGCGGCGTCACGGCGCAGCGCAACATGCGCTCCCACGCTGCCGAACACGGTGATGCACAGATTCAACGGGCCACCGGTCGTATCGCCGCCGATCAGATCGCAGCCATAGCGCTCAGCCAGCGCGAAAAGGCCCTCGCTGAAGGCGGCGAGCCATGCTTCATCGGCTTTTGGCAAGGAGAACGCCAGGGTGAACGCCTGCGGCTGTGCGCCCATTGCGGCGAGATCCGACAGGTTCACCGCGAGTGCTTTGTGACCGAGTGCCTCGGGATCAACATCAGGAAAGAAGTGACGGCCTTCTACCAGCATGTCCGTCGATATCGCCAGCATTTCGCCCGGACGTGGCGCAAGCAGGGCGCAGTCGTCACCGATGCCGAGTGTGCCTTCGGCGGCACGGGACGTCGCGGCGGCTGCACGGCGGGCGAAGAAGCGATCGATCAGCGAAAACTCGGAGAGCATGGTGGCGGTGGGTGAACGGGTAAGTGCAACGAAAAGCCGCTAACGGCGTGCATTGTAGGGACGTGCATGCGGGTAAACACTCGATTGGCACTCAACTCCGGTTCAATTCGTGGTCAACCGGAAGCACACGGCGTCGTCCTTTCGCTCTGTTTCAGTCGCGGCAGTTGTACCCGTATTGAAGGAATTGAGCCGGCAATTGGGGCTACAATGCCGTCGAACATCTATTCTAATCCGCACTTCGAAGCCCGCCTTATGACGACTCCCGCCAATAGCAAACTCCGCGAAGCCGCCCTCGATTATCACGAGTTCCCGACGCCGGGCAAGATCGCGATCGCCCCGACCAAGCAGATGATCAACCAGCGCGACCTCGCGTTGGCGTACTCGCCGGGCGTCGCGTTCGCGTGTGAGGAAATCGTCGAAAATCCGCTGAACGCCGCACGTTTCACCGCGCGCAGCAACCTGGTCGGCGTCGTCACGAACGGCACCGCCGTGCTGGGTCTCGGCAACATCGGGCCGCTCGCCTCGAAGCCGGTCATGGAAGGCAAGGCCGTCCTGTTCAAGAAGTTCGCCGGCATCGACGTGTTCGATATCGAGCTGAACGAGTCCGATCCGCACAAGCTGGTCGAGGTGATCTGCGCGCTGGAACCGACCTTCGGCGGTATCAATCTTGAAGACATCAAGGCGCCGGACTGCTTCATCGTCGAACGCGAATGCCGCAAGCGCATGAAGATTCCGGTCTTCCACGACGACCAGCACGGCACGGCGATTGTCGTCGCGGCGGCCATCACCAACGGTTTGAAGGTGGTCGGCAAGGACATCAAGAAGGTCAAGCTGGTGTCGTCCGGCGCGGGCGCCGCAGCGCTGGCCTGTCTGGATCTGCTGGTCGACATCGGCCTGCCGCTCGAAAACATCACCGTCACCGACCTGGCCGGCGTGGTCTACAAGGGCCGCGTCGAACTGATGGACCCGGACAAGGAACGCTTCGCACGCGAAACCGACGCTCGCACGCTCACTGACGCGATCGGCGGCGCGGATATTTTCCTCGGCCTGTCGGCCGGCGGCGTGCTGAAGCAGGACATGGTCAAGCAGATGGCTGACAAGCCGCTGATCCTGGCGCTGGCCAACCCGACTCCGGAAATCCTGCCGGAACTGGCGCTCGAAGTGCGTCCGGACGCCGTGCTCTGCACGGGCCGCACGGACTATCCGAACCAGGTGAACAACGTGCTGGTGTTCCCGTTCCTGTTCCGCGGCGCGCTGGATGCGGGCGCGACGACGGTGACGCGTGAAATGGAAATCGCCGCGGTCAATGCGATTGCCGAACTGGCACGCCAGGAGCAGAGCGATATCGTCGCGACTGCGTACGGTATCCAGGATCTGTCGTTTGGTCCTGAATATCTGATTCCGAAGCCGTTCGACCCGCGCCTGATCGTCAAGGTCGCGCCGGCGGTGGCGAAGGCTGCGATGGATTCGGGTGTTGCCGAGCGTCCGATCGAAGACATGGAAGCGTACGAACAGCATCTGCAGCAGTTCGTGTATCACAGCGGCACGACCATGAAGCCGATTTTCCAGCTGGCGCGTGGCGTCGAGCCGGAGAGGAAGCGCATCGTGTTCGCGGAAGGCGAAGAAGAGCGTGTGCTGCGTGCGATGCAGATCATTGTCGACGAAAAGCTCGCGAAGCCGATACTGATCGGGCGTCCGGCGGTGATCGAGCAGCGCATCGCGCGTTACGGTCTGCGTCTGGTCCCGGGTCAGGACTACATGGTCGTGAACACCGACCATGACGAGCGTTACCGCGATTTCTGGCAGGAATATCACAAGATGATGTCCCGCAAGGGCATCACCGAGCAGATGGCGAAGCTCGAAATGCGCCGCCGCACCACGCTGATCGGCGCGATGATGGTGGAAAAGGGCGAGGCAGACGGCATGATCTGCGGCACGGTGTCCACCACGCATCGCCACCTGCACTTCATCGATCAGGTGATCGGCAAGAAGGCAGGCGCGAAGGTCTACGCGGCAATGAACGCGCTGGTGTTGCCGAACCGCCAGATTTTCCTGGTCGACACGCACGTGAACGTCGATCCGACGCCGGAGCAACTGGCCGAGATCACCATCATGGCAGCCGAGGAAGTGCGCCGCTTCGGTATCGAACCGAAGGTCGCCCTGGTGTCGCATTCGAACTTCGGCTCGAGCAATGCGCCGACCGCGCAGAAAATGCGCGACACGCTGGCGATCCTGCGCGAGCGCGCGCCGGAACTGCAAGTGGACGGCGAAATGCACGGCGACCTCGCGCTCGACGCGAATCTGCGCCGCGAAGTGCTGCCCGACTCGACGCTCGAGGGCGATGCGAACCTGCTGGTGCTGCCGAACATCGACGCGGCCAACATCTCGTACAACCTGCTGAAGACGGCTGCGGGCAACAACATCGCGATTGGTCCGATGCTGCTCGGCGCGGCCAAGCCGGTGCACGTGCTGACGGCTTCGGCCACGGTTCGCCGTATCGTCAACATGACGGCGCTGCTGGTTGCCGACGTGATCGCGGCCCGCTGATCCTTGATCCGGGACTGAAATGGCGTTGTGACTAAGGCGCCATGCAAAAAAAAGGCGTGCCCGCAATGGGCACGCCTGCGGGTGAACAGGGGATAGCCACCCTAAAAGAGGCTGAATGAGACCATTCCACCTCCGAGAGACCGCAGGACCGCAAGGCTTTCACTTCAGGGAATGGACTGCGCGATGAGCCGCCTGTGGTTTAGGCTTGCCTCATTCGCTTCAATAAGTTCATTTTAGCTTGCACAAGCTAAATATTCTGTCAAAAGTCGTCAAAGCCCGTTCCGTGGCTCTTTCCCGCGTGATTGGAAGCTTTTGCCTGTCCGGCGCACGTTGATTCTGTGGGGTTTTAGCGATACCCTTACGACTTTCATGGTCGTCAAACTCGTGATCTAACAGCGGGGAACCTTGATTCATGGCACGCAAGTGGCAGCGCATTAAAGGCGTGCTGATCGGTGCTTTGACGCTCTGCGCTTTATCAGGCTCCGTGTCTGGCGCGTTTGCGCGCGACTACACGGCACCCGCCGATACGCAAGCACAGGGCGCTATCGCGGCGGCGCAGTTACCACGCGAAGCGGTCAATACATTGAACTTGATTGCCGCGGGCGGGCCTTACCCGTATGAGAAGGACGGCATCGTATTCGGCAATCGCGAACGGTTGCTACCGCCGCATCGGCGCGGCTATTACCACGAATACACCGTTCTCACGCCTCGCGCACGAAACCGCGGGGCGCGTCGCATCGTCTGCGGAGGTCCGGTACAGCGGATCGACAACTGCTACTACTCGGACGACCACTACACCAGTTTTAATCGTATTGTTGAATGACATCGGGATGAACGGCATGAGCGACAACGTCTACGCGCACGACTCCGGAGTCGCGACGGATCTTTTCGCGGCCGGCGACGGCAATTTATTCCAGCGCGTCATGCGAATGCGCGCCGGCGACCAGGGCCGGGATAACCAGAGCGAAGCCAGCACTGTGCTTTCATCGAACGAGGAGCCCATGAGTCTTTTCAAGACCGTACGACCGAACATCGTACAGTCGATCCGCGCGTTTCGTGTGCAGGATCTAGCTGATGAAGCCAATCAACTCGGCCAGCATTTTCTGTACGCGTACTGCGCGAACGCTCAGTCCAAACAGGAAGTGCTGGAGACCATTGCTACATCGTTCCTGTTTCCGAAGCATTTCGGCAAGAACTACGACGCGCTCTACGATTGCCTGACCGATCTGGTCCACAAAGCAGGCGCGCAGCCCGGGTTCGTGATCGTGCTCGAGCAATTGCCGGTCGCGCAAAAGTTCGACAAGGAAGGGCGTGAGACGCTTCT
Source organism: Paraburkholderia sp. (assembly GCF_035656215.1). Lineage (GTDB taxonomy): Bacteria > Pseudomonadota > Gammaproteobacteria > Burkholderiales > Burkholderiaceae > Paraburkholderia. Next base: position 28,182 of record NZ_DASRSY010000081.1, read on the forward strand.
CGACGTGTTCCGCGAAGCGGCCGAGTTCTGGGCCGAGCGCAAGGTCGCGTTCCGGGTGTTTTACTCGTTTGCCTGAAATGTGCCGGGTGGTTTGCGCGGGCGGTTTGCCTGAGTGCCGCTTACCGCAGCAAAGAAAAGACAAAGGCCCGCCAATTGGCGGGCCTTTGTCTTGGGCGCTTGAATCAGAGGCTTGGCTTCGAAGCCACCGCTTTATTTAGCCGGGCTTGGCTCTAAGGCTGGACAGCTTTACTAGCGTAGCTCTTGCCCGCCGTTTCGCTTATCAGACTCAAGCTGGCCGCTGGTGTGCGCACCTTGGTTTACCAGGCGCCCCAGCGAGCTGCCAGCGCCGAAAGCACTGCGATGCCCGCGGTTTCCGTGCGCAACACGCGCGGACCGAGCCCGACTGCGGTAAATCCGTGGTCGGTCGCCGCGGCTTCTTCCGCGGCCGAAAAACCGCCTTCCGGCCCGACCAGCACGGTCACGCGCCCGAACGGCGGATTCGCGGGGAGCGCCGAAAAGCTGATGCTGGCGCGCGGCGACAGCAGAATGCGCATTTCGCCATCTTCAGGTGTGCGAGGCAGCGCGCCGAGCCACGTGGCGATCTCGCGCACAGGCATCACTTCCGGCAGGCGATTACGCCCGCACTGTTCGCACGACGCGCGCACGATGCCCTGCCAGTGCACATGCCGCCGCTGCGCGCGTTCGCCGGAAAGACGCACGACGCTGCGCGTGGTGGTCAGCGGCACAAAACACGATGCCCCAAGTTCGACCGCCTTCTCGATGAGCCAGTCCATCTTGTCGCCACCGGCAATGCCCTGCGCGAGGGTAAGGTGGTACGGCGCCTCCACTTCAATATTGCGGAATTCGTGAATTCTCACTTTGGCCGAGCGGCGTTCGACCTCGACGAGTTCGGCGCTGTATTCGCCGCCTTCGCCATTGAAAAGCACGATCGAATCACCGGGCTGCAAACGCAGCACGAGGATGTGGCGCGTGACGTCATCGGGTAACTGCATGATGTCGTCGGGCTTGAGAGGCTTACCGACGAAGAAGCGAGGCATCAAAAAAATACTCATTGGTTCAGGAAAGGTGGCGAGCGAGCGCCCAACGGTAGCCGTCCAGATCTTCGACCTGGGCAAACCGGTCGCCCCAGAACTGATCCTGTGGCTCGCTCAGCGATTTTGCGCCGGCGGCTAGCGCCCGCGTGTAAACCGCGTCGACATCGTCGACATAGACATAAAACGATTGCGGCGCAATCGCGCCCGCGCTTTTGGGTGTTTTCGCCGCCGAGCCGAACGCGCCTTCCGGCGCGAACATCACGATCAGCTGGCCTTGATAGGTCATCTCGACATGCATGACGACACCGTCGTCCTGGACGCTATCACGTTCTTCGAAGCCGAATGCCGCTTCGAAAAACGCAGTCGTGGCACGCGCGTCGCGCACGGTCAGATAGGGGGTCAACCAGGGCACACCGGCTGGGCGGGAGGCGGTCATGGGGTTCTCCGGATCTAGGGGTTTGCGGGACGCATGCTGCGAGGCCAGGTGGGCGGTTGCATATCGATACACCGATAGCGCGCGCCGACCGAACCGTGCATTTTGCCCACGCGTTAGCTTGATGGCTTTAAGAATTGACTTAGTTTATCGCGCACTGACCGGGATGCCGAGAACAGTCCGACATGCAGGGCTGGGTCGTAGTGCTTCAGCGAGTCGATTCGACGCGCGGCAAGTTGCCCAGTGAGTGCCTGGACGGTAAGGGCGGCGGGGTCGAGCGTGTCGCTGGCGGTCGCCATCATCCAGAGCGAGCCGTACAGCGGGATGAAGGTGCTCATCGTGCGCACGATGCTGAATGTATTGCGCAGATCGGCGAGCAGACCGGCAATGCGCTCCGGGTGAAAATAGGGAGAGCCGAGGTGGAGCGAGAGCGCTGCGGTCGGACTCATGACGCGCTTGAGCCGCATGTAGAAGTCCGGCGTGTATAGGCTCGCGGCGGGAGAATCAGGTGGCGTCAGGTCGAAAACGATGAGATCGAACTGCGCTGTGGCTTCCATCTCCGCCCGGACAGCCCTCGCGACATACTCCGCAGCGTCGCCGATCACCAGCTCGACGCGCGGATCGTCGAAAGCGCCGCCGTGCACTTCGGGCAGATACTCGCGGGTCATGCGCACGACTTCGGCATCCAGTTCTGCGACCACGATCCGCTCGATGCCCGGGTGCTTCAGCAATTGCCGCGCGGCGCCCCCATCGCCGCCGCCCAGCACCAACGCAGCTTTCGGCGAAGGATGCGCCAGAGCGGCCGGATGCACCATGCATTCGTGGTAGATGAATTCGTCGCCGGTGGAGGTCATCGGGCGGCCGTCGAGCGTAAACAGCCGGCCGAGCTGCGGCGTGTCCCATACCTCGATACGCTGGTAGGGCGAATCGACGCGCGCAAGCGGCCGCGCGTTTGGAAATCCGTAGATTGCGTCGGCGGTTGGCTGGAACAGCAGGGGAGCGCTCACAGATGGCAGGCTCCGGCAGGAGCGCGGTAGGTTCAGGTTGCCCAATTGTAAAGGGCAGAAGCGCCGCGCGGCCCCGCCGGGCATGCCTTGCCACACAAGCAGGCGGCTTTCCGAGCGGGGCGTGGGTCAACGTTCTGTTAGAATGTCACGCTTTCAGCCTTGTCCGTTTGCTCTGCCCGTTTCGCGTCTCCTGGCGCCGCACCGTGCGCCGAAGTGGACTGGCATTCGAGCATCCGGGCCTCAAGCGCGCACCGCTTTCTGACTCTGTCTCCGGACTCGACATGACGACCCCGTCTCCCGCACGCACCTCCCTGATGGCCAACGCAATCCGCGCGTTGTCCATGGATGCTGTTCAAAAAGCGAATTCCGGCCACCCCGGCATGCCGATGGGCATGGCCGAAATCGGCGTGGCGTTGTGGTCGCGTCATCTGCGCCATAACCCGAAGAACCCGCAGTGGGCCGATCGCGACCGTTTCGTTCTGTCGAACGGCCACGGCTCGATGCTGCTGTACTCGCTGCTGCATCTGACCGGCTACGACTTGCCGATCGAAGAGCTGAAGAATTTCCGCCAGATGCACTCGAAGACACCGGGCCACCCGGAATACGGCATCACGCCGGGCGTCGAAACGACCACCGGCCCGCTCGGCCAGGGTCTGGCAAACGCGGTCGGCATGGCGCTCGCCGAATCGCTGCTCGCTACCGAATTCAACAAGCCTGACGCGAAGATCGTCGACCATCACACGTACGTGTTCGTTGGCGACGGCTGCCTGATGGAAGGCATCTCGCACGAAGCATGCTCGCTCGCGGGCGTGCTGAAGCTGAACAAGCTGATCGCGTTCTACGACGACAACGGCATCTCGATCGACGGCGAAGTGGTGCACTGGTTCCACGACGACACGCCGAAGCGCTTTGAAGCGTATGGCTGGAACGTGATCCCGAACGTGGTCGGCCATGACGTCGACGCGGTCGACGCGGCAATCAAGCAGGCCAAGCAATCGGACAAGCCGACGCTGATCTGCTGCAAGACCGTGATCGGCGAAGGCGCGCCGACCAAGGCCGGCAGCCACGATTCGCACGGCTCGCCGCTCGGCGACAAGGAAATCGCGGCCACGCGTGAAAAGATCGGCTGGAAGTGGGAGCCGTTCGTGATCCCGCAAGAAGTCTATGCAGCATGGGACGCGACGGAAGCCGGTGCACGCAACGAATCCGATTGGGACAAGGCGTTTGCGGCATACGCAGCCAAATACCCGCAGGAAGCCGCTGAGTTCACGCGTCGCGACGCGAAGCAATTGCCCGCCGACTGGAAGGAAAAGGCGAAGGCCATCATCGCCGGCGCGAACGAGCGCGCGGAAACCGTCGCGACGCGTAAGGCATCGCAACAGGCTATCGAAGGTTTGTCGGCCGTGCTGCCGGAACTGCTCGGCGGTTCCGCCGATCTGACCGGTTCGAACCTGACCAACTGGAAGGCCGCCAAGCCGGTGCGTGTGAACGCTGAAGGCAAAGCTGCCGGCAACTACGTGAACTACGGCGTGCGCGAATTCGGCATGAGCGCCGCGATCAACGGCATCGCGCTGCATGGTGGCTTCAAGGCGTTCGGCGGCACGTTCCTGACGTTCTCGGACTACAGCCGCAACGCGCTGCGCGTCGCCGCGTTGATGAAGGCGCCGTCGATCTTCGTGTTCACGCACGACTCGATCGGTCTGGGCGAAGACGGTCCGACCCACCAGTCGATCGAACACGTCGCGAGCCTGCGTCTGATTCCGAATCTGCAAGTGTGGCGCCCGGCCGATACGGTCGAAACGGCGGTGGCCTGGACCCACGCGGTCGAGCATCATGGCCCGTCGTGCCTGATCTTCAGCCGTCAGAACCTGCCGTTCTCGGAGCGCACGGACGCGCAGATCGCCAACATCGAGAAGGGCGGTTACGTGCTGCGCGACTGGAATGACGAGATCGTCGCGCGCAAGATCATCCTGATCGCCACCGGTTCGGAAATCGAACTGGCGTTGAACGCGGTCGAGCCGCTGGCTCGTGAAGGTATCGCGGCACGTGTCGTGTCGATGCCGTCGACCACCGTGTTCGACAAGCAGGACGCCGAGTACCGCGACCGCGTGCTGCCGCACGGCGTGCGCCGTGTCGCGATCGAAGCGGGCGTGTCGGATTTCTGGCGCAAGTACGTGGGCCTGGAGGGCGGCGTGGTCGGCATCGACACGTTCGGCGAATCGGCCCCGGCTGGCGTGCTGTTCAAGCATTTTGGCTTCACCGTCGAGCACGTGGTAGAGACGGCTAAAGCCGCACTCGGCTGATCTGCGTTCGAGGTTTGCCGCGCGCACCCCACGCGCGGCAATTCCGGCAAATCAGACCAATATGGACGATTTTTTTTCAGCCATCAGGAGATAGACCATGACGATTCGCGTCGCAATCAACGGCTACGGCCGGATCGGCCGCAACACGCTGCGCGCCTTCTATGAAAACGGCAAGAAGCACGATATCGAAATCGTCGCCATCAACGATCTTGGCGATGCCAGGACCAACGCTCACCTGACGCAGTACGACACGGCCCATGGCAAGTTCCCGGGCGAAGTGTCGGTGGACGGCGACTACCTGGTCGTCAACGGCGACAAGATCCGCGTGCTGGCCAATCGCAACCCGGCAGAACTGCCGTGGGGCGAGCTGAACGTCGACATCGTGCTGGAATGCACGGGCTTTTTCACGACCAAGGAAAAGGCGAGCGCGCACATCAGGGGCGGCGCAAAGAAGGTGATCATCTCGGCGCCGGGCGGTAAAGACGTCGACGCAACGATCGTCTACGGCGTGAACCATCATGTGCTGAAGGCTTCGGACACGGTGATCTCGAACGCATCGTGCACGACCAACTGCCTGGCCCCTCTCGTCAAGCCGCTGAACGACAAGATTGGCCTCGTGAATGGTCTGATGACCACGATCCACGCGTACACGAACGACCAGGTTCTGACGGACGTGTATCACGAAGACCTGCGCCGCGCGCGCTCGGCCACGCACAGCCAGATCCCGGCCAAGACCGGCGCAGCGTCGGCAGTCGGCCTCGTGCTGCCGGAACTGAACGGCAAGCTGGACGGCTACGCGATTCGCGTCCCGACGATCAACGTGTCGATCGTCGACCTGTCGTTCATCGCCGCGCGCGACACGACGGTCGAGGAAGTCAACGCGATCATGAAGGAAGCATCGGAAGGCTCGCTCAAGGGCATCCTCGGCTACAACACGGCGCCGCTGGTCTCGATCGACTTCAACCACAACCCGGCTTCGTCGACGTTCGACTCCACGCTGACCAAGGTGTCGGGCCGCCTGGTGAAGGTGTCGAGCTGGTACGACAACGAGTGGGGCTTCTCGAACCGCATGCTGGACACGGCTGTGGCGCTGGCCAACGCTAAGTAAGCTGTTTCGCTTCGCTTGCCCCGCGGCTTTGTTAGGGCCTGCAGGGCAACCGCAAAAGCCGCTCTTCGGAGCGGCTTTTTTTACGCCTGCGGTGTCGGAAAGTAGACGCCGGCGCGCTGCGCGGCGTTCGAGATATGGGTTTCGATTGCGTTGCCGGCGGCGGCGGAATTACGCGCCTTAAGCGCGTCGAGAATTGCCCGATGCTCGGTGTACGTAGACAGCACCAGCTCGCGCCGGTAGAACGGCATCCGCTGGCTTTCCTTCATGATGTCCGCGCTACTGCTCAGGATCGACTCGATCGCCGCGTTGCCCGCAATGCTCACAATGCGCATGTGGAAGTCGTAGTCGAGGCGGGCGGCTTCGTCGAGTTCGTCGCAGGCGAGCGCCGTCTGCATGGCTGTGATGTTGTCCTCGAACCAGGCGAGGTCGGAATCGCTCACGGCCAGCGCCGCCATGCGCGCGATAAAGCCTTCCAGCGCGAAGCGCATCTGGTACGTGTCCGGCAGCGACGACTGCTCCGCGAAGCGCCACGATTGCGCGGCCGTGGCCTGCGCACTTTCCACATACACGCCCTTGCCAGGCCGGATCATCAGCAGGCCGAGCGCTTCGAGCGTTGAGAGCGCCTCGCGTAGCGATGCGCGGCTGATCGCCAGTTCTTCGGAGAGCTGGCGCTGCGCCGGCAACAAACTGCCCACCGGATAGACGCCCGCTTCGATCCGTTCGCGGATGGTCGCGATGGCGGCATCAGTGACGGTATGCGGAACGTTTTTCATCGTGGCTCACTCGGGTGCGCGGTCTGACCAGCATTGTAATACGCGTTCCGAACGCTCGTACGAGCATCGTGATACACGCACAATCCGGCCCCGAAACGTGAAGAAAAAGACGGGTAAACACGGTGCTTTGAATCCTTGACGTCAGTATATCGGCTTCCTACTATTTGCCATAACAGAACTGGTCGGACCAGTCTGAACAGATGCGAATCGTAACCAGGAGGAAGCCGTGTTGAAATTCTTCAATTCACTGTTTGGCCGGGTCGTCATAGCGCTGGTAGCGGGCATCGTGATCGGCGCCGTGTTCCCGCATTTCGCCCAATCGCTGCGCCCGCTCGGCGACGGCTTTCTCAAGCTGATCAAGATGGTGATCGGCCCGATCGTCTTCTGCGTGGTGGTGAGCGGCATGGCGCACGCCGGCGATCTGCGCAAAGTCGGCCGCGTTGGATTGAAGGCGGTGATCTACTTCGAGGCCATGACGACGATTGCGCTCGTGATCGGCGCGGTGCTGGCCTACGCAACGCGGCCTGGCGTCGGCATGAACATTAATCTGCATTCGCTCGACCCCGCTTCGCTGTCGACCTACACCGAGAACGCGAAGAGCCTCAAGGACACGGCCGGCTTCCTGCTGAAGATCATCCCCGACACGGCGATCAACGCATTCGCGACCGGTGACATTCTGCAAATCCTCGTGTTTTCGGTGCTGTTCGGCTCGGCGCTGTCGCTGCTGGGCAATAAGGCACAGCGCGTGAGCAGCTTGATCGACGAGCTTTCGCAGGTGTTTTTCCGTGTGATGGGTTTCATCATCAAGCTCGCGCCGCTCGGCGTGCTCGGTGCGATTGCGTTCACGACCGGTACGTATGGCGTCGAGTCGCTCAAGCAACTCGGCATGCTGGTGCTGGTGTTCTACGCGAGCTGCTTTGTGTTCGTGGTGGTCGTGCTGGGCGTGGTGATGCGGCTGGCCGGCTTCAGCATCTTCAAGTTGATCCGCTATCTGCGCGAAGAACTGTCGATCGTGCTTGGCACCGCTTCGTCCGATGCCGTGCTGCCGCAGATCATGCGCAAACTCGAATGGATGGGCGTCAAGGATTCGACCGTCGGCCTGGTGATTCCGACTGGCTACTCCTTCAATCTCGATGGCTTCTCCATCTATTTGACGCTTGCGGTGATTTTCATCGCGCAGGCCACCAATACGCCGTTGTCGATCCACGATCTGATCGTGGTGGTGCTGGTATCGCTGGTGACGTCGAAGGGCGCGCACGGCATTCCAGGCTCGGCGATTGTGATTCTGGCGGCGACGCTGTCCGCGATTCCGGCGATCCCCGTGCTCGGCCTCGTGCTGATTCTGCCGGTCGACTGGTTCGTCGGGATTGCCCGCGCGCTGACCAACCTGATCGGCAACTGCGTCGCAACGGTGGTGGTCGCGGTGTGGGAAAACGATATCGATCGGGCGCGCGCTCATCGCGTGCTGAACCGTGACGAAGCGATGCGCTACGTGCCCGCAGGCGAAGACGCAGGTGCCGAGCCCACTGTCGGCGAACACGTACCGGCGGTCTGACCAGGCGCAGTCACGTCGCCCTGCGGCCAGACCTATCGCCATTCATCAGCGCGCCCACGCAGCGCGCGTTCTGCCCCGGCGGATGCGTTGACTCCGCCGGCTCTTCCTCACCTTTCGTCGCCTGACTGAGACTATGGCTAATCCGATCCTCGACCCCAACGCTCCCGCTTTCACCCGTCGCTACATGAACCTCGCCGACCCGCGTCTGGGCGCGCAGGCGCTCCATGCGAGCGACGAATTCTTCGCGCCGAAAGAACGCATGCTTGAGCCGCAGCCGGCGGTGTTCATTCCCGGCAAGTACGACGACCACGGCAAATGGATGGACGGCTGGGAAACGCGCCGCAAGCGGACCACCGGCCATGACTACTGCGTGATCCGGCTCGCGCGGCCAGGCGTCGTGTATGGCGTCGATCTGGACACGAGTCACTTCACCGGCAATTTCCCGCCGGCTGCTTCAATCGACGCGTGCTACGTGGACGGCGACGTTCCGCCGGACAACGCCGACTGGCAAGCGCTCGTACCGGCTACCACGCTGCAGGGCAACCACCACCATTACGTCGAAGTGAACGACGCCCGCGCCTTCACCCATCTGCGCGTGAATCTGTATCCGGACGGCGGTCTCGCGCGTTTGCGCGTGTACGGCCAGCCGAAGCGCGACTGGGAGAGCGTCGAGCGCGGCACGCTGCTGGATCTCGCCGCGATCGAAAACGGCGCGTACCTCGTCGCCGCGAACAACCAGCATTTCGGGCCGGCCTCGCAGATGCTGATGCCGGGCCGCGGCGTCAATATGGGCGATGGCTGGGAAACGCGGCGCCGTCGCGAGCCAGGCAACGACTGGGCGATCGTCGCGCTCGCGCGGCCGGGTGTGATTCGCAAAATCGAAGTGGATACGGCGCATTTCAAGGGCAATTACCCCGATCGCTGTTCGCTGCAGGCAGCCTCGGTGACCGGCGGCACGGACGATTCGCTCGTCACGCAGGCGATGTTCTGGCCGGTGCTGCTCGGCGAACAGAAGCTGCAGATGGACCACGTGCACACGTTCGCGGACGACATCGCCCCGCTCGGGCCGGTGACGCACGTGCGTTTCAATATCTTCCCGGATGGCGGCGTATCGCGCCTGCGTTTGTGGGGCGAAATCGCATAACGGAGTCGCGTCGATGAAGACTTTGCACCTGGAACCTCTGACGCGCGCGGCCTTCGGGCCGTTCGGCGACGTCATCGAACTGGACGGCGCGCGCCATTTTCCAATCAATGGCGGCACAACCGAGCGCTATCACGACCTCGCGGAAGTCGACGTAACGGAAAACGGCGGGCGGCCGCTGATCAATCTGTTTCGGGCGCAACCGCGCGCGCTGCCGATCGAAATCACGATGATGGAGCGGCATCCGCTGGGCAGCCAGGCTTTCATTCCCTTAACGGAGTGCCGCTATCTGGTGGTCGTCGCGCCGGCGGGCGAGTTCGATCCGGCGCGCATGCGGGCGTTCTGGAGCGACGGCTGGCAGGGCGTGAACTACGCGAAAGGTGTTTGGCACCATCCGCTGCTTGCGCTCGATCGGGTAAGCGGTTTTGTGGTGGTGGATCGTGGCGGCGAGCAGCCCAATTGCGACGAGTTGTCATTGGCCGAGCCCTGGCGGCTGCTATTTGAGGCGAGCGTCGAGTTGGCCGAATAGGCTGGCGTCGGCATGCGGCGGCAATGCCCCACATGCGACGAGGCGCTGGCGTCTCAGCGCGGCCGGAGCGTCGCACCCATAAAAAAACCCGGCCGATGAAAATCGGCCGGGTTTTTTCGTTGCTCACCGAACCGCGCACCCCGACGCGGCCGGCATCGCACTGATTCAACCTCAGTGCTTGCGATGCGGGCAATTCTCCTTGGTACACGCGCCGTACAGCGCTAACGCGTGTTCCTGAAGCTTGAAGCCGCGGTCCTTCGCGATGGATTGCTGACGACTCTCGATTTCGGAGTCGAAAAACTCTTCAACGAGCCCGCAGTCGAGGCAAACGAGGTGGTCGTGATGCGACCCTTCGTTCAGTTCGAACACCGCTTTGCCCGATTCGAAATTGCTGCGCGAGAGCAGACCGGCCTGCTCGAACTGCGTCAGCACGCGATACACGGTTGCCAGGCCGATATCGAGTTCTTCGTGCAACAGGTTGCGGTAGACGTCTTCTGCAGTCAGGTGACGCACTGGGCTATGCTGGAAAATCTCAAGGATTTTGAGGCGCGGAAGGGTCGCCTTGAGCCCGATATTCTTGAGATCGGTTGGATTGGTCATGACAAGGGATCCCTAGAGTACAATGCTGGGCTCTCATAGTAATGTGTTTTTGCCGTTCTGGTCATCTTCGATGGAATGAAACTCGCGCGGCTCGTTAGCGGGCCCGCACGGTGAGTGAAATGATTTCAAAATCTCAATTGATCTACCGGGGGAGCCGCATGCGGGGTACCTTGATCGCTGTTGCGACTGTCGCGGTTCTTGCCGGGTGTTCCACTTACGACAGCCTGACGCAACGCGTTGCCCAAAGCATTACGCCGTACCGTATTACAGTGGTGCAAGGCAATTTCGTTTCGAAAGAAGCGGCTGCGCAGATGCAGGTCGGCATGTCGCGGGTGCAGGTGAAGCAGTTGCTTGGCACGCCCTTGCTGACCGACATGTTCCATGCGGACCGCTGGGACTACGTGTTCTATTTCAAGCGCGGCTCGACTAACGTCGTGCAGCAGCGCGACTTCGTGGTCCTGTTCGCGGGCGACCGCGTCGCCAGCTGGACGGGTGGCGAAGATCTGCCGTCCAACCTCGAATTACTGGCAGAAATCGACGGTGACAAGCTCGGCAAGAAGAAAGCCGCCGTGCCGAACGTAGCAAGCGCAGCTACTGGCGCCAGCGCGCCGGTAGCTGCGGCGCCAACTGCCGTGGACACCACGCGCTCGCCGTCCGTCGACGGCGCTGCCGCAGCGGCCGCGCCGTCAACAGACGCCAACGCCGAAGCCGCGCAGGCCGCCAATCGGTTGACCAACGCGGTGCAATCGCCGTCTGGGAAGGCGCAGTCGTCAGTACGCTCTACAGCGCCGACTGCGAATGGCGGCGGTATTCCGTCGCAGGGTCCGACCTCCGCCGGGCAGCCGCAGTTTCAGTTCCACCGTCCTCCGCCGCCGCAAGTTCCGGGCACGCAGGAGAATCCGGTGGGACCGACCGGCCCGCAAAGCAGCAGCCGCCCGACGTTGAACGCGCCGCTGACCGCTTCGCCGACTTCGGGAACGGGCGGCTAATCGCGCTGTCCCTGTCTTAAGACGGGTGCTGCACACGGGCACCGCGCCGTGTGCAGCGCCCGTCAGCCTTTCTGCCGTACCTGTGCAGGTTGTCTGTTTCTGTATGCGTGGCGCCCGGGTGTGCTGCCCGCCGCCGCTTTTGCCCGCATTTGCCGGGTTTTGCCTTTTCGAACCCTCGTAGCCATGAAAATTGCCATTGCTGGCGCATCGGGCCGTATGGGCCGGATGCTCATCGAAACCGTTCTCAACGACTCCGGCGCCACGCTGTCCGGCGCGCTCGACCGTGCGGACTCCCCGCAACTCGGTCAGGACGCCGGCGCGTTTCTGGGCAAACAGACGGGCGTGCTGCTGACGGACGACATCGAGCGCGTGTTCGCCGAATCCGACTACCTGATCGACTTCACGCGCCCCGAAGGCACGCTGGTGCATCTGGAAGCGGCGCAGCGCCACAACGTCAAAATGGTGATCGGCACGACCGGTTTCGACAACGAACAGAAAGCGCAACTGCGCGCCGCAGCGGACAAGATCGCCATCATGTTTTCGTCGAACATGAGCGTGGGCGTCAATGTCACGCTGAAGCTGCTCGAATTCGCCGCGAAGCATTTCGCGACCGGCTACGACATTGAAATCATCGAGGCGCATCACCGTCACAAGGTCGACGCGCCCTCCGGCACCGCGCTGACCATGGGCGAAGTGATCGCCAACGCGCTCGGCCGCAATCTCGACGACTGCGCGGTCTACAGCCGCGAAGGCGTGACCGGCGAACGCGATCCGTCCACGATCGGCTTTTCGGCGATTCGCGGTGGCGACATCGTCGGCGATCATACGGTGCTGTTCGCGGGCATCGGCGAGCGTATCGAAATCACGCACAAATCGGCGAGCCGTCTGTCGTATGCGCAAGGCGCGCTTCGTGCTGTACGTTTCCTCGAAGGCCACAAGAACGGCTTCTTCGACATGCAGGACGTGCTCGGTCTGCGTTGAGCGTGTCACGGGGCCGGTTGCGGCCCCGCTTTGCTCCTTTGTAGCACCCTGTAATCACTTTCCCACGGCGAGGTCAGATGGCAGGCAGCAGCGGCATCATTCATTACCTGGAAACCAGCGACGCGATCACGCACGGCGTCGCGTATGTGCTGCTGGCTATGTCGATTGCGAGCTGGTGCTTTCTGATCGTCAAAAGCTGGATTCTCACGCGCGCCAAACGTCAGGCCACGCCGGCGATTGCGCAGTTCTGGCAGGCGTCGACGTTGTCGGACGGTGTCGCGGCATTGAGGCGTGTGGACCGCGAGCGCGTCTTCACGCCGCTCGCCGAAGCCGCGCTGCACGCAGCCGAAGTGGACATTCCCGGCGCGCTGCTCGCGCGCGTCGAGCGCGGCGAACGGGTGCTGAGAGCGCTGCGTCAGGCGCTCAACGCGTCGCAGCGAAGGCTCGAGTTCGGTCAGGTGCTGCTGGCGTCGGTGGGCAGCACGGCGCCGTTTGTCGGCCTGCTCGGCACCGTTTGGGGCATCTATCACGCGCTCGGCAGCATTGCGGCGAGCGGTCAGGCGCAGATCGAAAACGTTGCGGGTCCGGTCGGGGAGGCGCTGATCATGACGGCCTTCGGCCTCGTGGTCGCGATTCCGGCGGTGCTCGCCTATAACGTGCTCGGGCGCCTCGTGCGGCAGTTGACTGAAGAACTCGATGGCTTTGCGCACGATCTGCATGCCTATGTGTGCGCGCCAGCGGATCAGCCACGACCCCAGCCTCAGCAAGTCCAGGCACGGACCCACTAAGCGCGGCGCTGCGGCGAGAAGAGAGAAGGAGGCGACATGGCATTCGGCGGACTCGAGAAAAAGCAGACGGCCGCGCCGATGGCCGAGATCAACATGACGCCGTTGATCGACGTGATGCTCGTGTTGCTGGTGATTTTTATCATTACCGCGCCTTTATTCACGCACGCGATCCGGCTCGATTTGCCCAGAGTCGCGGCAGCGCCCGCACGGCAAACGCCGCAAACCATTTCTCTTTCGATCGATGCCGCCGGCAAGCTGTACTGGAACGGCACCGTCATTACGCTGCAGCAGATGCGCGCGCAATTCGTCGAGGCGGCCAAACAGGCCGATCAGCCGGAGATCCAGTTGCGCGCCGAGCGCTCCACGCGCTATGAGGTGATCGCGCAGGTGATGGGCGCAGCGCAGCAGGCCGGACTCGAGCGGATCGGCTTCGTTACTGACCCGCCGCCGCCGGGAGCAAGCCAGTAGCAACGCTGGCATCGTGTCGCCGGGCACGAGCCAGTGGGCCGCCGTTATTGCTGCCGCGCGGCGCCATGCAATACCGTCTCCGCGCCGGCCTCGATCCGGCGCAACCCGTTGCCCCCGCGCAGCACGCCACGCGGCGCACCTGTCCGTGAACGGTATAATCAGCCCTTTCCCCTGCAGAAGGGGAAACGACGCCATTTCATCCAGCAGAGCACCAAAGCGGCCGGTGCGAAAGCACCGAACCCAGCGATTCCATCACACCATGCACGAAAAATACGTTCCCTCCGACGTCGAAGCCGCAGCGCAAGGGCAATGGCGCGCCATCGACGCGTACAAGACGTCGGAAACCACCGACAAACCCAAGTTCTATTGCGTCTCGATGCTGCCGTACCCGTCGGGCAAGCTGCACATGGGGCACGTGCGCAACTACACGATCAACGACGTGATGTACCGCTATCTGCGGATGAACGGCTACAACGTGCTGATGCCGATGGGTTGGGACGCGTTCGGCATGCCGGCGGAAAACGCGGCAATGGCCAATAACGTGCCGCCCGCGAAGTGGACCTACGACAACATCGCTTACATGAAGAAGCAGATGCAGTCGATGGGCCTCGCAATTGACTGGTCGCGCGAGGTCGCGACCTGCAGCCCCGATTACTACAAGTGGAATCAGTGGCTGTTCCTGAAGATGCTCGAAAAGGGCATTGCGTACAAGAAAACCGGTACCGTGAACTGGGACCCGGTCGATCAGACCGTGCTCGCCAACGAGCAGGTGATCGATGGTCGCGGCTGGCGTTCGGGGGCGCTGATCGAAAAGCGCGAAATCCCGATGTACTACATGCGCATCACGCAGTACGCGGATGAACTGCTGAACGACCTCGAAGGCCTCGGCTGGCCCGAGCGCGTCAAGATCATGCAGCAGAACTGGATCGGCAAGAGCTTCGGCGTGAACTTCGGTTTCCCGTATGAGATCGACGGCGAACAGAAGCTGTTGCGCGTGTTCACCACGCGTGCTGACACGATCATGGGCGTGACTTTCTGCGCGGTCGCCGCCGAGCATCCGCTCGCCACGCGCCTCGCCAAAGACAAGCCGGAACTGCAGGCCTTCATTGAAGAATGCAAGCGCGGCGGTGTCGCCGAAGCCGACGTCGCGACGATGGAAAAGAAGGGCATGGCCACGGGCTTCACCGTCACGCATCCGCTGACGCAGGAGCAGGTCGAAGTGTGGATCGGCAACTACGTGCTGATGAGCTACGGCGAAGGCGCCGTGATGGGCGTGCCCGCACACGACGAGCGCGATTTCGCGTTCGTGAAGAAATACGGGCTGCCGATCAGGCAGGTGGTCGCCATTGAAGGCAAGGAATACTCGACCGATGGCTGGCAAGAATGGTACGGCGACAAGACCGGCACGCTGATCAATAGCGGCAAGTACGACGGCCTCAATTACACGGATGCGGTCGACCGGATCGCCGCTGACCTGAAAGAACTCGGCCTCGGCGACAAGCAGATCACGTGGCGTCTGCGTGACTGGGGCGTGTCGCGCCAGCGGTACTGGGGCACGCCGATTCCGATCATCCATTGCCCGAAGTGTGGCGACGTGCCGGTGCCGGAAAAAGATTTGCCGGTCGTGCTGCCGGAAGACCTCGTGCCGGACGGCACGGGCAATCCGCTCGCGAAGTCTGAAGCGTTCGTGAACTGTGCCTGCCCGACCTGCGGCGGCGCGGCCAAACGCGAAACCGATACGATGGACACCTTCGTCGATTCGTCCTGGTACTTCTACCGCTATGCGGCGCCGGACGCGAAGACCATGGTCGACAAGCGTACCGATTACTGGGCGCCGATGGATCAATACATCGGCGGCATCGAGCACGCGATTCTTCACCTCTTGTATTCGCGCTTCTGGGCGAAGGTGATGCGCGATATGGACCTGATCAAGTTCGGCGAGCCGGCCAAGAACCTGCTTACGCAGGGCATGGTGCTCAACGAAACCTATTACCGTGAAAGCGACGCGGGCAAGAAGACCTGGTACAACCCGGCCGATGTCACCGTCTCGTTCGACGACAAAGGCCGCCCGGTCGGCGCCGTGCTGAACGCGGACGGCCAGCCGGTGGTCCTCGGCGGCGTCGAGAAAATGTCGAAGTCGAAGAACAACGGCGTCGATCCGCAATTGCTGATCGATCAACACGGCGCGGACACCGCACGTCTGTTCGTGATGTTCGCCGCACCGCCCGAGCAGCAGCTCGAATGGTCGGGTTCGGGCGTGGAAGGCGCGAGCCGCTTCCTGCGCCGCGTGTGGAGCTTCGGTCACGCGAATGAAGCTGCGCTGCGCGCCGGCGGCAAGTTCGACGCCGCGCAACTCGGCGAAGTCGACAAGGTGTTGCGCCGCGAGATCTACAGCGTGCTGAAGCAGGCCGACTTCGATTACCAGCGGCTGCAGTACAACACGGTAGTGTCGGCGGCGATGAAGATGCTCAACGCGCTCGACAGCGCGAAGGGCGCGCAACCAGCGGTGCTGCGCGAAACGTACAGCGTGATGCTGCGTGTGTTGTATCCGGTTGTGCCGCATCAGACGTTCCAGTTGTGGCAGGAACTCGGTTACGCGGACGAATTCGGCTCGCTGCTTGACGCAGCATGGCCGAAGGTCGACGAACAGGCGCTGGAGCAAGCCGAGATCGAACTCGTGCTGCAGGTGAACGGCAAGGTGCGCGGCGCGATCACGGTGGCGAAAGATGCTTCCCGTGACGCGATTGAAAAGCTCGCTGCCGCTCATGAGGCGGTCGAGAAGTTCAGCGAAGGCAAGGCACCGAAGAAGATCGTCGTGGTGCCGGGCCGCCTCGTGAACGTTGTCGTTTGACAGCCCACCGAAACATGACAGCAGACAAACGCCACTGCGCGCGGCGGCGCTTGCCTCTCGCTGCGGAATCTACTGCGAACCAGGAGCCAATGTGACTCGCAGATCGTTATTGACGCTGGTATGCAGCGTGCTGATGTTGTCCGCCTGCGGCTTCCAGCTGCGCGGCCAGCAGGACTACGCATTCAAACGACTCTTTATCTCCGGCGGATCGGCCGCGGCTGGCGCGCGGTTGACGCGCCTGGTGCAAGGCGGTAGCGATACGGTCGTGGTCAGTTCCGTCGCGAATTCCGACGCGACGCTGCAGATCAGCGAGGGCCGCAGCGTCAATACGCTCACGCTGAACTCGCTTGGTGTCGTCGAAGAATATGCAATGGCGCTGTCGATGACCTACTCGCTGGTCGGCAAGGACGGCACCGTGCTGATTCCGCCGAGCGTGATCGCGCTGAACCGCGCAATGACCTATAGCGACCAGTACTCGCAGGCCAAGGCTGCTGAAGCCGATATCCTGTTCGCGGACATGGAGACCGACGCGATCGACCAGCTTACGCGCCGGCTATCGCTGGTGCGCTCGCTGCATCCGGCGCCGGGTCAGCAGGTGCCGGGGGTTGCGCCGCGCGCGCCGTTGCCGCCGCCGCCGCTGTGAGCGTCGTGCTGTGTCTTTGTTTAGCTTGCTGCGCTTGCTTGTGCACGCGCGCATGTACTCGTTTAACCTCGCCGATCGGTAGCCATGCAACTGCGACTTGACGCGCTCGAAGCGCATCTCGCCAAGGGACTCGCCGGACTGTACGTTGTGTACGGCGACGAGCACCTGCTCGCGCAGGAAGCGTGCGACCGGATTCGGGCGACGGCGCGTGCAGCCGGTTTTACCGATCGCTCGGTGTTCACCGTCGAGCGCGGTTTCGACTGGAGTTCGCTGCTGGGCGCGAGTCAATCGATGTCGCTGTTCGGCGACCGTCAACTGGTCGAGTTGCGCATTCCGTCGGGCAAGCCCGGCAAGGAAGGTGCGGATACGCTGAAGGCGCTCGCCGCCGCCGTGAATGACGACGTGCTGACGATGATCACGCTGCCGCGGCTCGATGCGGCCACGCAGAAGTCGGCGTGGTTTACTGCGCTTTCCGATGCAGGTGTGGCGCTGAAGATCGATCCGGTTGAGCGCGCGCAGTTGCCGAATTGGGTCGGTCAACGGCTCGCGGCTCAGGGCCAGAGGGTCGTTACCGGCGAAGAAGGGCGGCGCGCGTTGGCGTTCATCGCCGAGCGCGTTGAAGGCAATCTGCTTGCGGCGCATCAGGAGATCCAGAAGCTCGGGCTGCTCTATCCGGCCGGCTCGTTGAGCTTCGACCAGATTCAGGACGCCGTGTTGAACGTCGCCCGTTATGACGTTTTCAAGCTGAACGAGGCGATGCTCGCGGGCGATGTTGGCCGTTTGTCGCGCATGCTCGATGGCTTGCGGGGTGAAGGCGAGGCTGCCGTGCTGGTGCTGTGGGCGGTGGTCGAAGAAGTGCGCACGCTGTTGCGGATCAAGCGCGGCGTCGCGGCGGGCAAGCCGCTCGCGATGCTGGTGCGCGAGAACCGCGTGTGGGGGCCGCGCGAGCGGTTGATTGGGCCGGCGCTGTCGCGCGTCACCGAGGGCGCGCTGGAGAAGGCGCTTGCTTTGGCGGCGCGGCTGGATCGGCAGGTGAAGGGTTTGTCGGGCGGCACGCCGGGCAATCATCGTAACGATCTTCCGCCCGATCCGTGGGATGGCCTGTTCGAACTGGCGATGACAGTCGCTTCGCCGCAAACAGCGCCAGTGCCGCCATCACGACCTCGTGCCGCGCCAGGTGCGCCGGCCCGAAGGCCAGTCTGAAGCAAAGCTCGGTCACCCGACTTACAATCGCTTCATCTTTCGCTAGTTCTGCCTGTCCGCCGCACCTCGATGTGCGCGGCATCATGAGAATCACCATGGATATCGACCAGTACATGACCGACCTCGGCCGCCGCGCCCGTCACGCTTCGCGTGCGATGGCCCGTGCGTCGACGGCGGCGAAAAACGCCGCGCTTGCCGCGGTTGCGCAGGCGATCGAACGCGATGCCGCGCTGCTGAAAGAGGCCAACGCGCGCGATGTAGCCCGCGCACGCGGAAAAGGTCTCGACGCCGCGTTCATCGATCGTCTGACGCTGTCGGACAAGGCACTGAAGACGATGGTTGAAGGCTTGCGGCAAGTCGCCGCGCTGGCGGATCCGATCGGCGAGATCAGCAATCTCAAGTATCGGCCCAGCGGCATTCAGGTTGGTCAGATGCGCGTGCCGCTCGGCGTGATCGGCATCATCTATGAATCGCGTCCGAACGTGACGATCGACGCCGCCGCGCTGTGTCTGAAGTCCGGCAACGCGACAATTCTGCGTGGTGGGTCGGAAGCGCTGGAATGCAACACGGCATTGGCGAAGCTGATCGGCGAAGGGCTGGAAGCCGCTGGTTTACCGCAGGACGCGGTGCAAGTGGTCGCAACGTCGGATCGCGCCGCGGTCGGCAAGCTGATCACGATGACCGGATACGTCGACGTGATCGTGCCGCGCGGTGGCAAAAGCCTGATCGAGCGCCTGATGAATGAAGCGCGCGTGCCGATGATCAAGCACCTCGACGGCATCTGCCACGTGTACGTCGACGATCGCGCGGATCTGGCGAAGGCGCTGACTGTTTGCGACAACGCCAAGACGCACCGCTACGGCACGTGCAATACGATGGAGACGCTGCTGGTCGCGCGGGGCATCGCAGCCGAAGTGCTGCCGCCGTTGGGCAAGCTGTATCGCGACAAGGACGTCGAACTGCGCGTGGATGCCGCAGCGCGTACGGTGCTCGCGCATGCGGGCGTCGGCCCGCTCGTCGACGCGACCGAAGAAGACTGGCGCACCGAATATCTCGCGCCGGTGCTGGCGATCAAGGTGGTCGACGATCTCGACGCGGCGATCGAACACATCAACACCTACAGTTCGCAGCACACGGATGCCATCGTCACCGAAGACCACGATCGGGCCATGCGCTTCCTGCGCGAGGTCGATTCGGCGAGTGTGATGGTCAACGCATCGACGCGTTTCGCCGACGGTTTCGAATTCGGGCTGGGCGCGGAAATCGGTATTTCTAACGACAAGCTGCATGCGCGCGGGCCGGTGGGACTGGAAGGGCTGACGTCGCTGAAGTACATCGTGCTTGGGCATGGCGAAGGCCGGCAGTAAGTCGCCTGCCGGCTGAGCGTTTCATCGCGAACGCCGCCGATAAGTGCTGTCGGTCACGCATTTTTCACTACGAACGCGCCGCCACGAGCGCTGATTTCCACGATACAAATCGCGAGGGCCGCTGATGCTTTGGGTAAAAACGTTTCACATCGTTCTGATTGCTTCCTGGTTTGCCGGCTTGTTCTATCTGCCGCGCATCTTCGTCAATCTGGCGATGGAGACTGAACCGGCCGCCACGGCGCGGTTGCTCATCATGGCGCGCAAGCTGTTTCGCTTCATGACGTTCATCGCGGTGCCGGCGCTCGCATGCGGACTGTGGCTGTGGCTCGCGGTCGGCATTGGACGCGGGCAAGGCTGGATTCACGCGAAGGTCGGGGTGGTGGTGTTGCTGAT
>NZ_DASRSY010000082.1:0-10084 GCF_035656215.1 Paraburkholderia sp.
GTTGCCACCGCCGCTGCTGCCACCGCCGCTGCTGCCACCGCCGCTGCTGCCACCGCCGCTGCTGCCGCCGCTGCTGCTGCCGCCGCTGCTGCCGCCGCTGCTGCTGCCGCCGCTGCTGCTGCCGCCGCTGCTGCTGCCGCCGCTGCTTCCACCGCTGCTTCCACCGCCACTCCTTCCACCGCCACTGCTTCCACCGCCGCTACTTCCACCCCCGCTACTTCCACCACCGCTGCTACCACCATTGCCATGGCCACCGCCGTTGCCGTTGCCCGAGGCGCCAGCTCCGCCGGCACCATTGCCGCTCGAACCCCCGCCACTGCTGCCCGCGCCGTTGGCGCCGCTGCCACCGCCATGCCGTGCACACACGCCGACAGTGCTGTTAGTGCAATCGTGCGGCTGGAACACCTGGGCTGCGTCATCGGCAATGGATGGTTCGCCCGGCGCTGTGCCCGTGGCCGCCGCGCCTGCCGCCGACCCGTCGTCCTGCGCGACTTGCGTCGCGCCATGTGTGCCGCTCGCGGGTAACGGCGCATCGGCAAGCACGATCCACTTGGGGATTACATCGGTTGAAGCCGGGTACGCGACCTGGGTCACCAGCAAAACCACGCCTGCCACGACTGCCGTATTCCGTATAACCCCGAAGTAGTACTGATTGAATCTTCTGGTTTTCATAACGTCTCTCCCGGGGGAACGCCGACACCTCGCTGCCGCCATCTCTCACGCTTATTCGCTGACGGCGGGCCTGTCTGAACGCGGGCCTCGTCGCCCCCCGAGTCTGTTTTGCGGACGCGAGTCAAGCACCGTCACTGTCTTCCCGGTTCTGTAGCCGGCGCGCTGACAAGCGCTTACGTGCGCTTCAGCAGATACTGTCCGGCGCGCTTCGTCACGTATCGCTTCTTGCAACGGCGATTCGCACAAGCGGCGCTTCCGATTCTCTTTCCCGATCTCTTTGGCCCGGAGTGTCTGGACGGTACTTAGCGATATCCATGCCATTGCTCGCAAAGCCTTGCGGCGACGGGCGTCGAATAGGGGTATGCGATGCCCGCGAGGCAAAAACGCACAAAAACGTTTCGGCGATGAAACGCGTGGCCGGAAAGCCGCGTTATTGCGCGTTATTCGTTACGCGCGGCGTTTTCCGGTGCGTTTTCTGAGCCGCTGCCGGAGGCCTTGCCGGCGTTGTCGTGCGAGCCGGCTTGCAGCACGCGCAGTTCGTCGACGGGAATATGGCAGCGGATGCGATGCGCGGACGGCTGGGCAGGATCGCCGCCGCCGGCTTCGAGGAAGGGCGGGTCTTGCTGCTCGCAGATCGCGCCGAGCTTGCGCGGGCAGCGCGTATGAAACACGCAGCCGGACGGCGGCGATGCGGCGCTCGGCAGATCGCCGGACAGCCGTATGCGGGCCTTGCCGTCGTGGGCGTCGAGCGTCGGCACGGAAGACAGAAGTGCTTCGGTGTAAGGATGGTGCGGTCCGCCGAAGACTGCGGCTGCCGGTCCGATCTCCAGCAGCCGGCCGAGGTACAGCACCGCGATGCGATCCGACAGATAGCGCACCACGTGCAGATCGTGCGAGATGAACACGTAGCTCACGCCACGTTCGCGTTGCAGATCGGCAAGCAGGTTGAGAATTGCGGCCTGCACGGAGACGTCGAGCGCGGACGTGGGTTCGTCGCAGACCACCACGCGTGGCTCACCGGCAAACGCGCGCGCGATTGCCACGCGCTGCTTGAGTCCGCCGGACAATTGACGCGTGCGCGAGCCGAGATAGCGCTCGGGCAGGCGCACCGCCGCCGTCAGGGTGGCGAGCCGTTCGTCGATCGCGGCGCCACGCAGCGCGGTAAGACGCGACAACGCACGGCCGATCAGCCGCTTCACCGAATGCGCGCGATTGAGCGCCGAGTCTGGATTCTGGAACACGATCTGCAGCGACTTGACCTGCTCGTCGTTGCGTCGCGTGACGCGTGCGGCGAGTGGCGTGCCGTCGAGCTCGAGTACGCTGCCCGCGTCCGGCGTGAGCAGGCCGAGCATCAGTTTCGCGAGCGTCGTCTTGCCGCTGCCGGATTCGCCCACAAGGCCGAGCGTTTCGCCACTCGCGAGATCGATCGAGACGTTGTCGACTGCGCGCAACGGGGCGCCGGATACGTGGAATGTCTTCGAGAGTTTTTTCGCGCGCAGTACGAGGGCAGGGCGCTCGCCCTTACGCGGCACATCGTCTTGCTGGGGCAAGATTTCCGCGGCCGCACGCGGCAGTTCGATTGCGCGTTCGTGGTAATGGCACCGCGACATCTGATCGCCATGCGGTGCGCTCACACGATACGGCGGCGGTGCTTCACGGTGGCAGCGGTCGTCGGCGAGGCGGCAACGGTCCGCGTAAATACAGCCTTGTGTGACCGAGCCAGGCAAGGGCAGATGGCCCGCGATGGTATCGAGCCGCTCGGTGTCCTTGCTGCGCCCCGCGCCCGGCAGGCAGCGCAGCAGTCCAACCGTATAGGGATGACGCGGCCGCGCGAACACGTCCTGGGTTGCGCCTTCCTCGACTAGCTTGCCTGCATACAGCACGCCGACGCGTTCGCACATCCGCCCGATCACCGCGAGGTTGTGGCTGATGAACAGCACGGCAGTGCCGAGTTCTTCGCGCAGTTGCGCCACGAGATCGAGCACCTCGGCTTCGACGGTGGCATCGAGCCCGGTGGTCGGTTCGTCGAGAATCAGCAGGGCCGGGTTCGAGGCGAGCGCCATCGCGATCACCACGCGTTGCTGCATGCCGCCCGACAGCTGATGCGGGTAGCTGTCCATCACGCGCTCGGGTGAAGCGATGCGAACACGCTGCAGTATCTCGATCGTGCGCTGCGCCGCTTCGTCACGCGAGATGCCCGCTGCTTCGAATGCTTCCGTGACTTGCCGTGCGATCGTCAGCGACGGATTCAACGCTCGCCCCGGATCCTGATAGACCATCGAAATCGCGTTCGCGCGCATTGTGCGCAACGCGTCGGCGTCGAGCTTCTGCACGTCCTGGCCAGCGATGATGATCTTGCCGGCCTTCACTTTGCCGTTGCGCGGCAGATAGCGCAGCGTCGCCATCGCGACCGTCGATTTACCACACCCCGATTCGCCGACGAGGCCATACGCTTCGCCCCGTCGCACGCGAAACGATACGTCCTGCAGAACTTCACGATCGCGTCCACGCATCCGGTACGTGACCGTCAGGCCGACGATGGTCAGCGCATCCGTGCGATCACTCTTCGATACGTCGAAGGCGGGGAACGAGGCGGGCGGCGGGCCGTTCATCGGTCGAGCACTCCTTGCACGCTATCGGCGATCAGATTCACGCCGACCACGAGCGATGCGATGGCGCCGGCCGCGAACACGACAGTCCACCACGCACCACCCGCCATCAGCGTGTACGACTCGGACAGCGCGAGCCCCCAGTCGGCGGAAGGCGGCTGAATGCCGAAGCCGAGAAAAGACAGCGTCGCAACCGCGAAAATCGCGTACCCGAGCCGCACGGTCGCCTCGACGATGATCGGCGGCAGCACATTCGGCAGAATCTCCGCGAACATGATGTACGGTGCGCGTTCGCCGCGCAGTTGCGCAGCGGCGACGTAATCCAGATGCCGTTCGGCAAACACGGCGGCGCGTACCGTACGGGCGGTGATCGGCGTGAAGGTGATGCCGATCACGAGGATCACATTGAAGTTCGAAGCGCCGACCGCGGCCAGCGCGAGCAACGCGACGATCACGAGCGGCAGCGCGAGCACGGCGTCAATCGCGCGGCCCACTACGTTGTCGACCCAGCCCTCGAAGTAGCCGACGATCAGTCCCAGCGCCGTGCCCGCGAGCGTGCCGAGCAGGGTTGCCAAAGGCGCGATCGTCAGAATGTCGCGTGCGCCGACGATTACCCGCGAGAACACGTCACGGCCAAGCTGATCGGTGCCGAACCAATGTGTGCTGTCGGGCGGCATGAGCGAGTTGAGCGGATCGGATGCGTACGGGTCGATCCGCACGATCCATTGCCCGGCGATCGCACAGACGATCCACCATCCAACGATCAACACGCCGACTACAAACGTGGGCGAGCGCAGCAACACGCGCAACTGGTCGAAGCGCGGTTCGGTAGCCGGGCGTGGCGCGGGCGGCGCGGCCGGCGGAACGATGGTGCTCATTCGGCGCTCCTCACCCGCAGCCGCGGATTGAGTAGGACATGCAGCGCATCGGCGACGAGATTGGCGACGGTGTAGACCACGCCGATCGTCAGCACGCCCGCTTCGAGCATCGGAAAATCCTTGGCCTTGGCGGCGTTGTAGATCAGCGAGCCGATACCTTGATAGTGGAACAGCGTCTCGACCACCACGAGACCGCCGATCATGTAGCCGAGCTGCGTCGCGGCGACCGTGATGGTCGGCAGCAGCGCATTGCGCAATACGTGCCGCCAGATCACAGTGCGACGCGGCAAACCTTTGAGGATCGCGGTGCGGGTGTAGTCCGCATCGAGCGCTTCGACGGTGCCGGCGCGCGCCATTCTCGCGATGTAACCGAAGAACACCAGCACCAACGGCAGCACCGGCAGAATCAGATGTCGCAATTGTTCGAGTGCGCTCGCTTCGGGTGGATACGACGCTTCGATCGGCAACCAGCGGAGCCACACGCCGAACACCAGAATCAGCACGATTGACGAGACGAACTCCGGCACGACGGTCGCCGACAAGCCGGCGATGCTGATGGTGCGATCGAGCCAGCGGCCCGCGTGCATGGCCGACCACACACCGCCCGCAATGCCGAGTGGCACGACGACAATGAACGCGAGCAGGCCGAGCTTGGCCGAATGCGCTAAAGCGTCCGCGATAAACGGCCCGACCGGTTCACGGTATGCATAGGAAAGCCCCATGTCGCCGCGCACGAAATGCGAAATCCACTCGACGTATTGCGTCATGAGCGGCCGGTCCGCGCCGAGCTGATGATTAAGCGCGGCGACCGCGCGCGCATCAGCGAGCGGCCCGAGTACCGCGCGGCCGATATCGCCAGGCAGCAACTGGCCGCCCGCGAACACGATCACCGACAGCAGCCACAGCGTAATCAACGACAAACCGACCCGCGTCGCCAGAAAACGCACGACGCGGCCAGCATTGCCGCTTGAGACCGGCGAAGCGGAAGGGGTCACCGTGGTCGACATCGTGATCTCCTGCCGAAGAGGCGCCGTGCGCTCATGCGTTCAACGGCTTCTGCATTCACGGTTTTTGTGTTCACAGCTTTTGCGTGCAGGGCTTTTGCATTCAAATTACGCGCTCAACACCGCGCGGTCGAAATAGAGTTGCGCGAGCGCGGTGAAGCGCACGCCATTCACACCCTTGCGCATGGCGATCAGTTGATCGTAAAAGAACGGAATGATCACCGGTGTCTCGTCGAGCAGCAGCGTCTGGATCTGTCCGGAGATTTTCCTCTGCGTGCCCAGATCGATCGCCGCGACGAACTGGGCGACCAGTTGATCGTATTGCGGGTTCTTGAAGTGTGCGGCATTCCACGTGCCGGTGCTGGTGAGCGGCGCGTTCAAAAACACGTTCGGTACACCGCGATGGCCGTAGTCGGTGATGCCGAGCGGCGAGTCGAGCCAATCCGACTTGCCCGGCGTGCCCGCACCGTAGTACAGCGACTGGCTTTCCACCTTCAGATTGATACGCACGCCGATTGCCTTCGCCGCGTTTTGCACGACCACCGCGAGATCGGGAATCTCCATGTACTTCTCGGTGGTCAGCGTGACGTCGAAACCGTTCGGCACGCCTGCTTGCGCGAGCAGTTGCTTCGCTTTCGCAACGTCGATTTTTCGTTGTGCGACGCCTGCATCGGAAGACGGAAACACCGGTGCGAACGGACTGTCGTTACCGAGCTGCGCGCGGCCCTTGAACAGGCCACGCACGAGTATGTCGCGATCGAGCGACAACGCCAACGCCTGACGCACGCGCTTGTCCTTGAACAGCGGATTGTCGTTGCGCATATGAATCTGGCGATGCGCGCTCGACTTCACGCCGACTGCCTTGTAGTCCGGATTGTTCAGAATGCCGGCGCCGCCCTGCACGGTGAAAGTGCCCATCACGTCGGCCTGATGGCCTTGCAGCGCGAGCAATTGCGCCTGTTCGTCGGCGTAGAACGAAAATTGTACGCGCTGCGGTAGCGCCTTGTCGCCCCAGTAATCCGGATTGCGCACGAACGATGCGCCGACTTTCGCCTGATATTTTTCGAGCTTGAACGGACCCGTGCCGATAAAGCTCTTTTCATAACCACCCGCATAGTTCGCGGGCAGGATCACGGCGTTGTAATTGTCCGAGGAAACGTAGTACGGGAAGTTGCCGTTCGGTGCGTCGAGATGGAAGGCGACCGTGTGCTCGTCGACCACTTTCGCGCCGCCTTTCGACAAGACGCCTTTGAGCACCGAGAGGGCCGCTGAGCCGCTCGCCGGATCGGCGAGACGATCGAAGGTGGCTACGACGTCTTTGGCGGTGAACGCCTGGCCGTCGTGGAATTTAACGTTCGGGCGCAGCTTGAAGGTCCACACGTCGCCCTTGTCGTTCGGCTTCCACGACAGGGCGAGCGCCGGTTTCAGCACGAGTTTTTCGCCGTCGTCGTCGATCAGGAATTCGCCCGTCTGGTTCAGCAGCGCGAGGCTCGCGGCATCGGTCACGGTGAGCGGATCGACCGCGCCGGCCGGCGTCAGATGGGCCACGCGGATCGTCTGGTTAGACGGACTCGGTGCGCCTTGTGCGCTTGCCAGCGGCGCATTCAGCACGCCACCGCCCGCCAGTGATAAACCGATCACGCCGGCATAGCGCAGCAGATCGCGGCGCGTGATGCGGCCGGCGATGAATTCGTCGATGGCGTGGTTGCCGTAGGCGTCGGCCGTGCGGCGGGCCAGGTCGAGTTCGGTAAGTCGATCCGCGGGAGTCTTCATCGATGAAGTGTCCAGTCCGTTCTGCTGTCGGTTCTGAAGGGCCGCGCCGGATGCGCGCGACGGCGCGGCTGATTGCCATGACGAAAAAGCTGTCATGAGCCGCCGTGCTGAAATGCGGTTTCAGTGTAAGCGATTGCCCACTGGTTCGGAGCGCCTGCCGCGCGGTCCGGTTCCCGGATGGCGGATAAAAGGGCCGGTGTGTGTCTTCGTCACAACGCTCGACGGGCTGCTTTGCATGGCCCGCGCGAAAACGCGACGCCGCAGCGCGGGAATCGTCGTTGCGCCGCCGCAGTCGAAACGGCGGTGGAAACCGCTGTGGAAACCGCGGTGGAAACGTTACCGATCGCTCCGCGAAAGCAAGTTGGATTTACCGCGCAACGGTGCCCGGGCGGCGCCAGCGATGCAGCAGCACCGAGCCGATCCAGCACGCCATGAACGTCGCGACGATGCCATAACCGAGTTCGCCGAAGCGGTCGTTGAGGCTCGCCACCGCGTCCCATACGCCGCCGTTCAGACCGAGCTTGTCCGATAGCAACCCCAGCGCTTCGACGCCGCCAATAACGATCGCCACCACCGCCGACACGAACGTGATGCTCGCGTTGTAGTAGAGCTTGCGCTTCGGGTCGTCCATGGCCCAGCCGTAGGCGTGGACCATCAGTACGTTGTCGGTCGAATCGACCAGCGTCATGCCGGCGGTGAAGAGCGCCGGAAACACGAGGATCGAATACAGCGGCAGACCTTTGCCGGCTTCGGACGCGGCAATGGCCAGCAGGCCGATCTCGGTCGCGGTGTCGAAGCCGAGGCCGAACAGCACGCCGACCGGGTACATGTGCCAGCTTTTCGTGACGAGCCGGAACATCGGCCGCAAGGCGCGCGATAGCAGACCGGCGGGCGCGATGCCGGCCGCCGTTTCAGCGGCGAGTTCGCCGCCGCGCTGGACGTGGCGATAGCGGCGCCATACGTCGCGCAGAATCACGAGGTTCACGCATGCCAGCACGAGCAGAAACACCGCCGACACGATCGTGCCGATCGTGCCGCCCACCGCCTTGAAGGTTTCGAAGCGGCCGTGCAGCGAATGCGCGGTCCACGCGATGCCGGCCGTCGCCAGAATCACGATCGTCGAATGGCCCAGCGAAAACGACAGGCCCACGCCGAGTGGCCGCTTGCCCGCCTGCATCAGCTTGCGCGTGACCGCATCGATCGCAGCGATGTGGTCCGCATCCACTGCGTGGCGCAGGCCGAAGCCATACGCGAGCAGCGCGGTGCCGAGCAGCAGCGGATAGTGGCGAAACGCGATCAGCGCCCACGCCCACGCGCCGAGATTCGCGGCGATCAGTACGGCATACAGCGTGATGAGGCGAGGGCGCAGCGAAGCGATCGGCGTCATGAGTCGGGTGAAAGAGAGTTAGTGATCGTGCGGATGCTTGTGAATCGGATCGACCCAGAAAACCGTTTCCGGTGCTTCCACCGCGTCGATGTTCAGATTCACCACCACCGCTTCATTGTCGCTGCGCACCAGTACGCATTCGAGCGGATCATCAGTACTCGCGTTGATTTCCTGATGCGGCACATAGGGTGGCACGAAGATGAAGTCGCCCGGACCGGCTTCTGCGGTGAACTCGAGATGCTCGCCCCAACGCATGCGCGCCTGACCGCGCACCACGTAGATCACGCTCTCGAGCGCGCCGTGATGATGCGCGCCGGTCTTTGCATTCGGATGGATCGTCACGGTGCCGGCCCAGATTTTCTGAGCGCCGACGCGCGCCGCGTTGATCGCCGCCGCGCGATTCATGCCCGGCGTTTGCGCGGTATTGCTGTCGAGCTGGTCGGCCTTGATGACCTTGACGCCGTGCTCGCGCCAGTCGATCGGCGCGGACGCTTGCTCATCCTTGTAATGCGGGTGTTCGTGATCCTGGCTCATGATGTGTCTCCTCGTGGGCGAGGCGTCCGGGTTCCTAGCGTGGCGCCTTCCGGCATTTTTGCACGTTCAAAAACCGGCGTGTGACTCGCCGATGCACGCGTTTTCCGAAACCGGCTGCTTGTTAGACGCGCCCGCACCCCCACGCGCCTCATGCACCACCGGCTTTTGAGACTTGTCCGATAGTGCTGCCGCATGTCCCAACGCAGGCTGACGCTCTGTCAATTTTTAGGTGATTTAACAATCATGAACGGGATCAAACGATTGTCCTGCGGCGTATTCTTATGCGCGGTCTTTGCTACGTCGAGCGCCTGGGCCGAACCCAGCCACGAATGGACTTACGGCGGTGAACACGGTCCCGCTCACTGGGGTGAAATCAGCAAAGAATTTCACGCGTGCGAAAGCGGCCGAGCCGAATCGCCGATCGATATCCGCAGCGCGAAGCAGGCGCCCGCCGATATGCCCCGGCTGAAAGTCCACTACCAGCCCCTTCCCATCGACATCACCAATACCGGGCACTCTGTGCAGTTCAACGCGGCACCGGGCACGGATAGCCTCTCTCTCGGCGACCAATCTTACCAACTGGTCCAGTTCCACTTCCATGCACCGGGCGAAGAGCGTTTCGCCGGCAAGGCAAGCGTGATGGACGCTCACTTCGTTCACCGTTCGGACGACGGCAAACTGCTCGTGCTGGCTGTTCAGTTCAAACTCGGAATGCAAGCCAATCCGGTCATTCAGGCATTGCTGGATCGTATTCCCCATGAGAAGGATGCCGAATTGATGGCTAGGGGCGTCACGATCAACCCGCTCGAACTGCTGCCGAAAAGCACCGGCTACTACACCTACAGCGGTTCTCTGACCACGCCGCCTTGCTCGGAGGGCGTGACCTGGATCGAGTTCAAGGAGCCCGTCACGATCACCCAGCATCAACTGCACGCCATGGAGGCCTTCTATCATGGCAATCAACGCCCTGTGCAGGCGCTCAACGGGCGTGATATCTGGGACGTCGAGTGATTTTCTGGCGCGAGGGGAGCGGTTGTATCCGTGATCTTCGAGCCACGATAAAAAAAGCCCGTCCACAAAGGACGGGCTCAGACTGCTGACAAAGTACCCCCGAAGCCTGGCCATGCGCCGGGCTTTGTCGTTTAATGAGCGTCATGCTCAAGAAACCGACGCCCATGCAGCACGAACTCGAGATGGTCACGCTCGAGGAGCTCGTGCCGAAGGATC
>NZ_DASRSY010000083.1:0-13054 GCF_035656215.1 Paraburkholderia sp.
ATTTTGACGGTCTTGCGCGAACCGACCGGCACCACCTCGCGTTCCTGCAGCACGCGCAGCAGCTTGACCTGCGCAGCAAGTGGCAAGTCCCCCACTTCGTCGAGAAACAGCGTGCCGCGATTGGCCGACTCGAACCAGCCGGGCTGGCTGCTGATCGCACCCGTGAATGCGCCGCGTTCGTGACCGAACAGTTCGCTCTCGATCAGCGTCTCCGAGAACGCACCGCAATTCACCGCGACGAATGGCCCGTCACGGCGTTCACTCAGCGAATGCACGAGGCGTGCGATCAACTCCTTGCCGGTGCCGCTCTCGCCCGTGACGAGCACAGTGGCGTCGCTCGGCGCGACCAGATGAATGCGTTCGAGCAACACCAGTGACTTGGGATCGTCGAAAGTCAGGGCTTTTGCACGAATCGTGATGGCGTGCGACGCGGGATCGGGAAAACTGAAGACAGCCATTGATCGACCAGCAAGGAATCCAAAGGGAGCCTCGACGATATCAAGCCGACCGTGCGCTGCGAACCAATACATCGAGCTAACAGTATGACGGAACCGGCAATACCGCTGTTCGGCTGCGTCGATACGAAAAGCGGCACGGCTGACCGCGCCGTGCCGCTCACCGTCGCTCGTTCATTGCCCTATCGGCAGGGCTCAGGCTAGTCCAGTCATTTTCCACTGCTGTTCGAGCACGCCCGGGCCGAACTCCTTCGAGCCGCCGAGCGACTCCGCGAGCGCCTGGAAGTACGCGCCCTCTTCGAGGATCAGGATGTACTGCGAGACGTCGAGGATGTTTTTGCCCCAGAAGGTCGCCCCGCCGTTCGCCTCGAGAATCGCCGGGACGTTCGGATCGCGCCGGATCGTGTCGACGATAAAACGCGGCTCGCCCGGCCGCCGGTCGATATAGATCGGAATTTCACGCGCTTTCGTATAACGCTGCGCCGGCGCGTACAGGATCGGCAGCGGACGGTGCGCGCTCGCCCAGGCGCCGAGATACGGGCCATGCACGTGAATCACCACATCGATTTCCGGCGCTTCCTGGAACACGCCCGCATAGCGGGGACCATGGCCGGATGCCTTCGGATCGCCATGGATCACCTTGCCGTCGAACGACACCACGACCGCCTGAACCTCCTGCGATTGCGCCCATGGCGTAGGCGCCGACACGGCGACGACGAGGTCCGTGCCCGGCACGCGCTGATAGGCCTGGAAGGTATTGGTCGCGGACAACGTACGGGTTTCCTTGAGGACGCGCGTGGCTTGCGCGAATTCGCGCCGGATGCGTTCGACGAAGGCGACCAGTTCGCCGCTTTCCAGCGTCTGCGTGACTGACATGTTGAGTCCTTTGATGAGAGAGGGATCGATGCGAGGGGTATTTAGCAGCAAGTGTGCCAATCGGCGCGTCACACGCAGACCCTTGTTCGGCGGCTTCGTCGCCGCTCCCCGCGCATGGACGCGCACGTTCGACCCAGGTGATTTTGGTGCTGGACCAACAGCGCAGCATCAGCGGTTGTTGCGCACGACGCAAAGCAGGCGTGTGCGCACATCACACCGCAGCACCGTTGCACCCTGATGCGAGCGGGGTTTCGCCAACCGGGCACTGCGATGGTTCAAAACTTGCTTTGAAAGCCGCCCGGGTTCGACGGACTCACGTCGGCAGGTGTCGCGTGGCCCGCACTTTTCTCACCATCGTTCAAGGCGTCAACATGAAAACAGAAAATAACCGAGCGCCGAAGTGGCACGCGTCGGCTCGCGTCAAATTGGGCGCGCGGTTCGCCGCAAGCCTCGCCGCATTGCTCGCGTTCAGCACGGCCTTCGCCACCGGCGCGAGAGCACCAGCGCCCGATCCGCTGCAAGGCGACGGCCGTATGTCCGCGTTCTACACGTGGGACGACGAGATTCCCGCACACCCCGGCGAACTGCTGCGCTCCGAGCGCCTGCCGTCCACACTCGGCCTCGCCAACGCCGGCCAGCAACTGCGCCTGCTATACAGTTCGACCGATGGCATTGACGGCACAACGCCGATCGCTGTATCGGGTGCACTGTTCCTGCCCAAGGGCCAGCCGCCACAAGGAGGATGGCCGATCGTCGCGTGGGGGCACGGCACCTTCGGCATGGCCGATATCTGCGCGCCCTCATGGTTCGGACGCTCCTATCTCGACGTACGCTATCTGAATACGTGGCTCCAGCAAGGCTTCGCGGTGGTGGCGACCGACTATCAGGGACTCGGCACGCCGGGACCCAACCCGCAACTGAACAATCGTTCGAACAGCTACACGATGCTCGACAGCGTACGCGCCGTGTTGCACAGCGTACCTGGGCTCGCCAATCAGGTTGTGCTGGTCGGGCAATCGCAAGGCGGTTCCGCGGTATTCGCCGCGGCTGGCTACGCGAGCACGTATGCACCCGAACTGGACATCCGAGGCACGGTCGCGACCGGCGTCATTTACAACGCACCGAAGCACACCCTTGCAACACTTGCGCCGTTCAAAACCGATTACAGACGTGATCCCAATCGGATCGATGCAACACTCGCGTACCAGTTCTATTCAGTGCTGTCGGCGCAGCAGATCGACCCTGGGCTGAAGGCTTCCGACATCCTCACCGATTCCGCGCTTCCGATTCTCGAACAATCGCGCATCAGTTGCCTCGCGTCTCTTGAGGACGACGCAGCGCTCGCCGGACTGACCACCGCGAACACCGTGAAGCCGGGCGCCAACGCGCGTTTGCAGGCATGGTGGGACGCGTATCTGAAGTTTCCGACCCTGAAGACCAAATCGCCGGTGTTCATCGGCATCGGTGCGGACGACGGCCTTGCCCCTCTGGAGCTCTCCCTCGCAAAAGACGCCTGCGCGGCGGCCACCACGGTCGAGGCGCATCTTTACGCGGGTCGCGAACATAACGGCACCGTCAACACGTCGCTGGAGGATTCGATACCTTTCGTCAGGAAAGTGCTGGCGGGTCAGCCGGTTACGTCAGTGTGCTCGCCAGTCGAGCAGGATCTGAAACTCTAACGCAGCGCTGCGGGTTTTTGAGGCGGCTTACGGTTTGCGCTGAACGATTGACGGTCACAAAAAAATCGCTTGCGCATCCCCACAAATGTGTGCAACATGAATATATGCACGTTGCACACATTGAGGCACCCCTATGACGCAGCGCACAGAGAACCTGCTTGGCGTGCTCGCCCTGCTGGTCACGGACGAGATGAACGCGCAGCCTGCCGTGGCCGCGCTCGCGGGCCCCACCACCCGCGCCATGCTCAACGCGGTCGGTCAATATCCCGATTCATCCATTGAAGTATTGCGCGAGGCGGTCGATCTGTCGCATCCGGCCGCGGTCCGCGCCGTCGCGGGCCTGGTGGGCGCCGGTCTCGTCGAAAAGAAATCAGGTGCCGACAAACGTTCCGTCGCGCTTGCCTTGACCGCTTCGGGCAAGCGTGAAGTCAAACGCCTGCAAACGGCGCGCGATCGCATGCTCCAGCGCATTGTCGGGCAGCTCGACGAGCGCGAGCGCGATGTGCTCGAAAACCTGCTGATCAAGATCCTGTGGAATGAGACCCGTGATCCGGCGCACGCCATGCAACTGTGCCGCCTCTGCGACGAAGGTCCCTGCCTGAATGCCGGCTGCCCGGTCGAATGCCGCGAACAGGGTCTGCCGATGCCTGCGCGGAGCAGCGCATGAATGCTGCCGCGCCGGTGCGCTGGCCGGCGATCGCCGCGCTGACCGCGGTCTCGGCGCTCTCGCAGATCGGCCAGTTCGGCATCGGCTTCATGGTGCTGCCTGTGTGGCTGGCCCGTCATGGTCTCGACGCACCGCGCGCCGGCCTCTTCTCCGCCTCGCAATGGACCGGCATGCTGGCCGGCTTGTTGATCGCGCCGTGGCTAGTGGAGCGTATCGGTGCAAAGCGCACGGTGTCGCTAGGTCTCGCCGCCACGATTGTCGCGTTCGCCACGATGAACGCGCTGTGGTGGCCGTTGTGGCTGGTGCCCGGCCTGTTGACCGGGTTCGGCATCGGCTTGCGCTGGATCGCCAATGAAACGTGGCTCTATCGGCTTGTGCCGGCTGAATCTAGCGGGCGCGTAGTGGGCGTGCACGAAGCACTGATCGCCACCGCAGGCGTAATCGGCCCGGCATTGGCGGTGTGGTGCGCAGTCGACGGGCGCATTACCTTCACGGCCGGTGCGGCCTTCACGTTTGCTGCTGCCCTTCCGCTGTGGCTGACCGCGTCGGATGATGGGCACCCTGCTGTTAAGCCAGCACGGCCTGCGCGAAAAAGCCGGGCTGAGAAAAGCGCTCCAATCGGCCCATTAGTGAGCCTCGGCATGGTGGTCGTCGCGGCGGGCGGCATCGGCGATGGCGCGCTCTACGGGCTCTTCCCGCTATTTGCCGACGCCCACGGCCTCAATACCACGCAGACGGCCACGCTACTCACTTTATTCGGTGTCGGTGGGATGCTGCTGCAGTTTCCGGTCGGCTGGTTCGCCGATCGCGCGGGCCTCGCGGCCACGGTGATCGTTTGCGCCGCCCTCAGCACATTGGCGATCTGCGGTTTCGCGTTCGCCGCGCCCGCCGCATGGCTTGCTGACGCGAGCGCACTGCTACTGGGCGGCATGAACAGCGCGTACATCACGCTCGGCATGGTCGCGGCGGCATGCAGCGATAAGGCGGCACTCACGCGCAACATGCGGCTCGTGTCGCTCACGTTCACCGCGAGTTCGATCGTAGGGCCGCTCATCGCCGGTTTCGCCATGAAAGCACGCGGGAGCGATATGCTGATGTGGCAACTGGCGATCATGAGCGGCGCGCTCGTTGCCTACACGCTCGGCTTACGCGAAGGCAGGCGTCAGCCCGGTCGATCATCGTCAATGGGCTGAGCCTGGATTGAGCCGATTGTGTTTCAAGCCGATTGAAAGCGGCTAGCGTTCAGCGACCTTTCGTTGCCGCCAAAGACACAACAGATCGCACGCGATATGCGCGGCTGCAATCGCCGTGATCTCGCTCTGGTCATACGCAGGCGCCACTTCCACCACATCCGCGCCCACCAGATTCAGCGCACCGAGCCCACGCACGATAGCCAGCCCCTGTGCCGACGACAAACCGCCCGCCACCGGCGTACCCGTGCCTGGCGCGAACGCCGGATCGAGACAGTCGATATCGAAGGTCAGATACGCGGGCCGCTCGCCGACAATCGAGGCGATCCGCTCCACCGCCGCTCGCGCGCCATGTTCGTGAACCCACGCGGCATCGAGGATATTGATCCCCATAAAATCGTCGTTCCACGTACGAATGCCGACTTGCACCGAGGTTTTTGGATCGATCAGACCGTCCTTCACCGCCTTATAGAACATCGAGCCGTGATTCAGGCTGTCCGGACTGTCGTCGGCCCAGGTATCGCAGTGCGCGTCGAAATGGATCAGCGAAAGCGGCTTGCCGTACTTCTCCGCGTGCGCAATCAGCAGCGGATACGTAATGTAGTGATCGCCGCCCAGCGTGAGCATCTTCGCGTCCGAACGCAGGATCGTGCGCGCATGCTCGACGATCGACTCCTTGATCGTCATGGGATTGTGCGCGTCGAACCAGCAGTCGCCGTAGTCCGTCACGGCGAGATCGTCGAACGGATTGAAGCCCCACGGATAGGGATGCAACTCCGACAATTGCACGCTCGCCGCGCGCACGGCCGCCGGGCCGAGACGCGCGCCCGAACGGAACGTAGTGGCCAGATCGAGCGGCACACCGGAGATCACGACGTCGACGCCGTCGAGTTCACGGGTGTACTTGCGGCGCATAAACGACAGCACACCCGCATAGGTGTTTTCGATCGACGAGCCATAGAGCGATGAGCGGCGAATCGCGCCGTCGCCGTAAACGAGTTCAGTCATGGATGACCTGATACCTGATAAACATGCCGGGGCTGCATGCGAAGCTCCCTGGTGATGCATGCAACGTCCGGCCTCGGATTCATTGGGAACGCGGCGGTGTCCTTCTCAAACGCCACCGCGCTGGCTTGCGAATCCTTTAGCGCAGCCGAACGAGCGTGGACTTCAGCTCGGTGTACTTCTCCAACGCGTGCAGCGACTTGTCGCGGCCGTTACCCGATTGCTTGTAGCCGCCGAACGGGAAATTCATATCGCCGCCTTCGTCGTAACAATTGACCCACACGGTGCCCGCGCGCAGCTTGCGCGATACTTCATGCGCGGTGGTGAGGTTCGAGGTCCACACGGCAGCGGCAAGACCATATTCGCTGTCATTAGCGATCCTGATCGCTTCTTCAACCGTATCGAACGTAATCACCGACAACACCGGCCCGAAGATTTCCTCACGCGCGACCTTCGCACCGGTAGCGGGAATCTCGAAGATGGTCGGTTCGATATAGAAGCCACCGGTTTCCTGCTTGACGCGCGACCCACCCAGCAGCAGCTTCGCTTCAGCGCGGCCCGCTTCGATATAGCCCAGCACGCGTTCAAGTTGTACGTTGTCGACGATCGCGCCCATCGAGGTCTGCGGATCGAGCGGATTGGCCGGTGTATAGCCGCGTGCTGCGGCGATCAGCTTGTCGAGGAACACGTCCTTGATGTCGCGATGCACGAGCAGGCGCGAACCGGCGGTGCACATTTCGCCCATGTTGTAGAAGATCGCACCGGCCGCCGCATTGGCTGCACGGTCGAGGTCGGGGCAATCGGGCATCACAATGTTGGGCGACTTGCCGCCGAGTTCGAGCCACACGCGCTTCAGGTTCGATTGACCGGCGTATTGCATGATCAGCTTGCCGACGTTGGTCGAGCCGGTGAAGGCGAGACAATCCACGTCCTGATGCAGCGCCAGCAGCTTGCCCGGTTCGCCCGCGCCCGGCACCACGTTGAATACGCCGGCGGGGATGCCCGCGTCCAGCGCGAGTTGAGCGAGGCGAATTGCGGTGAGCGGCGACTTCTCCGAAGGCTTGAGCACGACGCTGTTACCCGCGGCGAGCGCCGGGCCGAACTTCCACGACGCCATCAGAATCGGGAAATTCCACGGCACGACTGCTGCAACCACGCCGATCGGCTCGCGCGTCACGAGGCCCACCAGATGATGATCGGCCGGCGCGACTTCGCCACCGATCTTGTCGATGGCTTCAGCGAACCACTCGACGCAATAGGCCGCGCCCGGCACGTCCACGGTGGTGGTGTCGGCGATCGGCTTGCCTGCGTCCAGCGTTTCGAGCAGCGCGAGTTCATCCATGTGCTCGCGGATCGACGCGGCCCAGCGCAATAGAATCGCCTTGCGCTTGCGCGGATTGAGACCGGACCAGACACCTGCGTCGAACGCGCGGCGTGCGGCTGCCACGGCGGCGTCGACATCCGCCGCGCCGCTGTCGGCGACCTTGGCGAGCAGCTTGCCGTCGATCGGGCTCAGGCAGTCGAACGTGCGGCCGCCTGCTGCGTCACGGTATTCACCATCGATAAACGCACGGCCTTCGATCGAAAGCGTAGCGGCTTTGTCTTGCCAGAAAGCGAGAGATTTCTTGTCCATCAGGATGCCTCAATGTTATGCGTTCGACGCACGCCGGCATCGACTTCAGGCGGCTTGAAACTGCGTCGCGACGCGTTGGCGCGGAGTCTTTAGAACGTGGGCGGCGAATTGGCCGACACGATCTCACACAGATGCTCCGCGCTGGGATTGCGAAAACGATGCGGTAGACGGCTTTCGAAGTAGTAGCTGTCACCGGGGTCGAGCAACCACGTGATGCCGTCCACCGTCAGTTCGATCTGACCGCTGACCACCACCCCGCCCTCGTGCCCCTCATGCTCCAGCATCTCCGGTCCCGTATCCGACAGCGGCTGATAAACCTCGCGCAAAATGCCCATGTTGCGGTCTTTGATACTGGAGCCCGCGAGATAGAACTCGATCGACTCATTGCCGAGATTCGGCATGTCGGCGCGACGCGACACGACAGAGCGCTCCACCTCGACCTCAAAAGTGAAGAATTCGGCGAGACTCATGGGGATGCATTCAAGCAGTTTCTTCAGCGAGCCGACTGACGGACTCACGCGGTTCTGTTCAATCAGCGAAATCGTGCCGTTGGTCACGCCCGCCCGCTTCGCCAGCTCACGCTGAGACAGGCCGTTCTTCTTACGGATGTATTGCAGGCGGGTAGCTACTTCTATGGACATCGCTAGGTTCTCTGACATTGGAGACGATCGGGGCGCGTGGGCTCGGGCAACGTGTGCCAGCAAGTGTTGAATATTCTAATCACTTTAATCGTTGCGCCGCTGGGGAAAACCCTGAAAGGATTCCGAAATATGACGCGCGCAACGAATGTTCCCACAGGCCGGGATTCTGGCGACACCCCCGGGAAAGCCCTGATAAATCTTTTATAAAAATGATTTGACGGCATTATTGGCTCGTATACGATGGTTCTCAGGCGATCGTCATGCCGACGTCACGAAGCACGACAGTGTGTTTTTGACGCAGCGAACCCAGTTCGCATCGATCAGAGGCGATCAACCCAGCGTGATGTTTCTTTAAACGCCCTGTGCGTTTTTCGAGCAAGCGTTCAATACTTTCAACGTCGCTAGTCGAGTGTAATCGTGAGAGTCCGAGGCCCTTTGGTGAGATGGAATCGAAGTCAGGCGAGTTGTCCTCGCGCTGACGGCGCCATCGCCGACGGCAGCAACGGCAGCCTTGCGTTCCGCCGCTTTCTGTCCGTCTTCACGATCCTGTCCCGCCGTTCAGTTCGACGTCACAACTCCATCTCCGCGCGCGCCTTTATTGCTGTGCGCACGGACGAAGTCGCCTCGCTGCTGCCGTAGCGCCTCCCCCTTTTTACCGTTCGATTCGTCCGTTTGCGTGATCGCGCTCTCTCGAGCCATGCGTTCGTGCATGTGCGGTGCCGTCTGCCGCCTGTGCACGTCATGCGGA
Source organism: Paraburkholderia sp. (assembly GCF_035656215.1). Taxonomy (GTDB): domain Bacteria; phylum Pseudomonadota; class Gammaproteobacteria; order Burkholderiales; family Burkholderiaceae; genus Paraburkholderia. Next base: position 8,895 of record NZ_DASRSY010000083.1, read on the forward strand.
TCTGATCAGTTGCGCTCCGCAACGGACCGAATCGAACGGCCTATCTAATTACCACGCGCGGCGCGTCCCGCTGACGACGACCGCCTGCACTACCGGTGGCCTGACGCCTTGCGTCCGGCTACGGAATGTTGCCGCGCCGTGTTTAACGTTGTTCGTGCCGCGTCCCGCGGGGAACACACACGTCTATCCGTTATGCGAAACAAACCCCTGGTCGGCATCAGCGCCGACAGAACGATGATGGGAGTCCATCCGTCGCACGTTACCGGCGAGAAGTACATCGCCGCGATCGTGGACGGCTCACAGGCGCTGGCCATGTTGCTGCCGGCGCTCGGCGAGCGTCAGTCCACCGAGGACGTGCTGGCCACCGTCGACGGCTTACTGTTTACCGGCAGCTATTCGAATGTCGAGCCACACCGCTACGGCGGCCATCCCAGCACGCCGGGCACGCTGCACGACGCCGCACGCGATGCGACGACACTGCCGCTCCTGCGTGCGGCGATCGCAGCAGGCGTGCCGGTGCTGGCGGTATGCCGGGGCTTCCAGGAAATGAACGTGGTGTTCGGCGGGACGTTGCATCAAAGCGTTCACGCGGTGGCCGGCTTGAACGACCATCGCGAGAACAAGGAAGACGACCTCGACGTGCAATACGCACCGTCGCATTCGATCACGCTGACGCAGGGCGGCTTGTTGCAGCGCCTCGCGGGCGGCACGAATGAAGCGCGTGTGAATTCATTGCACGGTCAGGGCGTCGAGCGGTTGGGCGTGGGTCTCGTGGCTGAAGCCACCGCGCCGGACGGATTGATCGAAGCGGTGAGTGTGAAAGATGCGCGTGCCTTCGCGCTGGGTGTGCAGTGGCACCCGGAATGGAAGCATGCCAACGACGCGCTTTCCACCGCGATCTTTCGCGCCTTCGGCGACGCCTGCCGCGATCGAATGCGCACCAAGGCCGGCTATGGCGCGGCATCCGCCGCTGCCACGCATGCCTGAGCCGGTCGCGCACCAAAACTGAGAGAATAACCATGCATGAAATCGACGACTTCCTGAAGAAGAACCGCGTCACCGAAATCGAAGCGATCATTCCGGATATGGCCGGGATCGCACGCGGCAAGATCATTCCGCGCAGCAAGTTCGAATCCGGCGAGTCCATGCGCTTGCCGCAGGCGGTGATGATCCAGACCGTCACAGGGGACTATCCGGAAGACGGCACGCTCACCGGCGTCACCGACCCGGACATGGTGTGCGTTCCTGATGCCAGCACCATCCGCATGATTCCGTGGGCCATCGATCCGACCGCCCAGGTGATCCACGATTGCGTTCACTTCGACGGCACGCCCGTCGCGATCTCGCCGCGCCGCGTGTTGCGCCGCGTGCTCGAACTCTATAAGGCCAAAGGCTGGAAGCCGGTTATCGCGCCCGAGCTCGAGTTCTATCTGGTCGACATGAACAAGGACCCGGATCTGCCGCTGCAACCGCCCATCGGTCGCACGGGCCGTCCGGAAACCGGTCGCCAGGCGTATTCGATTGAAGCCGTCAACGAATTCGATCCGCTCTTCGAAGACATCTACGAGTACTGCGAGGTGCAGGAACTGGAAGTCGACACGCTGATTCACGAAGTCGGCGCCGCGCAGATGGAAATCAACTTCATGCACGGCGATCCGCTGAAACTTGCCGACAGCGTGTTCCTGTTCAAGCGCACGGTGCGTGAAGCCGCGCTGCGTCACAAGATGTACGCGACTTTCATGGCCAAGCCGATGGAAGGCGAACCGGGTTCGGCAATGCACATGCACCAGAGCCTCGTCGATGAAGAAACCGGCCAGAACCTGTTCACCGGCCCGGACGGCAAGCCCACTTCGCTCTTCACCGGTTATATCGCAGGCCTGCAGAAATACACACCGGCACTGATGCCGATTTTCGCGCCGTACATCAACTCGTATCGCCGTCTGTCGCGTTTCATGGCTGCACCGATCAACGTGGCATGGGGTTACGACAACCGCACGGTGGGTTTCCGGATTCCGCATTCGGGGCCGGCTGCGCGCCGCATCGAAAACCGCATTCCGGGCGTGGACTGCAACCCGTATCTGGCGATTGCCGCGACTCTCGCCGCCGGCTATCTCGGCATGACGCAAAATCTCGAAGCCACCGAGCCGCTGCTCAGCGACGGGTATGAATTGCCGTACCAGTTGCCGCGCAACCTCGAAGAGGGTTTGACACTAATGGGCGCCTGCGAGCCGATCGCCGAAGTACTCGGCGAGAAATTCGTCAAAGCCTACCTCGCATTGAAAGAAACCGAATACGAAGCGTTTTTCCGCGTGATCAGTTCGTGGGAACGCCGGCATTTGCTGCTGCACGTTTAAGACCGGACCCAAGGTCTCTATTCATGACGTCGCCCGCAAACGCGAAAAAATTGGAGGCAGTATGAGCTACAGAACAGAAGAAGTCGCTTACGTGCAACCGGCCATTCAACCCAGCGCCGCCGCAGGCGCACAGGCCACACAACAACGCAGCACCGCCGAATACCGCGCGCTCGACGCCGCGCACCACATCCATCCGTTTTCGGATATGGGTTCGCTCAATCGCGCCGGCAGCCGCGTGATCGTCAAGGCACAGGGCGCGTATCTGTGGGATTCGGAAGGCAACAAGATCATCGACGGCATGGCCGGTTTGTGGTGCGTGAACGTCGGTTATGGCCGCAAGGAACTGGCCGACGCAGCGTACCGCCAGATGCAGGAACTGCCTTTCTACAACACCTTCTTCAAGACGACGCACCCGCCGGTGATCGAGTTGTCGGCCTTGCTCGCGGAGCTCGCGCCGGAACCGTTCAACCACTTCTTCTATTGCAACAGCGGTTCGGAAGGCAACGACACCGTGCTGCGCATCGTCCATCAATACTGGGCGACCCAAGGCAAGCACTCGAAGAAGTTCGTCATCTCGCGCAAGAACGGTTATCACGGTTCGACGATCGCGGGCGGCACACTGGGCGGCATGGGCTACATGCATGAACAGATGCCCTCGAAGGTCGAGAACATCGTGCATATCGACCAGCCGTATTTCTTCGGTGAAGCAGAAGGCAATCTGACGCCGGAAGAATTCGCACTGGCCCGCGCGCAGCAGCTCGAAGCGAAGATTCTCGAAATCGGCGCGGACAACGTGGCCGCGTTTATCGGTGAGCCGTTCCAGGGCGCGGGCGGCGTGATCTTCCCCGCTTCGACGTACTGGCCGGAAATCCAACGTATCTGCCGCAAATACGACATCCTGCTGGTCGCCGACGAAGTCATCGGCGGCTTCGGCCGGACCGGCGAATGGTTCGCGCATCAGCACTTCGGTTTCGAGCCGGATCTGATTACGTTGGCCAAGGGCCTGACGAGCGGCTATGTGCCGATGGGCGCGGTCGGCCTGCATGATCGCGTGGCCAAAGCGATCATCGAGCACGGCGACTTCAATCACGGCCTCACCTACTCCGGGCATCCGGTGGCCGCGGCTGTGGCGCTCGCCAATCTGAAGTTGCTGCGCGACGAAAAGATCGTCGAGCGCGTCAAGACCGACACGGGTCCGTACTTCCAGAAGAAGTTGCGCGACACCTTCGCCAATCACCCGATCATTGGCGAAATCTCCGGCGCGGGTCTGGTAGCCGGTCTGCAACTCGCAGAAGACCCAAAAACGCGCAAGCGTTTCGCCAATGGCGGTGACGTCGGCACGATCTGCCGCGACTTCTGCTTCAACGGCAACCTGATCATGCGCGCCACCGGCGACCGGATGCTGCTGTCGCCGCCGCTCGTGATCAACAAGCTGGAAATCGATGAGATCGTTTCGAAGGCGAAGTACGCCATCGACGCGACGGCACAACAACTCGGAATTTCGTAACGGCAGTTCGTTCCGGCATGAGCACACCCACGATACGCGCTCATGCCGGTTCTCCACATCAAGGGAAAAAACCATGAGCGTTTGTCATCTTCGTCATGCGGTCGCGGGGGCCGCGCTTCTCGCCTTCGCGGGTTTTGCGGCGTTGTCGGTTACGCCGGCCCTTGCGGCCGACACGGAACTGAATGTCTACAACTGGTCGGACTACATCGCGAAGGACACGATTTCGAACTTCGAGAAGCAGGACGGCATTCATGTCAAGTACGACAACTACGATAGCGACGATACGTTGCAGGCCAAAC
>NZ_DASRSY010000084.1:0-9276 GCF_035656215.1 Paraburkholderia sp.
CTGTAGGAATTTGGGGATCAGACGCTTCACTCGGATTACCGTTCTGCTTGACGAAGGCAGCATCGTATCAAGATGGGGGCGCCTGGGCGGCGGGTTGTGGTTTGTTTGGGTCACCGCCGTAGGCATGCAGACAAACAACCGCCGAACAGGCCAAAACTCAACCCCACTATAATGTCGGCAATTCTGACAAGAGGTGCTTCATGATCATCAAACCGCGCGTGCGTGGCTTCATCTGTGTATCGACCCATCCGACCGGCTGCGAAGCCAACGTCAAGGAACAAATCGAATACGTCAAGGCACGCGGTCCCATTGCCAATGGCCCGAAGAAGGTGCTCGTGATCGGCGCCTCCACCGGCTACGGCCTCGCCGCGCGCATCAGCGCCGCGTTCGGCGCCGACGCCGCCACGCTCGGCGTGTTCTTCGAGCGCGCCGGCAGCGACACCAAAGCCGGTACCGCAGGCTGGTACAACACCGCCGCCTTCGAGAAATTCGCCACCGAAAAGGGCCTGTACGCGACCAGCATCAACGGCGACGCCTTCTCCGACGAAGTGAAGCAACGCACCATCGAGGTCATCAAGCGCGATCTCGGTCAGGTCGACCTGGTTGTCTACAGTCTCGCCGCGCCCAAGCGCACGCATCCGAAGACCGGCGAAGTGTTCAGCTCGACCCTGAAGCCGGTCGGCAAGGCCGTCAATCTGCGCGGCATCGACACCGACAAGGAAGTTGTCAAGGAAACCGTCCTCGAACCCGCCACGCAAGCCGAAATCGACAACACCGTCGCGGTGATGGGCGGCGAAGACTGGCAAATGTGGATCGACGCCCTCCTCGACGCCGGCGTGCTCGCCGATGGCGCGAAGACGACCGCATTCACCTATCTTGGCGAAAAAATCACGCACGACATCTACTGGAACGGCTCGATCGGCGCGGCCAAGAAAGATCTCGACCAGAAGGTGCTCGGTATCCGCGAAAAACTCGCGGCCAAAGGCGGCGATGCACGCGTCTCGGTGCTCAAGGCGGTCGTGACGCAAGCAAGCTCCGCGATTCCCATGATGCCGCTATACCTGTCGCTGCTCTTCAAGGTCATGAAGGAAAAAGGCACGCACGAGGGCTGTATCGAGCAGGTCTACGGTCTCTACAAAGACAGCATGTACGGCGCGACGCCGCACATCGATGAAGAAGGCCGTCTGCGCGCGGACTACAAGGAACTCGATCCCGAAGTGCAAGCCCGCGTCCAGGCACTCTGGACCCAGGTGACCAACGACAATATCTACGAGCTCACTGACTTCAGCGGCTACAAGACCGACTTCCTGCGACTCTTCGGGTTCGAGATCGCCGGCGTGGACTATGAAGCTGACGTCAATCCGGACGTGCAGATCCCCAATCTCGTGCAGATCTGATGTTTGATTGCGGGGCCTTCGCGGCCCCGCCCGTTGTCTGTTTTCATTCTCCAGAGGGCCGGGATCACGGCCCACACCCTCCCGCGCTGCGCAACCATCGGGTTGAAGATGGGCGAGCCCGCATGGGCCATCAACCATCCCCGGCCACGCGGCATCACACATATCGTTCAAATCGTTCGCTGCCCGGAGGACGATGCGCCGTTCGTTTCCGAGTCGTTCGGCGGCTCGGCTGCGCCGGGGATCAGTCTTACGCCGCTGGCGGAGTGGCTTGCTCGCTCGCAGCCGCACATTCTCGCGAACGAAGTGTGGGTGGTGGACGCGTTCCGGATGGCGTCATAGCCGAAGTCATCAAGCGTTTTGATCCGTGTTGTGAACGAAGCGGCGCGTTGCAGCAGGACCGCTATCGGTCTGTGCGGTAGGCCACACATCGATCCATACAACCGGTGTAGCGTCGGCCGACGGACCGCAGCCACATCGTCCAAAAGCCAGTCGTTGCCAACAACGCGGAGACACTCGATGAAATTCCTGCTCATACTTGCCGTCACGATGCTGACCGCTTTTGCGGCGGTGGCGCAAACCACCGGTTCAACGGCATTTCCCGACGATGCCGCAGCAGCATCGGCCTCCGACATTCAGCAGCGACTAGCCGGCAAGACCTTCAACATCAAACTCGCTGACGGGAGCCTTTGGCACGTCCAATACAGCACAGATGGCGCATTCGACTTCAGCACCAACAAAGGTTTCACGGACAAGGGCGAATGGAAAGCGGAAGACGGCAAGGTGTGCAGCAAAGGCCACAAGATCGGCAGTTCCTGCAACGAAATTCGCACGAAAGGCGACGCGATCTTTCTGAAGCGCGATAACGGCGAGGTGGTGGAATTCGTCGAGCAGCATTGAACTGCGTTGAACTGCCGGAGCGCCGGACCGCCGGACTGCCGGCGCGGGTCACAAGACAGCGTCGGTCAGCCGTCGCCCTGGTGCTTTCGGATCAGCAGGGAAACGCCCCCTGAAGCGTGCGCAAAATAGCGAGGCCGATTGGAAAATCGTCTGAAAGGCCCGGATGATTGGTGAAAAACTGATCGAGCAACGGATAGACGTTCTGATTGCCGATAGCGAGGTTTTGCGGCGGGCAAAACAGCGGCGGCCGCTTCTTCGACACCAGATCTCCGTTCGCCCACCCCAGCGCATTGATTGTGCCGGTGATGTAAGCCGCGTAGACCGAGTTGTTGTCGGTATGGGCCCAGAGTTTGTATTGCGAGGCCGTCATTTCGGCGCTTGCATTGAGCGTAAAACAGGCCATAAGCAAAGCCAGTGCAAATTTCGATACCCGCATCTTCGAACCTTCAATCTGTGTCGCAAAAGCGGCCATTGTAGGTGAGTCGGGTCGTGGTGCGCAGAAGCGTTCAGCGCTCAGGATTCCGTAAGCTTTTCGCGAGTATTTTTGTAAGCCCTCGCGAGCGAATAAACGGCGTGACGCCAGCGTCGCCGACGCGACTGGATAGCACCACGAACGCGCTGTTCAAGGTGTGCCGTTGCGGCAGTACTCGATGTAGCCCGGGCGCGTGGCAAGGCGCGCCATGTAGGCCGTCAGCGCTGGAAAATCGGCGTGCTGCAATGGTGTTTCGAGCCAGCGGTTGATCGAAAGCGCGATCGGAATATCCGCAAGTGAGAACGATGCCCCGGCGATGAAGGCCCCGGTTGTCTCAAGTTGTCTGTCGACGATTGCGATATGCCTTGCCCAGTTCGCGCACGACAGGTCGATCTGCTGACGGTCCTGATGAGCCGGCAAATGCCGGACCAACCCCAGAAACGCGTAGCTCCATGCCCGGTTGAGTTCGCTCGCCTGCCAGTCGATCCATTGATCGCATTTCGCACGTTCGCAAGGGTCGACGGGATAGAGAGACTTGCCGTCATAGCGGCCCGCCAGGTAACGGATGATCGAGTTGGATTCCCACAGCACGAACTCGCCGTCCCTGATTACCGGAACCATGGCGTTGGGGTTCAAGGCGACGAATTCGGGCACGTCGGTCGCCTTGAATCCGGCACCCCAGTCCTCCTGTTCAAACGGCAGGCCGAGTTCGGCACACGCCCACAGTACTTTGCGAACGTTGATGGATGATGCTTTGCCTAAAATCTGAAGCATGGGATTGTGGCCGCTCGTTCAGTCGCTATGGATAAATCGCCGGGGGCCGGCTCGAATCGTAGTGTATCGATGGCTCGCTGAAGCTGACAGATACACTTCGCGCCTCGCAAGCCGGCCATTTGATCAAATTCCCAAAATCAAAATTTCATGCGATGATTTGATCAAATCCCATCATGCAAAATCCCCGGCTTTCCGGAACCGGCAGCTCGTCGCGCAAGGTTTGCAGCAGCGCTTCGCGCCGTCTTCCTCAACCGACTGGAGTCAACCTTGCAAAGCGACCTACGTGCCGACCTGCGTGAATTCCTGGAGCATCACCGCATCCATGAAGTGGAATGCGTGATACCGGACATGACGGGCGTCGCGCGCGGCAAGATCGTACCGAAGAACCTGTTTCTCTCGGAAGGCAAGATGCACATGTCGAACGCGCTGCTAATGATCACCGTCAACGGCGAGTTCGCGAATTTCGAGCGCTTTGTCGGACCGAGCGATCCGGACATGGTCTGCATTCCCGATCCGAACACGGTACGGCTCGTCCCGTGGGCCATCGAACAGGTCGCGGTGGTGATCCACGATTGCGTCGGACTCGACGGCAAGCCGATCGGCATTTCGCCACGCGCGGTGTTGCGGCGCGTGCTGAAGCTCTACGAGGACAAAGGCTGGCGTCCCGTGGTCGCGCCGGAGATGGAGTTCTATCTGATCGCGCAAAACAAAAACCCGCATGAACCGCTGCGCCCGCCGCTCGGCCGCGCGGGGCGCCACGAAGCCGGCCGCCAGTCGTTCTCGATCGACGCCGTTAACGAATTCGATCCGTTCTTCCAGGAGCTGTCGCGTTTCTGCGAGACCACGCATCTCGGCGTCGAAACGCTCGTGCACGAAGTCGGCGCGGGACAAATGGAAATCAACTTTTCGCACGGCGACGCGCTCGATCTCGCCGACCGTGTGTTTCTGTTCAAGCGCGCGGTGCGCGAAACCGCCTTCCGTCACGGCATTTTCGCGACTTTCATGGCCAAGCCAATGGAGCACGAGCCCGGCAGCGCGATGCATATTCACCAGAGCATCGTCGATAGCAAAACCGGCGAGAACATCTTTTCGCTGCCCGACGGAACCACGAGCCCGCTGTTTTTTAACTATATCGGCGGCTTGCAGAAGTACATGCCGCAAGCCATGCCGATGTTCGCGCCCTACGTGAATTCCTACCGGCGTCTGTCGCGCTTCACCGCCGCGCCGATCAACGTGCGCTGGGGTTACGACAACCGCACCTGCGGCATCCGCGTGCCGAATTCCGGGCCGGACGGCCGGCGGCTTGAAAACCGTGTGCCGGGTGTCGATGTCAATCCGTATCTGGCGATGGCGGCCACCCTCGCCTGCGGTTATCTCGGCATGGTGGAGCAGCAGGAAGCGTCGGCGCCGATGATCGAAAGCGCCTACGACCTCGAATACGAACTGCCGCGCGGTCTCGAAGATGCGCTCAAGGCGCTCCTGAAGTGCACCGAACTCGCGGATGTGCTCGGCGACAACTTCGTGCAGGCCTATTGCGCGGTCAAGGAAACAGAGTTCGAAACTTTCTCGCAAGGCATTACCGCGTGGGAACGCGAGCATCTGCAACTGCTCGTCTGAGCGCGTGCGGATTATGAAAAAAACTTCGGAGAAGCTGGATTTGGATACCCGTCACGGCATCAACTGGACGCGTGCGCAGGCGCTTGTCGAACGCGAACGCAGCGCGTTTGCAGAGGCCATGCCGAAATCGCGCGCGCTATCCGAACGCGCCGCACGCCACCTGCTGTTCGGCGTGCCGCTGCACTGGATGAACGACTGGTCGACGCCCTTCTCGCTCTATGTCGATCAGGCGCGCGGCGCTTCGTTTACCGACGTGGACGGTCATCGCTACGCGGACTTCTGCCTCGGCGATACGGGCGCGATGTTCGGCCACTCGCCCGCTCCCGTGGCCCGCGCGCTGGCTACCCAGGCTGAGCGCGGGCTGACGACCATGCTGCCGGGCGAAGATGCCGCGTGGGTCGGCGAAGAACTCGCGCGCCGCTTCGGGCTGCCCTACTGGCAGTTCGCAATGACGGCGAGCGACGCCAACCGCTTTGCATTGCGCTGGGCACGCGCGGCGACCGGGCGCAAACAGATCGTGATCTTCAACGGCTGCTATCACGGCACCGTGGACGACGTGTTCGTCGATCTCGTCGATGGAAAACCCCAGCAGCGCGACAGCCTGATCGGCCAGGTGCACGACCTGCTCGAGACCACGCGCGTGATCGAATTCAACGACCTGGCCGCGCTGGAAAACGCGCTGAAAGACGGCGACGTCGCCTGCGTGCTGGCCGAACCCGCGATGACCAACATTGGCATGGTGCTGCCCGAACCGGACTACTGGCGGCAAGCACAGGCGTTGATGCGCCGCTACGGCACGCTGCTCGCCATCGACGAGACCCACACCATCAGCTGCGGGCCGGGTGGTTACTCGACGGCCCACGGCCTCGAACCCGATCTGTTCATTCTCGGCAAACCGGTGGGCGGCGGCTTCCCGTGCGCGGTGTACGGTTTCAGCGCCGAGTTGGCAGCCCGCGCGCAGCATGCCAAACGCAGCGCACCGCCCGGCCACTCCGGCATCGGCACCACCCTCACGGCGAACATGCTGGCGATGAGCGCGATCCGCGCGACGCTCGCCGAGGTGATGACGGATTCCGCCTACGCTCACATGTTCGCGCTCGCTGAGCGTATCGAGGCCGGCCTGAAGGGTGCGATCGCGCGTCATGCTCTCGCGTGGTGCGTGACGCGTGTCGGCGCCCGCACCGAATTCCAGTTCACGCCGACGCCGCCGCGCAACGGTGACGAAGCCGGCCGCCAGCTCGACCGGGAACTGGAACACATCGTGCACCTGTATCTGCTCAATCGCGGCGTGCTGATTACGCCGTTTCACAACATGATCCTGGTATGCCCCGACACGTCGGCGGCCGATGTCGACAAACTGGTTTCCACGTTCGACGCCTGTCTTGCCGAACTGACCTGAGCGGTTTCAGATCGAGGTTGATCGAACACGACGGGCGCTAGACTGTCGGCCTTTTTACAGCTTTATTTGCAGCCTTTTTTTGGCCTTCGCACCGAGCTTTATGAAAACTTCGCGCCATCACACGCTGCAGGACCAGACTTACGAAACGCTGCGGCAATGGCTGACGATCGGGCGCTTCGTGCCGGGCGAGCGGATCAAGATCCGGCACGTCGCCGCCGAACTCGGCGTGGGCGAGATGCCGGTGCGCTCCGCCTTGCAGCGCCTTGCGGCCGAATCGGCGCTGGTGAACGTGCCCAATTGCGGCGTGACGGTGCCGCGTCTGTCGAAAGAACAATTCGACGATGTACTGCGCGTACGGCTGATTCTCGAAGGCCAGGCCGCCGAACTGGGCGTGCCGCATCTAAGCGCGAGCGATCTGGAAACGCTGGAAAAACTGAATGAGGAGATGACGCGGGCCTTGCGGGCCCCTAACGCCAAGGGTTATCTCGATGTCAACGAGGCGTTCCATCTGATTCTGTACCGCGCGGCTGGCTCGCCGCTTCTGCTCGAGTTGATCGAAACGGTGTGGCTGCAGGTCGGGCCGATTTCGAATCTGTTGTTTGGCGACGCGCAGTTTGCCGGCACGCTCAACGATGCGCACGACGACTTGCTGAACGCCGCCATGGCGCGCGACGCAGCCGGCGTGCGACGCGCGATCGAGCACGATCTGAAACATGCGGCGAGTTGTTTGCGGGCGCAGTGTCTGTAGGGGCTGGGCCTGCATCACGCTTTCAGCGTTGCCTGTTCCAGAATCATGTCGTAAAGCGCCTGCGCCGCCGGTGAAAGCTGAGCGGTTTTGCGCGCCACAAGGACGAGCGTGCGCGAAACCACCGGATGCGTGAGCTCGACGGTGCGAACCGTCGGATACGCGCCCTTCTGAATGGCGAGGGCCGGCACGACGGCCGCGCCCACCCCTTGAGCAACCAATCCGACAGCGGTCGAACTGCGTTGCACCTCATAAAAGGAGCGCAGCGCCAGCTCACTCTTTTCCAGTGCGACATCGAGCAACGCACGATTGCCGCTGACCTCCCCGGCAAAGATCAGCGGATACGGCTGCAGTTGCCGCCAGGCGATGCGCCGCCGTCGTGCCAATGGATGATCTTCATGGCAAATCAGCACATAGCGGTCTTCCGTCAACGGCACGCTGGCGAGATCCGGATGATGCTCACCCGCGATATTGATGCCGAACTCCACCTCCCGGCGCAACACGGCCTCCTCGACCGCGGACGACGCGTGATCGAGAATCCTGATGCGGTTATGCGGATAGCGCGCGGCATACGCCTGCAGAATGCGCGGCAGATACTGCACGCCCACCGTCGGCACGCAGGCCATCGACACATCGCCACGACGGGCCTCGCCCGTCTCGCGAATCTCCATCAGCGCATCGGCAAGCTCACCCAACAAACGGCGCGCCTGCGGCAAAAAACTGCGCCCTATTTCGGTCAGCGCCATGGAACGCGTAGTCCGTTCGATCAGCGTGACGCCGAGAAACGTTTCGAGCTTGCGCAGACGTTGCGTAATGGCCGTTTGCGTGACGTGCAAAGAATCCGCCGCGCCTTGAAAGCTGCCCCGATCCGCAATCGCGACAAACGCCTGTACGCCCAGAGTGTCGATTTTCATTAGAAAAATGAAGGAATCGGAATGATAAATTCATTTTACTCCACCCCCTGACACCGCACAGAATAAGCGGATTAGCTCGGTTTGACACCGCACACTGGGCGCGGATGTCAGCGGACACCGGTCCAGCGGTCAAGACAAAGGAGCGTGACATGACTTCATCGACGAATTGGTATGCGAAGCAGTATGTGATGTTCGAAAACGAGCGCACCCGTCCGGTCAGGGATCTGCTGGCAGCGGTCCCGGCAACGGACGTGCGGGTGGCGGTGGACATCGGCTGCGGCCCAGGCAATTCCACCGAGGCACTGGCGGCCCGCCTGCCCGGCGCGGCGGTCAGCGGTCTGGACAGTTCCGCCGACATGATCGCGGCTGCCGCCAAGCGCCTGCCGCAATTCCAGTTCGAGGTGAGCGACATTGCGACGTGGGACGCCACGGGCCCTTACGACCTGATCCTCGCCAATGCCGTGCTGCAGTGGGTGCCGGATCACGAGCAGCTGTTTCCGTCGCTGGTGAAAAAACTCGCGCCGGGCGGCAACCTCGCCGTGCAAATGCCGGACAACCTCGACGAGCCCGCGCACCGTCTGCTGCGCGAAATCGCGGCGGACGGCCCCTGGACCAACAAACTCAAGGGCGTGGAGCGCACCATGCGCTACGGCGCCGACTGGTACTACGCGTTGCTCAAACCGCTGTGCGCGCGGGTCGACGTGTGGCGCACCGTCTACTACCACCCGCTCGCGGGCGGCGCGGAGGCGGTGGTCGAATGGTTCAAGGGCAGCGCGCTCAGGCCGTTCCTGAGCGTGCTCGACGACAGCGAGGAAGGCGCGTTCCTGGAACGCTACCGCGAAGCGATCGCGCGGGCTTATCCGGCCCTGGCTGACGGCACCGTGCTGTTGCCGTTTCCGCGCTTGTTTATCGTCGCTACGCGCTAGTGTCCCGAGTTAGAAATTCATTGCCTTATTTGCGTTGTGTACTAACCTGGGTTGCAGGGTTCGCAAATAAGCGAGGCAACGATGAGAGGAAGACCGAAGGCGCCACTGGTCTTGAGTGAAGCGGAACACGAACAG
>NZ_DASRSY010000085.1:0-9417 GCF_035656215.1 Paraburkholderia sp.
CCTTGCAAGGCGGCCGGTATCGCGGCGGCGTCGATGCCGGCGCGTTGAGCGAGAACGCAGGCCTCAGCGATGCCCGCGATGGTCGTTACGACAATCGCCTGGTTCGCGAGCTTGGTCGCTTGTCCCGCGCCGGTGGTGCCCATGCGCGTGACACGCGCAGCGTAGGCGCGCAGCAACGGTTCGACTGCGGCGATATCGTTCGCGTTGCCGCCGCACATGATGGCAAGCGTGCCCGCCGCCGCGCCTGCCGTACCACCGGACACGGGCGCGTCGATCCACGCGTCGCCAGTCAGTTCATGCCAACGCCGGGCGAGGCGCCGGGTCTCGGTGGGGGAGATGGTCGAATGGTCGATCAGAAAGCGCGGTGCGTTAGAGGCATGCGCGAGTCCTTGTGCACCGAAGACGACGTCTTCAACCGCGTGGCCATCGCCGAGACACAGCATCACGACGTCGCTCGTCTCGGCCAGATGCCTCGGCGAGTCGCTGACGACACCGCCCTCTGCTGCCAGCGCCGCCAGTTTCGCCGACGATCGATTCCACACCCGCAGCGTGTGTCCGGCCGCGAGCAACCGCCAGGCCATCGGCTCGCCCATCTTGCCGATGCCACAAAAACCGACGCGCGGAGCACCCATCGCGATGCCGACGCTCATGCCTCATCCTCACCGATCGACGCCTCATACGGCCACGCCACGGCGCCCGAGTGAGTCACCGCGCCGAGATTCGCCGGCCGCACCAGCGCTTCGTATTTCTCCAGTACGCCGCCGAGGCGACCCCGTGTAAACGGCACGGCCTCCCTGGCGCGCCGCGCGAGTTCCTCATCGCTCAATTCGACGTCGAGCGTGCCTTTGTGCGCGTCGATATGAATCCGGTCGCCGTCTCTGAGCAAGCGAATCGGGCCGCCTGCCGCCGCTTCCGGTCCAACGTAGCCGATGCACATCCCGCGCGTCGCGCCTGAGAAGCGTCCGTCGGTCAGCAGCGCAACTTTTTCGCCCATCCCCTGACCATAGATCGCCGCCGTCACGCTGAGCATCTCGCGCATGCCAGGGCCGCCCTTCGGCCCTTCGTTGCGGATCACGAGCACGTCACCTTCCTGGTAGGTGCGCTTCGACACGACCGACATGCACGCCTCTTCGGTTTCGAACACGCGCGCGGTGCCGCTGAAGACCATGGACTTCAAGCCCGCGGTTTTCAGGCACGCGCCATCCGGTGCGAGATTGCCGCGCAACACCACCAGCCCGGCGTTCTCGCTCAGTGGCTCGTTATGCGGACGGACGACGCGCCCATCGGGGCCTGCGAACGCCTTCAACGCGGTTTCGAGCGTTTCGCCGGTTTGCGTCAACGTATCGCCATGCAGGAAGCCGCCCGCGAGCAGCGCATTCAGTACCGCCGGCACGCCGCCAACGTGATACAGATCCAGCGCGAGATACTTGCCGCCCGGCTGCAGATCGCCGATCAACGGCGTGCGGGCGAGCACTTCCGACACATCGTCTAACGTAAAGCGGATACCCGCTTCGTGCGCGATCGCTGGAATGTGCAACGCCGCGTTGGTCGAACCGCCGGTGGCGGCCACTGCCGCGCACGCGTTTTCCAGGCTCTTGCGCGTGACCAGATCGCGCGGCAGCGGACCGCCATTTTTCAGCGTATTCATGACCGTTTCGCCGGCACGGCGCGCAATCGCAATGCGCTCGCTGTAGACGGCAGGCACCATCGCCGAGCCGAGCGGCGCGAGACCGAGCGTTTCGGCGACCATCGCCATCGTGTTCGCGGTGAATTGTCCGGGGCAAGATCCCGCACCCGGTGTGCAACGCTTCTCGATGCCACGCAAGGTTTCGAGCGACATGTCGCCGCGTTGCGCTGCGCCGACCGCTTCGATCGCGGTCAGAATCGTCGCTTGCGTGCCGTCCGGCGCGATGCCCGGCAACATCGCGCCGCCGAACAGAAATACGCCCGGCACGTTCACCCGCACCATGCCCATCAGTATGCCGGGCAGCGTTTTGTCGCAACCGGCCACGCCGACGAACGCGTCGTAGCAATGGGCGCGCACGAAAACCTCGACGCTGTCCGCGATGATCTCGCGCGACACGAGGCTAAAACGCATGCCCGAATGATTCATCGAGGTGCCGTCCGACACCGAAATCGCCGAGCCGCGAATCGGCACACCGCCGCCCGCCGCGACGCCGAGGCGCACGTTGTCGGAAACGGCTGCCAGCGACATCGAGCACGGCGTGTTTTCGCCGAACGTATCGACAATCGCAACGAAGGGCTTTTCGATCGCCGCGTCGTCCATGCCCGTCGCCCGCAGGAATGCGCGATGCGGCGTGCGCGTGATGCCTTCGGTGACGGTGCGCGAGCGGTGTTTGTGAAGATTGCTCATGATTTTTTCCTGTACGTATCCGTAGGCTGTACGTTCAACCGTTCAGCAACATGCCGTTCTCGGCGGCGATCACCTGGCCAGTCATCGAAGGCGCATGCGCGACGATGAACCAGGCAAGGTCGGCGATCTCGCCGGGCTGCGACACGCGCTTGAGGGGCGCGACATTCGTCATGCTGTCGACGATCTTCGCGTACGCCTCTTCACCCAGCACGCGACGCGGCAAGCCGTCGTCCACCATGCCGGGCGCCAACGCATTCACGCGGATATGCGGCGCGAGATTGCGGGCAAGCGAGAGGGTCAGCGTATTGACCGCGCCCTTCGAAGCGGCATAGGCAATCGAAGAGCCCGTGCCGTTCAGCGCGGCCAGCGACGAAATATTGATTACCGCCGTGCTATGCGAAGCGGTCGATGAATCGCGCAACACGGGCACCGCGGCGCGCGTCATTTGAAACATGCCGATCAGGTTCACGCGATACACGCGCTCGAACTCCATGTCGTCGACGGCGGCCAGATCGCCGTGCGGGATGAAACGCGTCGTGCCCGCGCAGTTGATCAGCGCGTCGATGCGCTGCCACTTCGAGGCCACCGAGGCGACCGCTTTCACGCACGCCGCGTCGGAACCGACGTCGACGTCGAACACCAGCGTCTCGGCGCCGAGTTGTCTGCATTGCGCTTCGACAGCCAACGCCGCTTCGCGCGTGCTGTCGTCGAAGTTACCGATCGCCACGGCCCAACCGGCGCCCGCAAAGCGCAACGCGGTGGCCGCGCCGATGCCGGTGGCCGCGCCAGTGACCATACAAACCTGCTGCGTCATTCTGTTCTCCTCATGCTGCTTTGCGTGTGGCCGGCATCGCCAGCACGATCAGCGCAGCCAGCACCAGCGCGCAGGCGAGCACGATCATGCCGGGCAGCAAGGTGCCGGTCGTGTCCTTCAGAAAACCGATCACGTACGGGCTTACGAAGCCCGCCAGATTGCCGGTGCAGTTGATCACCGCGATGGCCGCCGCCGCGCCCACGCCGCCCATCAGCGCGGTCGGAATGCCCCAGAACACCGGCGCAATCGAATTAATGCCAATCGCCGCGACCACCAGCGCCGCCATCGAGAGCCATACGTGTTGGCCGAGCAGCACCGAAGCCAGCATGCCGATGGCACCCAGCACCGCGCACACGGCCACGTGCTTGCGCCGCTCGTCGTGTTTGTCGGCGTGACGCGCGATCAGGATCATCGCGACTGCGCTGATCAGCGACGGCACCGCCGACAGCAAACCGATATTCGCCACGCTCACCACACCGCTCGCGCGGATCATGGTCGGCATCCAGAAGACCAGGCCGTAGTTACCCATCGCGATGCAGAAGTACAGCAGGCCGAGCAGCCACACTTTCGGATTGGTAAACGCGCCGCGCACCGTTTGATGAGCACGCGTTTGCGCATCGGCTTCGAGGTCGCGTGCGAGCAGCGCCTTTTCCTCTTTGTTCAGCCAACTCACCGACTCGATGCGGTCGTGCAAGACGAAAAACGCGGCGATGCCGACCACCAGCGACGCGATGCCCTCGATCAGGAACAGCCACTTCCAACCAGCGAGCCCATGCACGCCAGCCAGTTGCTGCATGATCCAACCCGACACCGGACCGCCGATCGCACCCGACACCGGAATCGCCGCCATGAACAGCGCGATGATCTGCGAGCGCCGGTTCGACGGAAACCACGTCGACAGATACAACACGATGCCGGGAAAGAAGCCCGCCTCGGCAACACCGAGCAGAAAGCGCAACACGTAGAACGAGGTCGCGCCGCTCGCGAACATCGTCAGACACGAGACGATCGACCATGTGACCATGATCCGCGCGATCCAGATGCGTGCGCCGACGCGATGCAAGATGAGGTTGCTCGGCACCTCGAAGATGAAATAGCCGAGAAAGAAGATACCGGCGCCCGCGCCGTACACGGTCTCGCTCAACGAGAGATCGGTGAGCATCTGCAACTTGGCGAAGCTCACGTTCACACGATCGATATACGCGACGATGAACGCGAGAAACAGAAACGGCACGATGCGCCAGGCGAGCTTGCGATACAGCGCCATGCGTTCTGCGGATTCCGCGGGTTCTGCGGGTTTATTCGGCACAGCGGGCTGCTCGGCGCCGCCGTATAGAGGGGTGCTCATGCTTGTCTCCTTCCGCGCGCTTGAATGCGCGCTGTGGTCGCGGCGATGCGGCGCATGGAGCGACTCCGGTTATACCCTGAGTCATGCGATCGAAGCCTGGCTGCTATGCTCGACCCACTCGCTTCACGCTCTACCGTCCTGCTGATATTGGAGATTAGCCGGATTGAGCGCCATACCGCAAATCACTGTTTTGGCGCAGGTCATTACCATTCAGTTATGTCCATTGGGTAAACACAGATGGCAACTACCGAAAACGACGCAATCGACCGCTTCTTCCGCAGCGGCCTGAAACTGCCGCACCTACGCATCCTCGCGAGTCTCGCGGAACTCGGCCAGGTGACGCGGGTTGCGGCCGCCTTCCACGTCACGCAGCCGGCCATTTCGAAGCAGATCGGCGAGATCGAAGAAGCGCTCGGCGTGCCGGTCGCCCGACGGGTCGGCAACGCGGTCGAGTTGACCAGTATCGGCAAGGTGATGGCCGCGCGTGGCCGGGAAGTCCTGCGACACATCGAACTGGCACGCCGCGACGTCAGCGCGTTGACCACCGGCACGGCCGGTCACGTGCGCTTCGGTGCAGTCGTGACGATTCCGCAGCCGCTGATCGCGCATGCGGTCGAACTGTTCATGCGCCGCGCGCCGTCGGCGACACTGTCGTTTGTGGAAGCGACGCTCGACAAGCTGATCAAGATGCTCGACGAAGGCGAGCTCGATCTCGCCTTAGGCCGTAACCGGCTCGCCGACAACCAGGGCATGTTGCGCCAGCAGACGTTGCATCGCGAGCCCTTCGTGTTTGTAGTGGGCGCGAGCCATCCACTCGGCAAGGTAGATATGCCGGTGAGCTGGAATGATCTGCGCTCGGCGCGCTGGATCACGCCGCTGCGAGGTTCACCCGCTTTCGCGACGCTGGCCGAGACACTCGCCGGACAAGGCATCCCGCTCGATCGCGGCGCGGTCGAATCGAGTTCGTTGACATTGAATCTGTCGCTGCTGATCGGTGGCGACTTCGTATCGATCCTGCCGCTGTCGGTCGCGCGGCATCACGTGAGCCGTGGACGCATGCGCGTACTGCCGCTCGCGCCGCTTGAACCGTTAGGTGAAGTGGTGCTGGTGTGGCGCGCGGATACCTCCGCGCCGGCGGCAGATCTGTTCAGCGAGTGCTTGCGGGAGTCGTCGTCGGAATTGCTGGATGGTGAGGCGGAATGATGCGTGTGGGCTCACGTGTCGCTGATTGCCCGTCGGCTCCCGAATATTCTCACCTTTGAGCTTTTTGAAGGCATTCGGAAAGCCGGCCGCCGTCAAGGCCGCCGGCTCGTTCAACCAGGTAATCAGAACTTGTGGCGAATACCCACGATCGCCAATTCCTGGCTGTTCGTCCCTGAATTCACGCCGTAACTGCCGATCGAGGCTTGCGCGCTCACCACCTTGCCGCTCGCGTTCAGTGTGTTGCCGCTCGCCTTCTGGTAGCCCGCCAGCGCGTACAGTTCGGTGCGCTTCGACAGTGCGTAATCCGCACCGAGGTTGACCTGGTTGTAATGCGCCGAGCTCGGGCCCGTCAGCGACGTGTAGTTGTATCCCACCCCCGTGCGCAAGGCCGGCGTGATCTGATAGTTGAAGAACACCGAGCCGGTGTTGAACTTGGCCGTGTCGCGGAACGCGGAGAACGCATCGTTCGCGTACTGCGTGTTCGAGTAAGCCGCGCCGATGGTTGCCGCGCCGATTACGTACTGTCCGCCGACACGTACGATCTGAATCGACTTCGCACTCGCAAAGCCCGCATTGATCACCGTGTTGAACAGCGAATCGGAACTGCTGGTCCACGTGCGCACATTCGCCGTGGTCGTGTTGCCGCCATTCGCGTAGAAGTAGCCTGCGCCGAGCGACAGCGGACCATTCGCATAGCCCGCGCCAAAGCTGTACGTCTGACCGTTGCCGGTTGCACCGGCCACACCGCCCACGCCGTACAACGCTTCCACCTGGAAGCCGGCGAACACCGGGCTCACATACTTGACCGAGTTGCTCACGCGCAGACTGTTGTCGTAATTGTCGAGGTCGCCGGGCGTGGCGAACACGCCGCCGAAGTAGTTGTCTTCAGTGAGGCCTTGAACCAGATCGACGATCGGATCGTATTGACGTCCCAGCGTGACCGCACCCCACGTGCCGCTCGACAAGCCGACCACCGCTTTGCGGCCGAATTCGCGGCCGCCTTGGCCGAGCGCGCCCGTACCGACGTTGAAGCCGTTCTCGAGCTGGAACACCGCGGCAAGACCGCCGCCCAGGTCTTCAGTGCCCTTGAGACCCCAGCGGCTGCCCGACAGGTTGCCGCTGCTGAACTTCACGAGCGACGACTGATTCTGGCCGTTCGCGCCTTGTGCGTTATGCACGTAAGCGATACCGGCATCGACGATGCCATACAGCGTGACGCTGCTTTGCGCCTGGGCGCCGGCAGCAAACAGAAGACCGGCAGGCAATGCGAGGAGAGAAAGACGTTTCATTTTGTGAGTTCCCGTATCAATGTTCTATTTGTTTAAATCTGGCGAAACGATACGAGAGGAATTTGCGTCGGCAAACGAACTAATTCTTCGATGAATATGAAAGCGACAGTCGCGTGGCCGCTTCTAAGGCCACGTATTGGTGTGCTTATTGGCGTGATATCACGCCGGGACGGCGGACAATTCGGAGGGCGCGTATTTCGAAGTCGCGAGGACTTCGGCGGGAACAGGTACATGCGCGCGCCGCACCAGTGCGCCGCTGCGGAACATCAGGAGATCGCCTGGCTCGCAGGCGGTCCATACTTCATCGGTGAGCGGTGTGGTGGCGATCACCGCCGTGCGATCGGACGGCGTGCCACGCTCGGCGAAATCCACCGTCAGATCGCCGTCGACGAGACGTGCGCTCGAAAACGGCCAGTGACGTATCACATACGAGAGACGCGTCGAGCAATACGCGAATTGTGCCGTGCCGTTCGAAAGCACGAAGTTGAAAATGCCATACGGGTTCAGTGTGCGTGTCGCCTGCTCGATAACCTGGAACACGGCGTCGATGTCCTCCACGTCCGCGTCCATATCCATATCCGTGTCCGCGTGCGTGGCGAAATGCGCGTAGAGACGATTCATGATGAAGCAGAACGCCGCTTCGCTATCGGTCGTACCCACCGGGGCATACGGACCTTGCTCCGGTTCACCAAGCGGTTGCAGGTCGCCGTTATGCGCGAACACCCATTGCTGGCCGCGCAACGTGCGCATGAACGGGTGGCAGTTTTCCACGCGCGCGCTACCTTGAGTCGCCTTGCGAATGTGCGCGACGACATTGCGCGACTTGATCGGATAGCTCTTCAGAAACTCCGCCACCGGCGACTGATACGCGGGCTTTTCATCGACGAACACGCGGCACGCGCGATCTTCGTAGAACGCCACACCCCAGCCGTCGACGTGATGATCGGTGAGGCCACCGCGTGCGGCAAAGCCGGTCAGGGAGAAACTGACGTCAGTGGGTTCGGCGCAGCTGAGGGCGAGCAATTGGCACATGTCCGCAGCCGTCCTACGCCCATTGCGCCGGAAGGTGCGTGAACGTGACGACATCCGCGGTTGCGGCGCCTGCGTTTTTTGAAGTTTTCGCGGCCATCACGTGTCATCCCAGTCGTTCACATTCAGTGGGAGACTAGCGTGTTTCAACCGCCGCCGTTATAGCGAATCATGCTTTGCAAATCACTGGCGCGCGGGCTCCCGAAAACCCTCACCTTTGGCCGGAGCGCCGCACGTGCAGCGTCTAGCTCGCCAGCTTGCGGAACGTTTCCAGCACCGCGTCGCCCTTGAACGGCTTGACGATCCAGCCTTTCACGCCCGCCGCCTTGCCGCGCTCTTTCATTGCCGGGCTGCTCTCGGTTGTCAGCATGATGACGTTGACGGTCGTGTTCGCGAGTTCGCCGCGAATCTTCTCGACCATCGTCAGGCCGTCCATGTTCGGCATGTTGACGTCGCTGATCACCAGCTTGATGCCGGGGCTGGCCTTCAGTTTGGCGAGGCCGTCCTTGCCGTCCACCGCCGTGTCGACGTCCAGACCGTTCTTCTTCAGAAAGCCGGCCACTTCGTCGCGCACCGTGCTCGAGTCATCCACCACCAGAATTTTCGACATGTTTTTTCCTATGACAACTTTCAGAACAACTCCAGCACACCGCTGGTTTCTTCGATCGCGCCCGTATCCGCCACAAAGTCGATCAGTGCATGCGCGCACACGCATACCGTCGCGGCAAGCTGCACGGAACCGTTAAGCGTGATCGAATACGACGACAGAAAACCCGGCTTCAATTCGGACAGATGCCCCAGACAACGCGCACTCAATACATAAGGCGTCGACATGCCGAGGTCCGGGAAATAACGCAGCAACTCCTGATTCATCGCACCGCAGCACAGATTGCAGATTTCCAGAAAAGCGCCCTGAAACGGCCGCTCATCGATCTCATTCAGGTAGTAGTCACGGGTACTGCCGTTTTCGTCGAAGTGCAGGATCAGCAGCAGTCTGAACACGATCGACGAGATGGTCAGCACGACCACCTGAGTGTCCTTCGTCGCGCCCGTACTCGCCTCGGCGAGCGGCACGATCTCGCACGTATCGCCGGCATCCTGCGGCAAACGCGCCTGCGCCGCCTTGCGGAAAATGCGGTCGAAGCTGTCCTTCGCGTTGCCCGTGATCACATCGACACCTGGTGCAGCTTCGCGTGGAACTGATTGGCGAGCGACTCAACGCTGGAGAGCGACGCCGCGATCATCTTGCCACCCGCCTGGATGTCCTGGAACGTGGAGGTGGTGGTCAGGTCGTTGCGATGCAGGCTGTCGCGATAGCTCTTCGACAATTCCTCAGAACGCGCCGCGAGTGCCCGCACTT
>NZ_DASRSY010000086.1:0-14145 GCF_035656215.1 Paraburkholderia sp.
GCGGCGCTTCTCGACTTGCGGCGTCTGTCGGCCGCGATCGCAGGAAAGGTCGAAGGAGCGGTGGCCGAGCGCTAATGCTTCGCGGCGGAGGCGATGCGGAACGAGCGGCGTCAATGCGCGCTAGTCAATCCAGCGGCAACGCCCGAATCCCCTCCGCATCGATCCGCAGATAACCGCCACGGCGCTCGCCGTGATCGAGATCCCAATCGGGCAAAACCCAGCGCGTGCCGTCCGGCTCGCGATGTCGCGCCGGTCGATGCGTATGCCCGTGGATGAGCGTGGCCGTTTTCGACGACTTGAATAACATCGCGACGCCCTTCGGCGTCACGTCATACTTTGACGAAACCGGACGCGAGCGACCTTGCTCACTTTTCGAGCGCATGTTTTCCGCAAGCGCCTGACGCCAGCGAAACGGCCACGCGAGAAACAGCATCTGCACAAAACGGCTGCGCGCAAAGCGCCGGAAACATTGATAGCCGCGATCCGCGGTGCAGAGGCCGTCACCATGCGCGAGCACGATACGCGTACCGAATGCGGTGATCACGAACGGATCGGGCAGCCAGATCGCGCCGGCCACTTTCATGAAGCGTTTGCAGAGCAAAAAGTCGCGGTTGCCGTGCATGATATAGAGCGCGATGCCGCGTTCCGACAGCGTATGCAACAACGCCGCCATCCGCGCGGCGAACGGCTCGACTAGCATGTCGTCGCCGATCCAGTACTCGAACAGATCGCCGAGAATGAAAACCGAATCCGCCTGCTCAGCCGTGACGCGAATGAAGTGCTCGAACGCGGCGACCGTGCGCGGAATCTCCTCACTCAGATGAATATCGGAGAGGAAAAAAAACGGGCGTGCGGCGTGCGGGCGTTTGCCCTCGCCAGGCACGCCCGCGGCGACGCTTCGCAGCGGCGTTTCTTGCAGCATTGAAGGTGCCTGATTTCAGTTCAAACGGGTTGGCCCTTGTCGGACGCCTAGTCGACGATCACAGCTTTTTCGATCACGACGTCGTCAGCCGGCACGTCCTGATGGTGGCCCTTCGAGCCCGTCTTGACCTTCTTGATCTTTTCAACGATGTCCATGCCTTCGACCACCTTGCCGAACACGGCGTAGCCCCAGCCCTGCGGCGTCGGCGACGAGTGGTTCAGGAAGTCGTTGTCGTTCACGTTGATGAAGAATTGCGCGGTCGCCGAGTGCGGGTCGTTCGTGCGAGCCATCGCGATCGAGCCGTTGACGTTCTTCAGACCGTTGTTCGCTTCGTTAGCGATGGCTTCAGCCGTCGGCTTCTGCTTCATGCCGGGTTCGAAACCGCCGCCCTGGATCATGAAGCCGTCGATCACGCGGTGGAACACCGTGTTGTCGTAGTGACCGGCCTTCACGTAGTTGAGGAAATTCTCAACCGACTTCGGCGCCTTTTCAGCGTCCAGTTCGAGTTTGATGACGCCGTGGTTTGTATGCAGTTCAACCATGATGGAATCCTTTGATGAACGGGGTGGGTAAAAGGCGCGGCCGCTCGTCAGGTGACATGCCATGACGACGGGCCGCGCCGGGGGCGTAGATCTGGCGCTTGCGTATGCTTGCGCAGCCTGCTTTCGTGCTGCCTGTCGTTCTGTTACTTGCCGACAACTGTGGCCGACTCAATCACAACCGCCTTTTGGGGCACGTCGCTCATCGGGCCGCGTGTGGTAGTGGGCGAGCCTTCAATCTTCTTCACGACGTCCATACCGCTCGTGACCTTGCCGAACACCGCGTAGCCGTTGCCGTCCGGATTCGGATAGTCGAGGCCGGCGTTGTCCACCGTGTTGATGAAGAACTGCGCGGTGGCCGAATTCGGATCGCTGGTGCGCGCCATGGCGAGCGTGCCGGCGGCGTTCTTCAGACCGTTACGGCTTTCGAGCGGAATCGGCGCGCGCGTGGGCTTCTCAGCGAAGCTCTGCGTATAACCGCCGCCCTGAATCATGAACCCGCGAATCACGCGATGGAAAATCGTACCGCTGTACTGGCCGGACTTCACGTAGTCGAGAAAGTTGGCGACCGTCTTCGGTGCCTTCTCAGGATACAACTCGACGCGGATGTCGCCTTCCGTGGTCTTGAAGAGGACGGACGGATGCGCGGCCTGCGAACCGGACTGGGCAAAGGCGGGGGCGTTTGCGATCAGGGCGGCGCTGCCGAGCGCCAACATCAACCATTTCATGAAAATCCTCAGGGTTGGAAAAACGTGTTGCCGAAAACGGTGACGGTGTTAATTCGACGGCGCCATGTAGGGCGGCATGGCGAGCGAGCCATTTGCGCCGCCGAACTGGAAACTCGGTGTCTGCGTCATGTCTGAGGTAGCGCGCGTGGCACTGGCCTCGGCAGGCGCGGCGGCTTTTTTCGCCGGCGCGGTGCTCTTGGGCGGCGAGACGATCTTCTGGATGTCCGCGAGGCGCTGCGTAGTCGTGGCGCTTGCTTTGCCGAGGCTCTGCGCGCGACGGTACGCTTCGTTGGCCATGCGCAGATACAGATCGCCGAGATTCTCGTACGCGAGACCGTAGCCCGGATTCACCTTGGTCGCCGTTTCGAGCGCGGCGCGTGCCTCGGCATAACGGCCGTGTTTCGCGTAGAGCGCAGCCAGGTTGTTATACGGCTCGGGCAGTTCCGGATACAGCTGGGTGAGTTCGGTGAACGCGGTGATCGCCTCGTCGTCGCGATTCAGGTGGGCCAGCACCGTGCCGCGCTTGAACTTTGCTTGCGCGTCGTGCGGATTCGATGCGATACGCGCATCGAGCTGGGTGAGCGAGGCTTGCCAGTTTTTCTGCGCAATCGACGTGTCGATCTCCGGCGTGTTGTCACGCACGGCGGGGCCCTGCGGCATCGTGGCGGCTTTCTGCGCGTATGCGGCAGTACCCGGCAAGACCGTGAGGGCGACAGCGCAGAATGCCGTCGCGGCAAGGGTCGCAGCGCTGCGCGCGCGGCCGCTGGAAGGTTTCATAGGCTCGGGTCTGGATGTTATACTCCGACCCATTCTAACAAAAGGTCTGCGCGTTCCGTCGAACCGCAAACTGTCTTTTCGCCACTCGTGGTCGTCTCCGCCTTGATCGCAGTCTGATCGCCGCACCAGGTGCACCGATTTGCTGCTGTGCATGTTGCAGTACAGAACGCTTCCGCCGTCTTCTCGCGGGGCGCCTCATGCACGAAACACATTGTGGATTTCCTTCGGCCCACGCACCGTTCTCTATGGAATCACTGCGCATCTACAACACGCTCGCGCGTGACAAGCAAACTTTCGTGCCGCTGCAAGATGGCGTCGTGCGAATGTACGTCTGCGGGATGACCGTGTACGACTATTGTCACGTCGGTCATGCGCGGGTGATGGTCGTGTTCGACATCGTGCAGCGGTGGTTGCGCACGCTCGGTTACAACGTGACCTACGTGCGCAACATCACGGATATTGATGACAAGATCATCCGGCGCGCAGTCGAGAACGGCGAGACGATCAAATCGTTGACCGACCGCTTCATCAAGGCGTTGCATGAAGACGCAGACGCGCTCGGCATCGAGCGGCCCGATCTGGAACCGCGCGCCACCGATTTCATTCCGCAGATGCTCGGCATGATCGAGAAGCTCGAGGCGAACGGCTACGCGTATCAGGCGAGCGACGGCGACGTGAACTATGCGGTGCGCAAGTTCGCGGGCTACGGCAAGCTGTCGGGCAAGTCGCTTGAAGACCTGCGTGCCGGCGAACGCGTCGCCGCGAACGATGCGAAGCAGGATCCGCTCGACTTCGTGCTGTGGAAGCAGGCGAAGCCGGACGAACCGTCCGACACCGGCTGGGAGTCGAAGTTCGGGCGCGGCCGTCCTGGCTGGCATATTGAATGCTCGGCGATGGGCTGCACGTTGCTCGGCAATCACTTCGACATTCACGGCGGCGGCCAGGACCTGCAGTTTCCGCACCACGAGAACGAGATTGCGCAGAGCGAAGCCGCGACCGGACAAACCTTCGTCAATTACTGGATGCACAACGGCTACGTGCAGATCGACAATGAGAAGATGTCGAAGTCGTTGAACAATTTCTTTACGATCCGCGAAGTATTGGCGCTGTACGATGCCGAAGTGGTACGGTTTTTTATCGCGCGTGCGCATTACCGTTCGCCGTTGAATTACAGCGACGTGCATATCGACGACGCTCGCAATGCCCTCGCACGTTTGTACACCGCGCTGAAAGACGTCACGCCGGACGGCGCGGAGCTTGACTGGAACGAAGCGCATGCGCAGCGTTTCCACGCAGCAATGAATGACGACTTCAACACGCCGGTTGCAGTGTCGGTGTTGTTCGAGTTGGCAACTGAAGTGAACCGCACGCGCGACCCCGCGCTGGCCCGTCAACTGCGCTCGCTTGGCGCTGTGATTGGGTTGCTCGGCCGAGAGCCGCGTGCATACCTGCAACAGGCTGCGGGCGCAGCCGCTGAAGGCGCGCTCGACGCCACCGCGATCGAAGCAAAGATCGCCGCGCGCGTGGCCGCCAAGCAGGCGAAAGACTATGCGGCAGCAGACCGGATCCGGGCCGAATTGCTCGAGGCCGGCGTTGCACTTGAAGACAAACCCGGCGGGTTGACCGAGTGGCGGCGCGTGTGAGCGCACCTCGACCTTCCCTTTGATCGACTCGCCAGGCAGGAGGCAGGATGGCAACGGCCACGAAGACGCCGGCTAAACGAGCCACGTCTCAAACAAACGCGGCAGCCGCGGCAAAGTCGACACGAACGTCGGCTCGGGCGGGCAGCAGCGCGGTAAAGAAAGCATCGTCGAAAGCCGCTGGAGCGGCCGCGAAGACAGGCGCGCGCGCAGCGGCGGGCTCGGCTGCGACGTCAGTGAAAAAGGCCGCGGTCAAACGCGCGCTGAACGGTGCGTCGGCGCACGCGCCTGTTTCGACGCGCGCCAAAGCATCGCGTGCAAAAAGCAACGGCGCGCTGCCTGCCGAACTCGCCGGCGACGTGCAGGAACTCGCGCGCATGACGCACGAAGGGCACGAAGGCGAAGTTGTACGCAAGACGCGTGCGTCATCGAGTGCGGGTGGCGAAGCGGCGGGTGTTGCTGAACTTGCGGTGCCGGTGCAGATCGGCGGCCTCACGCCTGAAGTCACTCGTCCGGCATATTGGGACAAGGCGTGCGCGGACCTTGTCAAGCGCGACCGTATTCTGAAGAAGCTGATTCCGAAGTTCGGCCCCGTGCATCTGCTGAGTCGTGGCGATCCGTTCGTCACGCTCGCGCGTTCGGTGGTTGGGCAGCAGATTTCGGTGGCGTCCGCGCAAGCAGTCTGGGCGAAAGTCGAGGCAGCGTGCCCGAAGCTCGTGCCGCAACAGTTCATCAAGCTAGGTCAGGACAAGCTGACCGCGTGCGGGTTGTCGAAGCGCAAGGCCGAATACGTGCTCGATCTCGCAGAGCACTTCGTGTCGGGCGCATTGCACGTTGGCAAGTGGACTTCGATGGACGACGAGGCGGTGATCGCCGAACTTACGCAGATCCGCGGCATCGGCCGCTGGACCGCGGAAATGTTCCTGATCTTCAATCTGTCACGCCCGGATGTGCTGCCACTCGACGATCTCGGCCTGATCCGCGCGATCAGCGTCAATTACTTTAGCGGCGAACCGGTTACGCGCAGTGAAGCACGTGAGGTTGCGGCGAACTGGGAGCCGTGGCGCACCGTCGCCACCTGGTATATGTGGCGGAGTCTCGATCCGTTGCCGGTCGATTACTAAGTGCCCCCAAACCTGGCGCTTCGCACCAGGCGTTCGGAGAGGACTTCCTGCGGCGCGGAAAGTTTGTGGCGGCCCCGGCGGTTTCTTGAGAAGAACAAGAAGCATTGTTTAAAAAACTATCAATTTTTAAAAATTGATAGTTGCGAGATGGTTTTGACATCGGCGAGCGCGGTTAGAATACGCGCTGCCGGTAAGTCCAAGGATTACAACCAATGAAGACCACCTTTCTGGATTTCGAACAGCCGATCGCTGAACTCGAAGCGAAGATCGAAGAATTGCGCTTCGTGCAGGACGATTCGGCCGTCGATATTTCGGAAGAGATCGAGCGGCTGTCCAAGAAGAGTCAACAGCTCACCAAAGATATGTACGCGAACCTCACCCCATGGCAGGTTTCGCAAATCGCCCGACACCCCCAACGCCCGTACACGTTCGATTACGTGAGCGAGCTGTTTACCGATTTCCACGAGCTTCACGGCGACCGCAACTATGCGGACGACCTGTCGATCGTCGGCGGCCTCGCGCGTTTCAATGGCCAGGCTTGCATGGTGATCGGCCATCAGAAGGGCCGCGACACCAAGGAGCGCGCGCTGCGCAACTTCGGCATGCCGCGTCCGGAAGGCTATCGCAAGGCCGAACGCCTGATGCGTCTCGCCGAAAAGTTCGGTTTGCCGATTTTCACGTTCATCGATACGCCGGGTGCTTATCCGGGTATCGGCGCGGAAGAGCGCGGGCAGTCGGAAGCGATCGGCCGCAATCTGTACGTCATGGCTGAACTCAAGACGCCGCTGATCGCCACGATCATCGGCGAAGGTGGCTCGGGCGGTGCGCTCGCGATTGCCGTCGGCGACAGCGTGCTGATGCTGCAGTTCTCGACCTATTCGGTGATTTCGCCGGAAGGTTGCGCGTCGATCCTGTGGAAGAGCGCCGCGAAAGCGCCGGAAGCAGCAGAAGCGCTTGGTCTGACCGCGCATCGTCTCAAGGCGCTCGGCCTGATCGACAAGATCGTCAACGAGCCGCTGGGCGGCGCGCATCGCGATCCGAAGGGCATGGCCGCGATGTTGCGCCGTGCGCTCGCCGACTCGCTGCGCCAGTTCCAGGGCATGAGCATCAACGACCTGCGTCAGCGCCGTTTCGAACGGTTGATGGCGTACGGCAAGTTCAAGGAAACGACGCCGGGTGCTTAAGCCCGCGCGCGTTCTCTTTCTTCCTTCAGCGCTTGACGCGCTAGCGACGTGACTCCCACCGCCGATTCGCCCACCGACCGCCTCGTTCTCGAGGCGGTCGGCGTGGCGCTGTCCGCGTTGCCTGCAAATGCGCGCATTGCGATTGCGTTCAGTGGTGGCGTCGATTCGAGCGTGTTGCTCGATGCGGCAATGCGTACTGCGGGTGCGTCACGTTGTGTCGCGCTGCATGTGCACCATGGCCTGAGCGCTCACGCCGACGAGTGGCTCGCGCACTGCGAAGCGTTTGCACAGGAACGTGGGGTTGAATTCGCGGCGCAGCGCGTGGAAGTGGCGCGAGACGGGGGCATAGGTGTCGAGGCCGCGGCGCGCGATGCGCGTTACCGCGCGCTGGACGTAATGTGTGCAACACGCGCCGTTCACACGCTATGGCTCGCGCAACACGCTGACGACCAGGCGGAGACGGTGCTGTTGCAACTGCTGCGCGGCGCGGGCCTGGCGGGTCTTGCCGCGATGGCGCCCGAGTACTTGCCCGCGGGTGCCATTGCGGCGCGCGTGAGGCCGTTGCTGCACCTGCTGCGTGCACAACTCGAGCAGTACGCGAGCGCCCGCAATCTGCGCTGGATCGACGACGAATCGAACGCGGACACACGTTACGCGCGCAATGCATTGCGCCATGAGGTGACGCCGGCGCTGGCCGTCCACTTTCCTGGTTTTCGCGACGCACTCGCGCGCACGGCCGCGCATGCGGCATCGGCGCAACGTCTGCTCGACGATCTCGCGCGCATCGATCTGAGCGGCGCAGTGCGCGATGAAGGCCGTGCACTATCGCATGACGCGCTGCTTGCCCTCGACGACGATCGTGCGCTCAACCTGCTGCGCTACTGGATGCGCACGCTAGGCTTCGTCGCTGCATCGACCGCGCGTCTTACCGACGCGTTGCGCCAGTTGCGCGAAGTCAGCGCAGCAGGCGAGGGCCATAGCCTGCGTATCGATCATGCAGGGCAGGCGTTGCGCAGTTATCGCGGCCTCGTCTATTGGGAAGCCGGTGATAGCGGCGAACCCGCCGACGAAACCGCGCTCACCGAGCGGGCGGTCAGCGAACTCGCATGGCAAGGTGAAGCGATCTGGCGTTTGCCGCAATGGCGGGGCACCTTTGTGTTCGTCGCCGTCGATGCGAATCTGCGCGGGGAGGCAGGCGCCGATCCCGATGTCGGTCGCGCTGCCGCCGGCAATGCAGATGCCGTGCAGGCCGATCCCGATACGCTTCCCGTCAGCGTTCTACGCCGGGCTGTGTTGAGCACGCGATCGCGCAGCGGCGGCGAACGGATGCGCATCGGCGAAGCACAAAGCAGCCCGAGCCGTACGCTGAAAAACCTGTTCCAGGAGCGCGGCATTCCCGCATGGAAGCGCGACGTGCCGCTGCTTTACGCGGGTGGCGACCTGCTGTTCGTGCCCTTACTCGGCTTGAACCGCGCAGCGTTGCCCGAGCAGGCCAATGCAGCCGAACCGCGTGTCAGGATCATCTGGCGCGACGACCTGCTGATCGCCTGACCGACCGATCGGACTGGCAGCTTATCTGGCCAATGCATCCCGGAAATAGGGCGAAAAACCGCACCGGATAAGCCTTTTCAGCCCGTGAGGTGGACCATCAGACGGGCATTTCGGCTTGTTTTTTTGCGCTCGATCGGGTAATTTAGCTTGTTTGCCCGACCCGATTTCGCCGTCGCTTTTGTCAATTTTTCGTATTTACCGGTTTGCGAGCGTGATCCGTCGTTTCCGGTAAGCCACTAGCGATCATTCCCGGGCAAATCCGCGCGTGTTACACGCGCGCTGCATCTACGCCGCCACACACTTTGCCGTCGTTCACAAGACGTTGAGCTCCTGTGCTTTTGTGCGGTCGTCTCCAGCGCGCCAGCGCGGTTTATCCTTCAGTTCAGAACGACAATGGCACTCATCGTACATAAATACGGCGGCACCTCGATGGGCTCGGTCGAGCGCATCAAGAACGTCGCCAAGCGCGTCGCGAAATGGCACAAGGCCGGCCACAAGATGGTCGTCGTGCCGTCGGCAATGTCCGGCGAAACCAACCGCTTGCTCGGTCTCGCGAAAGAGATCACGAGTCAGCCGAGCCCGCGCGAACTCGACATGATCGCCGCCACTGGCGAGCAGGTCAGCTCGGGTCTGCTGGCTATCGCGCTGCAGGAAGCCGGCGTCGATGCAGTCAGCTACGCCGGCTGGCAAGTGCCGGTCAGAACGGATAGCGCGTTCACGAAAGCACGCATCAGCGAAATCGACGGCGAGCGCGTGCTGCGCGATCTCGACGCAGGCAAAGTCGTGGTGATTACAGGCTTCCAGGGTATCGACCCTGAGGGCAACATCACCACGCTGGGCCGCGGCGGCTCGGATACGTCCGCTGTTGCAGTCGCTGCCGCATTGAAAGCCGACGAGTGCCTGATTTACACGGACGTCGACGGCGTCTACACGACCGACCCGCGCGTGGTGGAAGAAGCACGCCGCCTCGATCGCGTGACGTTCGAAGAAATGCTGGAAATGGCAAGCCTGGGTTCCAAGGTGCTGCAGATCCGCTCGGTGGAATTCGCCGGCAAATATCAGGTGAAGACGCGCGTGCTGTCGAGCCTGACCGATCCGCTCATCCCGCTCGACACTGAAATGAAGTCGGGCACCCTGATTACTTTTGAAGAAGACGAGACCATGGAAAAAGCAGTCATCTCGGGCATCGCGTTCCAGCGCGACGAAGCTCGTATCGCCGTGATGGGTGTGCCCGACAAGCCGGGCATTGCATATCAGATTCTCGGCCCGGTGGCGGACGCGAATATTGACGTCGACATGATCATCCAGAACCAGAGCGTTGAAGGCAAAACGGCCTTCACGTTCACGGTCGGTCGCGGCGACTATCAGCGTGCCATGGACATTCTCACGGGCCAGGTGAAGGGTCACGTGCAGGCTGAGCAGGTGCTGGGTGATCCGAAGGTGTCGAAGGTGTCGGTGGTCGGCGTCGGCATGCGTTCGCATGTGGGTATCGCGAGCACGATGTTCCGCACGCTGTCGGAAGAGGGCATCAACATCCAGATGATCTCGACCTCCGAAATCAAGATTTCGGTGCTGATCGACGAGAAGTACATGGAGCTCGCCGTGCGCGCGCTGCATAAGGCGTTCGAACTGGATCAAGCGTAACTTGCTGGACGGGACGAGGCGTACAAGAGCGCCTCATCTCTTATGCGTTACCGTGCGCGCGGCCGATGTGAATAAATTGCGTCATCAATGACAAACCTGGCACAAAAAATGTGCGGTAGACATTGACCTTCGCGGTTCGGCCCGCTATTATCTTGGCTTCGTTGCGCTGACTCCCTGCGCAACCGAAAGTTTGGGAGACGTGGCCGAGAGGTCGAAGGCACTCCCCTGCTAAGGGAGCATCTGGGCCAAAACCTGGATCGAGGGTTCGAATCCCTCCGTCTCCGCCAGCAATGGTGGCAAACCCCGCAGAGTCCAGGCTCTGCGGGGTTTTGTTTTTTCGGCTCGCAATTTATACGGCGGCGAGTCGTGGCGGCGCCGGGCCGCAGCGTATTCCATACCATGCGTTCTTCAGCGGGAAGGCCGGCTCAACGCCGGTAGCGATCCGGTTGATTTCATACCTCAGTCTGTCAGTGTGTGATGCAGCTCCGCTGCGAGAGTCGAACGCATCGTCCCTGCTTCTTCAGAGAAGAGCTCCGATGGAGGGGCGCGCCGGCGCGCGGGAAGGCAATGACGATTGAGGTAGACGGAAAGGACGGGTCTCAGAGTCCAGTCAGGGCCGTCACCCTGTTACCTACCGCAAGAATGTTTCGATATCCTACGGATCTCGGTGCGCAGGCAATATCGCGGCCACAAGGCTGATCGTGGGGCCGGTGGCCGGATTACCTGGCACGTGCGAGAGTAGCGGCCAGAATCGCCATGCAGGCGCGTGTGGTCGGTGACAGATAGGTAAAACTATCGACAAATGGGCGACTAACGGCGAGGCGGCTCGAATACACCGCCACTACCTTTTCGCCAAACTTTTGACCAATGTAACGAGACGTAACCAGCGGGCAGCACTGCGATGTTATGCATCAGTTATTACAAAGTTGAAATACGCGGATGGCTACCTTGCGCTATATTTCCGCCAACAACACACATTCTTCAAAAGGGTGATCAATGAAGTCCGCACGTCTTGTTCCACTTCTGATCGGGGTTCTCGGGTTGGCTGCGTCGGGTGCTGCAATGGCCGGCGGCCTCAACATTGGTGTCAACATCGGCATTCCCGCGCCGGTCTACGTGGCCCCGGCGCCGGTTTATGCACCGCCTCCGCCGCCTCCGCCGCCTGTCGTCTATCAACCGGCTCCCGTGTACTACGGTGGTCCGGCGATCGTGATCGGCTGGCACGGCGACCGCTACTGGGACGGCCGCCGCTACTGGGCGCGTGACGACTGGTATCGCCGTCATCCCCCGGGCCGCTACGACTACGGCCGTGACCACTACGATAATCGTCGCGGCTGGCACTAAGCCAGGTAGCCGCGGTTGATCCAGTCGCGAAATGAAAAAACCGCCCGGGCAGGGCGGTTTTTTATTGCGCTCGCGAAACCTGCAGGCCTGGCGACGCGTCCGGCGTCAGCATGAATTGCGCGGCCTTCGCGAGCACCGGAAAGCTGTATGCGGAAATATCGTGCGCGATGCCGTACGCAATCGAACGGTTCGACAGCAGGCCGGTCAGGAGGATACGTTTTCCGGCGAGGAAGCCCATGAATTCTCCCGATGAGGTCTGCGCACCACGCACGTGAACATCGTGCAGATGAGATGCGCGGATTGCGCGAGTTTATTGGGTAGAATTCTCTCACGTTGCAATTGCCCACTGACCAACAAGGCCCCTATGACAACTGGCTCGCGATGGGCTAAAACGCCTCGTGCACTTCGATGCAGCGTGATTCACAGGCTATCGCGTGTCGGTCTACCGGTTGTGTCGCGGGTTATACCTTACCCCTGGCGGTCGGTGTGCGCCATCGCGCTGTGCGGCCTGTCCGCCGTGGCCGGTTTGCTCGCAGCGCCCGAGGCCCACGCGGTCTATGCGATCGCGCAATACGGCGAGCCGAAATATCCGGCCGGTTTCAAGCACTTCGACTACGTCAACCCGGATGCGCCCAAAGGCGGCACGCTAGTGATGGCGAATCCGAGCCGGCTCACCAGCTTCGATAAATTCAATCCGTTCACGTTGCGCGGCAATACCGCGCCGGGCGTGGATCGGATATTCGAAAGCCTGACCATCGGCAGCAGCGACGAAGTAGCCTCGGCCTATGGCCTGCTCGCCGACGACATCAATATTGCACCGGACGGCCTGTCGACCACCTTCCACATCAATCCGCGCGCACGCTTTTCAAATGGCGATCCAGTCACTGCGGACGACGTCAAATTTTCGCTCGATACGTTGAAAAGCCCGCAGGCCGCGCCGCAATTCGCGTCGATCTTCGGTGAGATCACGCGCGCGGTAGTCGTTGACCCGCACACGATCCGTTTTGAGTTTCGCCGGCGCAATCGCGAGTTGCCGTTGCTGGCGGGCGGTATGCCGGTGTTCTCGCACATGTGTGGGATGAGGCCGGACGGCAGCCGGATCGCTTTCGACCAATTGGCGTTCGAAAAGCCAATTGCCAGCGGGCCCTATCTGATCGATCGGTACGACAATGGCCGCACGATTACGTATCGGCGTGATCCGAACTACTGGGGTGCGACGTTGCCTGTGCGGGTCGGCATGAACAACTTCGATCGGATCGTCTATAAGCTGTATTCGGATAACACGGCGCGGCTCGAAGCGTTCAAGGCGGGCGAGTACGACGTGCTGGTCGAATATGTCGCTCGCAATTGGGTGCGGCGCGACGTCGGCAAGAAGTTCGATAGCGGCGAGCTGATCAAACGCGAATTTCCGCAACATAACGGCACCGGCATGCAAGGCTTCGTGCTCAACACGCGGCGGCCGTTGTTCCAGGACGTGCGTGTGCGCAAGGCGCTCGA
The DNA here is from genome assembly GCF_035656215.1 of Paraburkholderia sp. Classification (GTDB taxonomy): domain Bacteria; phylum Pseudomonadota; class Gammaproteobacteria; order Burkholderiales; family Burkholderiaceae; genus Paraburkholderia. Next base: position 12,951 of record NZ_DASRSY010000086.1, read on the forward strand.
TCTCGCGCTCGACTTTCAGTGGCTGAACCGGCAACTGTTCTTTAATCAGTACATGCGCATCGACAGCTTCTTCGCCAATACGGATTTGCAGGCGAAGGGTATGCCAACGCCTGGCGAGTTAGCGTTGCTCGACCCGTGGCGCGCCAAGCTCGATCCAGCCGTGTTTGGTCCGCCGCCGAAGCAGCCGGATACCGATCCGCCAGGCTCGCTGCGCGCCAATCTGCTGCAGGCGCGCGCGTTGTTGCAGCAGGCAGGGTGGACCTATCGCGATGGCGCATTGCGTAACGCCAAAGGCGAGCCATTCCAGTTCGAGATTCTCGACGATTCCGGCTCGTCCGCCCAGTTCGAGCCGATCGTCGCGACCCTGATCCGCAACCTGCAGAAGCTAGGCATCACCGCAACGTTTCGCGTATCCGACTTCGCGGTCTATCAGAAGCGTCTCGACGCGTTCGATTTCGACACGACCACGATCCGCATGCCGGACGTACAGGTGCCAGGTTCGGAGCAGATCGACCGATACGGCAGCAAGGCCGCCGACACCCCTGGCTCGGACAACGTGATCGGCCTGAAGTCGCCGGCTGTCGATGCGATCCTCAACGCGCTCGTGCATGCGCAAACGCGGGAGCAATTGATCGACGCAACGCACGCGCTCGACCGCGTGCTGATGCATGGCTACTATGTGATTCCGCAGTGGTACAGCGCTTCGCATCGGGTGGCGTTCAAGCGCGGTTTCGCGTGGCCCAGGACCTTGCCTCTGTACTATGGCGCGGAGGGCTGGATCACGTCGATATGGTGGTATGCACAGCCGCAACAGCCGCAGCCGCAAGCCGAGGCGCACTAAAGCGTCATTCATTCACCGCCTTCGCACCGGAAACGACGCCATGTGGAGCTACATCCTCAAACGCCTGCTGTTGATGATCCCGACCTTGCTCGGCGTGCTGACGCTGACCTTCGTCGTGATCCAGTTCGTCCCCGGTGGCCCGGTCGAACAGATGCAGCACGAGTTGCGCAAAGGCGCGGAGAACGGCGCGCCGTTCGGTCTGCGCGCGCATACCGGCGTCGACGCGCAGCAGATCGCGCAACTGAAAGCACTATATGGTTTCGACAAACCGCCGCTCGAACGCTACGTCCTGATGCTAAAACGCTTCTCGACGTTCGACCTTGGTCAGAGCTATTTCCGCCACCAAAGCGTGTG
>NZ_DASRSY010000087.1:0-4389 GCF_035656215.1 Paraburkholderia sp.
AGTACGGCGCCGACGAGATGGGTAATGCTGTTGAAACGCTCACCGACATGCACGGCTCTTTCCTCCTGCGCGGTTTCATCAGGGTTTATCCCCACATGATACCGGTCCTGAAAAAACAAAGGGCGCGGCCGCGAGTTTCGCTGGCCGCGCCCCGGTGCATCGAACGCTGCTTAGTCGAGCGGCGCCGAACGCAGATCGGACACTTGCTGCGGCGACACAGCCGTACCGTGGTTGCCCCACGACATACGAATGTATGTCACGACCGCTGCCACTTCCGTGTTCGACAGCGCCTGCGCGAACGGCGGCATGCCGTACGGATGCGGGTTGGCTGTCGTGCTCGGCGGATAACCGCCGTTCAGCACCATGCGGATCGGGTTGACCGCCGACGGCATCTGGATCGACTGGTTGTTCGCGAGCGGCGGGAAGGCCGGCGGCATGCCGAGGCCATTCGTCGCGTGGCACTTCGCACAGTTGTCAGCGTAGATCTTCTGACCTTGCTTCAACAGTTCGCCACCGAACTTTTCCGAGGTTTCGAGCTGCAGCGGTTCCGGTGCTTCGCTCTTCTGCGGAATCGTCTTCAGGTATGTGGCCATTGCGTTGATGTCTTCGTCCGACATGTACTGCAGGCTGTTGTGAACCACTTCAGCCATCGGACCGAACACTGCGCCGCGGTTCGACACGCCGGTCTTCAGCAGATCGGCGATGTCTTTGGTTTCCCAGTCGCCGAGGCCGGCTTCCTTGTTCGACGTCAACGACGGCGCATACCAGTTCTGCAGCGGGATCAAGCCGCCGGCGAACGCAGCCGAGCTGACTGGGCCGCCCATTGCGTTGATCGACGTGTGACACATGCCGCAGTGGCCGAGGCCTTCGATCAGGTACGCGCCACGGTTCCATTCGACCGACTTGGTCGGATCAGCCTTGTACTCGCCTTCGCGGAAGAACAGCGTGCGCCACCCAATCAGCATGTTGCGCTGGTTGAACGGGAATTTCAGTTCGTGCGGACGGCTCGGCACATTGACCGGCGTGACCGAGCGCAGGTACGCGTAGATCGCGTCCGAGTCGGCGCGCGTGACCTTCGTGTAGCTCGTGAACGGGAAGCCCGGGTACAGCAGGCTGCCGTCTTTCGAACGGCCCGTGTGCATTGCGCGGTAGAAGTCGTCCTGCGTCCACTTGCCGATACCGTACTGGTCGTCAGGCGTGATGTTCGGCGTGAACATCGTGCCGAACGGCGTAGCCATTGGCAGGCCGCCGGCAAACTGTTTGCCGCCGCGCACCGTGTGGCAGGCGATACAGTCGCCGGCTCGGGCGAGGTACTCGCCCTTCTTGATCAGCGCGGCCTGGTCGGCGGGCGTTGCCGCCATCGCCGTGCCGTTATGCAGGTTGTCGCCGCCCGACCACAGGACGGGAACGAGTGCGGCAGCCGCAACGACGACGACTGCCGAGAGGGCGAACAAAGACTTGCGTTTCATTTGAGTGTCTCTCCCGGTGCCTTATTGCGGTTCGCTGCCGCAGGCAAGCGGAGTCTTCATCGAGCGGGCCGGAGCCGGCACGGGGTTTTGTGGGGCCGTTTGCGTGGCAAGCCATGAAGCGACGGCGTTCACGTCGTCATCGGTCAGACGGGTGGCGATGGTGTGCATGCAATCAGGTGCGATGGCATGACGCGAGCCCGAACGCCATGCGCCCAACTGCGCGCTGATGTAGTCCGAATGCAGGCCGACCAGACCCGGGATAGCGGGTTCCATACCGGTCAGCGCGTTGCCGTGGCAAGCTGCGCAGGCCGGAATATCTTTCGATGCGTCGCCATGCAGCACGATCTGCTGGCCGCGCGCGACGATGGTCGCCGATACGGTCGGCTTGGACGGCGTGGGGTACGGCGGACGTTGCTGCGAGAAGTACGTGGCGATCTGATGAAGGTAGTCGTCCGAGAGATACGTGACGAGGTAGTTCATCGGCGGGTACTTGCGACGCCCTTCGCGGAAATTCTGCAACTGGTTGTACAGATAGTCGGCCGGCTTGCCCGCCAGACGCGGGAAGTAGTCGTTGTCGGTACCTTGGCCATGCGACCCGTGGCAAGCCGTGCAGCCTTGCACGCGCGCTTCCATCGTATCGGGGGCCTTCGGTTGAGTCTGCGCTTTCGCAGCGCTATAGACACCCGCGGAGCCGATCAGCAGAAGGGCAAGCAACGGGCGGAAAATGCGTCTTGAAGACACGCGTAACTCCATCAAAATCGGGGACCTGACCGAACTTCGAGCGGCTCGGTGTGAAGGGCAGCCGGCGCTGCGGCGACGCAGCATTCTATCATCGAAGGGTGATGATGACTATTTGCCACAGAAGAGAAGGTTCCGGGTGTGACAGGCATGCGACAGTTTGACGCGCATCGCAGCCTTGCCGGTGAGTCGCGCATCTCGATTTCGTCTGCGGGATCGCGGGCGCAAGTGTCGTTCCCGTCGGTTTCGATAACAAAGCCGGTTGAACCGACGCGCGCGCCGGTCATCGAAGCGTACACTTCCGGGCGCGTTGGGGTCTGTCCGACGCCCACGCTCTTCGGCTCAACGTCCACCGTTTTACTTTCCACAAGCTATCGGCCTTACATGAAGCTATTCAATTTTCCCCGTCCGGCGCTGCGTGCGTTGACGTTCGGCGCCGCAGCGCTGGTCATGACGTCCACGGCTTTTGCACATGCGCATCTGGTGTCGAGCGAGCCGGCGGCGAACACCGAGGTGACCGCGCCCACTGAAGTGACGATCCATTTCACCGAGCCGCTCGAGCCGGCGTTCAGCAGAATCGATCTGAGCGACACGAGCGGTAAGCCCGCCGCGTCGGCTGCGTCGCAAGTCGACAAGAGTGACGCAAAGGCGATGCGCCTGGCGCTGCCGCAGTTGACGGCGGGCCGCTATGCGGTGCACTGGATCGCGGTTGCCACGGACGGCCACCGTACCCAAGGCGACTTTGCGTTCATCGTCAAATGAGCATCGACGGACTCTGGATCGGGCAGGTCGCCATGGCCGCGCTCATGAATGTCGCGTTTGCGTTTGCCGTTGGGTCGGCGTTGCTCGGTGCGTGGCTCGCCAAGGACGCGCAGGTGAAGATCGCGCCGGCGCGGCCCGCCTGGTTGCGCGCGCATCGGTCGATGCTGACGGCCACCGTCGTGCTGGTGCTCGCGGATCTTGGCTGGCTGTTGTACCAGGCGGCGTCGATGAGTGGCGTCGCGTTGCCGTCAGCCATCGGTGTGGTGCCGACAGTATTGACGCAAACCCATGTCGGTTACGGCTGGAGCGTGGCTTTCGCCGGCGCGCTGGTGTTGCTGGGCACGGCTATGGCCAGTCATACGGGCATGTTGCGCAATGCGCTGCTGTGGCTCGCGGTGATTGCGATTGCGGCGGGCAAGGCATCGCTCGGGCATGCGGCCGACGCCGGCCCGGCCTCGGCGGCAATCGGCATGCAGACGCTGCATGTGCTGGTCACGAGCGTCTGGGGTGGGCTGGCAATGGCGGCGGGGCTCTCGGTATTGCCTGCGCTCGGTACGTCGACCGCTCGCGGGATGCTGATCCGCACTGCGACTCAGGTGTCGCACGTATCGGTGGTGGCGGTCGGACTGGTACTGCTGACGGGCATCTTCAATGCCGTGCGCGGTTCGGGCGGCTCGTTCGAAGCGATCCAGATGAGCACGTGGGGCCACGTGCTGACGCTGAAGCTTGCGCTGGTCGCGCTCGCACTGGTGCTCGGCGGACTCAACCGCTTCCTGGCGCTGCCGCGCTTGCGCCGCACGGCCTCGACGATGGATGCCCATACCTTCGTCAACGTGTTGTATCTGGAAGCGCTGGCGATGATCGGCGTATTCGTCGCCGCGGCCGTGCTGTCGCACAGCGTGCCGGCATTCGCCGCATTGGGCTGAGGTCAAAAAAAAGCGCCGCACAGCAAAGGCGTGCGGCGCAATACACACGGTCGCCCGGCGGTGGCCGGCTGATCCGTTACTACCCTCTAGGCGGCGAGCGCGTTGTGCGCCCGCTCCAGCGTCTCTTCCGGAAACATCTCCTGCTGCAGTTCGCCGTCGTCGCCGAACCACTGGCAGATCAGCCAGTTGCCCGACGCGAACAGCACCGGGCCGGTCCAGGTGGCCGTCATCGGGCGTCAGCCGGCCTTGAGCGTCAGGACGTCGCCAGCGCGGTTGGCGGGTTTTGCAGGCATTGCAGGTCTCTTTCCTCGTCGCATGGTGAACTTCCGTTCGATGAAACCGATTATTCGAGGCCGAGCCGGTGTCCGAGAATCGGTGCGCAGAAGAGTGCAATCGCGCAGCCCGCTGCTTTGCCTTCCAGTGCCGCGCCTGCGGCGCGTGAACCGTACATATGCGTCAGGTCGAAGAGCTGCGGCAGGCAGTACAGCACCGCG
>NZ_DASRSY010000088.1:0-2637 GCF_035656215.1 Paraburkholderia sp.
CGCATGGGACATGCGTTCCACCCCGGTGGAACGCTGCAAGCCGGCTATTTTTGCCAGCCTCCGGTCCTGCCCCGGCCGTCTGCCTGGCCGCCGTGTTTGACCATCAAAGTTGACTCAATCCATCGGCAAATGTGTCGAGGCCAATGACAACCGGCGCGACCGCGGCGATGCGGCACACGAACTCTGCGTGTGCGAGAACACGTCGCGAGGCGACCGCAATTCCGGCTGAGAGCGATGCCAGGAAAAGCGCCCGTGTGCAGCCGAAGGCTTGCAGGGTCATCGCGCCGACAGTCCGCACCGGCGAGCCTCCCAGCGAAACCGTTCCGAAAATGAACGATGAATTCTCGGAGTTCTTGGGCCGACTTTGGCCCGAGTGGACGTTTGTCGATATTTTCGGAAAATCCTTCAGACAGAGCAACTCTGTGGCGAAGTAACTTGTATTAGTTGCCTTTGGCACATATTATCAAGCCAGAGGCAACGTTCTGGAGAATCCATGTCTGATGCACAAATCGAGGACCGCGCGGAAACAGTCCGCCGCTTCAACCGCTTCTATACCCGCCAGATCGGCGTGCTGCATGAATATCTGCTGGACAGCGAGTTCTCGCTAACCGAAGTGCGCATCCTGTATGAACTGGCGCACCGTCCAGCGCTGACCACTTCCGATCTATGCCGTGAACTCGGCCTTGATGCAGGGTACCTGAGTCGCGTGATTGCCGGTTTCGAGAAGAACGGGCTCATCGGGAAGACGCGCTCGCCAGCCGACGGGCGCATCGCGCACCTGCAACTGACGGAAAAGGGGCGTGCGACATTCGCACCGCTGAATGAGGCTTCACGCCGCGAAATCATCGCGATGCTGGAACGGCTGTCGGTCCCCGAGCAGCACCAGCTGGTCGACGCGATGGGCCAGATCGAAGGGCTGCTCGGCGAACACATCCCGTCTTACCTGCTGCGCGATCCGCAACCCGGAGACATGGGCTGGATCGTGCATCGCCACGGCGTGCTCTACGCCCAGGAGTACGGCTGGAACGCCGAATTCGAAGCACTGGTTGCCGAGATCGTCGCCCGGTACGTGCGCGAGTTCGACCGGAGTTCGGAACGCTGCTGGATCGCCGAGAAGGACGGCAAGGTGGTCGGCTCGGTATTTATCGTTCGACATGATGAAACTACCGCAAAGCTTCGCCTGCTTTACGTCGAACCGAGTGCCCGTGGGCTTGGAATCGGCAGGCGGCTCGTCGAGGAATGCCTGCGGTTCGCCCGCCTTGCTGGCTACCGGAAGCTGGTGTTGTGGACCAACAGCGTGCTGGGCGACGCGCGCCGGATCTACGAAAAGGCCGGCTTCCGGCTGATCGAGGAAGAACCGCATCACAGCTTTGGCAAGGACCTGGTTGGGCAAACGTGGGCACTCGACCTGTGAACGCCCGACCGCAGGCGACGCTCGCAGCAGCGGCGACCGGCGTGCTGGTCGGCGCGGCGATGGTCGCCACGCGGACGGTCTCCACCGATGCCTCGCCCGCGACGCTCGCCTTTCTGCGTTATTTCATCGGTATGTGTGTTCTTGCTGTGCCGATGTTACTGACCCGCCGCACGCGCTTTTCGGTGAAGGACACGGCCGCGATCGCTGTGCTCGGCGTGTTCCAGTTCGCCGTGCTGATCGTGCTGCTCAATTACGCACTGGAAACGCTATCGGCAGCGACGTGCGCCCTCATATTCTCGACGATGCCGCTGGTGACGATGTGCCTCGCCGTCGGACTGCGCCGCGAGGTCTTCAGTCTCGCAAGACTGACCGGACTCGTGCTGGCGGTATCGGGGGTTGGCTTTCTGCTTCATACATCGCTGGCGCACGTTTCGGCACACGCTGACCTGTCCGCGATTGCGGCGCTCATCGGTGCGACGGTGATCGGGGCTGTCTGCAGCATGCTGTACCGGCCGTACCTGCGCCGCTACCCGGCTTTGCCGACCAGCGCGCTGGCCATGTTCACCGCCGTCATTTTTCTGGGCGCGCTCTGTCTCGCAACGGCGCAGCCACTCGTTCCCCGCCTGTCGGCGATGCAGTGGGCAAACGTCGTCTTCATTGGCCTGTCGAGCGGCGTCGGCTATTTCTGCTGGCTGTGGGCGCTGGGCAAACTCGAAGCGAGCCGCGTCGTCGCCTTTCAGGCGTTGGGACCGGTTACTGCAACGGTGATCGAGTTGCTGCTCGCGCGCCAGATGCCATCGTGGGGGCTCTGCCTGTCCGTCGCGCTGGTCGTCGGCGGCCTCAATGTGGCGCTGCGGGACGGACGCCGGATGCGGGCGGTGGTCAGGCCTGGCTGACGATGGCCGCCCGGAAACGATTGACTGGCAGCTACCCATTCAACAACGAGGAGGATTCAGTATGAGCAGCCGTTACGACTACAGGATCGATACAGAAGTGAAGTTCGGTTTCCTGAAGCTGATCGACGTCAACCTGATTCGCGAGCAGGTCAGGGACGACTGGACCAACCAGACACTCTGTCGTGTCAACGACTGCGTCGTCCGCCTTGGTGTCGTCCAGGGCGAATTCCACTGGCACAGGCACGACAATGAGGATGAGTTCTTCTATGTCGTCGACGGCAGGCTGTTCATCGATGTGGAGAACGGTCCGACGGTCGAACTCCTGCC
>NZ_DASRSY010000089.1:0-4633 GCF_035656215.1 Paraburkholderia sp.
CATTTCTCGCCGCAAATGTTCGGCTGGTTCGCGGGCTCGTTTTTTCTCGTGTTCGCCATTGCGCAACTGCCGGTCGGCATCATGTTCGACCGCTACGGCGTGCGCGGACCGACCGCGCTTCTGATGGGCATCGGCGCCGCCTGCGCCGGCATTCTGTCGATGACGGCGAGCGCAACCGTTGCGCTCGTCGCGCAAGCCGGTATCGGACTCGGTTGCGCGCCCATCTTCATGGGGCTGCTCAATTACGTACTGCATTCTGGCCACGGCACGCGCAATGTGCGCGCCGTCACGACGGCGAGTGCGATCGGCATGGCAGGGGCACTGCTGGCCGCGTTTCCGCTCAGCCGGGCAACGGCCAGCTTCGGCTGGCGTCCGGTCATGGTCACTGCGGCACTAGCCATGCTATGCGCGACGTTTGGCGTCGTGTGCTTCGTGCGTCGGCGTGATGCCGCCGCGCATGAACAAAGTCTCGCTGCATTGCAACACGCGGCAAGCGCGGTGAAACGGCGCACCGGTTTCTGGACCCTGATGCCGGCTTGCCTCGCGCTTTCGGTCGGCAGCACGTTTCGTACGTCGTGGGGTGGGCCGTATCTTGCTGACGTATACGGATTCGACGTCATCGCGCGCGGCAACGCAATGACCGTCACCAGCGTGATCGGGATCGCCGCATCCTTCTGTATTCCTGTGGCCGTGCGGTTCTGCGCGCCCAAGCTTATTTCGCTGCTGTGGCTGATCGCTGGCGTGCTGGCGGCACTGGTGCTCGCGGTCAGTCCGGACGGCAACGGGCTGGTCAGCGTCGCGTTGATATGCGTGCTGTTCTCGGTCGGCTCGATCCATCCGCTCGTGATGTCGCAAGCGCGCGCCATCATTGCGCCACGCCGGCTCGGGCTCGGTTTGGGGCTGCTCAACAGCCTTGTTTTTCTCGGTGTGGCGCTGACCAGCAGTTGTTTCGGCTGGATCGCGGGTGCGGCAAAACAGGCGCATCTATCGAACGCGGGAATCTACTCGGCGCTGTTTGCGGTGACCGTCGTGCCGCTTGCGATTGGCGCGGTGGTCTATTTTTTCAGCCCCGTGGTGACCGCGCCGAAAGAAGAAGTCTGAGCCACTTTTTGTGGTGTGCTGCTTGAGCCAGCGTCGAACTTCAGTTCGGACACGTCGTCACCAGGTGTCCGCACCGATTTCGTGCACGCCGTCACTCGGGACTATAATTTCGCAGCCCGGCTCACCCTCGATCCAGGCCACGGTTTGTCCTTCAGATGGTGCCGTTTCGCGGGAGCGCGTTTCATTTTGAGCAAAACCCATAATAACCCGATCGATAATCCGGTCGACATCCCGAACGCCGGCGAAGCTGCACAAAAAACCGCTGCGTCCACGAAAACCAATCCGGTCCTCGCGAGCCGGACCGCACACGAGGCACACAAAGACGACAGGCATTTCGTCACTGCGCTCGCGCGGGGGCTCGAGGTGCTGGCGTGTTTTCGCTCGGGCGACAAATCGTTGAGCAATCAGGAACTCGCATTGCGTTGCAAGCTGCCGAAATCGACGGTATCGCGCCTGACGCATACGCTGACGCTGCTCGGCTATCTGATTCATTTGAAAGAGAGCGGTAAATACCGGCTTGGCACGGCTTCGCTCGCGCTGGGTAGCGCAATGCTGGCGCGGCTCGATGTCCGCAAGATTGCCCGGCCGGTGATGCAGGAACTGGCCGATATCTCCGGCGCAACCGTCTCGTTGGGAACGCGCGACCGGCTCTCGATGATCTACGTGGAAAATTGCCGGGGCTCGGTTGCGCTCACGCTGACGTTGGAAGTCGGTTCGCGTATTCCGGTCGCCACGTCGGCGATTGGCCGCGCGTGGCTCGCGGCGATCCCTGAACATGACCGTCTTAGTTTCATGGAACAGGTGCGCGAACTCGATCATGTGGCATGGCCGAAAACCCGCCGCGGCATTGAAAAAGCGCTCGAAGATTACAACACGCTCGGCGTCACGACTTCATTCGGTGACTGGCAGAAAGACGTGAACGGCATCGCGCGTGCTTTCCAGCCGGGTGGCGAACTGCCGATCATGGCGATCAATGTCGGCGGCCCTTCATTCAAGCTCTCGAAAGAATTCCTGCTCGAAGAAGTGCGGCCGCGGTTGATCGACGTGGTGACGCAACTGGAAAGCGCGCTGTCGCATTGAACGGTATTAAGCGGCATCCGGCCACACGGAGCCGCATCCAGCCGAATAGGGTCGCAGCACTCAGAACCACTGAGGCGCCATGCTGAGCGTCGTATCGTCGAGACCGCGCAGCGTGGCAAGCATCAGCGAAACGCGCGGCAATTCCCAACGGAAGAACCACTGGCAAGCATGCAGCTTGCCGCGATAGAAGTCGCCGTCGGCTTCGCTTTTCGCATCGGGTAGCGCAGCGCTTGCGACGATCGCCTGCCGTAACCACGTCCACGCAATCACGATATGGCCGAATGCCTCGAGAAAGGCATTCGCGTTGGCGAGCGCGCGTTCGCTTTCGCGGGCCAGCGTGGGCAATAACGCTTCGACCGTGCCGGTCAACTCGCTCCACGCCTTGCTGAGTGAATCGGCATGCGCTTGCAGCCCCGGATGAACTCGCGCCGATTCAACGCTGCGTTGTATTTCGCGCTCCAATTGCTTGAGCGCGGCGCCTTGTTTCATGACCACTTTGCGGCCCAGCAGATCGAGTGCCTGAATACCGTGCGTGCCTTCGTGAATCATGTTCAGGCGATTGTCGCGATAGAACTGCTCGACCGGATATTCGCGCGTGTAGCCGTAACCGCCGTGAATCTGGATCGCCAGACTATTCGCTTCGAGGCACCACTGTGACGGCCACGATTTCACGACAGGCGTCAGCAGATCCAGCAGCAGGCCCGCTTCGGCGCGCGCCGTATCGCTCTCACCAGTATTCTGTTCGTCGACGAGGCGTGCCGCATATAGACACAGCGCGTATGCGCCTTCCACGTAGGCTTTTTGTGCGAGCAGCATGCGGCGCACGTCGGCATGTTCGATCAATGGCAATTGCGGATCGAGCGGGTTCTTGTTATCCGGACGGCGTCCTTGCGGCCGTTCGCGTGCGTAATCGAGCGACGCCAGATAGCCGCGATAGCCGAGCATGACCGCACCGAGGCCCACGCCGATGCGTGCCTCGTTCATCATGTGGAACATATAAGCGAGGCCCTGATGTGGCTCGCCCACCAGTTCGCCGATGCATTCGCCACGTTCGCCGAACGACAGCATGGTCGATGTCGTGCCGCGCCAGCCCATCTTGTGAATCAGCCCCGCGAGCGCGACGTCGTTGCGACCGCTGAGGCTGCCGTCGTCGTTGACGTGGAATTTCGGCACCGTGAACAGCGAAATACCTTTGACGCCCGGCGGCCCGCCGGGAATGCGCGCCAGCACCAGGTGGACGATGTTCTCGCTCAACTCGTGATCGCCACCCGAGATAAAAATCTTGTTGCCGCGAATCGAATAGGTGCCGTCCTCGTTGGGCGTCGCACTGGTGACGAGATCCGAGAGGCTCGAGCCCGCTTGCGGCTCGGTCAGCGCCATCGTGCCGAACGCGCGGCCTTCGAATAAGGCCTGCAGATACTTGCGCTTCTGCGCAGCGCTGCCGAAACGTTCGATCACGTTCGCATTCGCCGTGGTCAGCATCGCGTAAGACGAGGTGGCGATGTTGGCGCTCTTGAAGAGCGACAGGCACGCAAAGGAAATCACCGAGGGCAACTGCATGCCGCCCCATTCGTAGTCTTTGCCCGCCGCGAGGAAACCGGCCGAGCGGAACGCGTCGAGTGCTTCCTTGACCTCCGCGGGCATCGTGACGCGCTGACCGTCGAATTGCGGCTCGTGTTCGTCCGAGAGGCGGTTGTGCGTCGCGAACTTTTCGGCTGCGACCGCATGAGCCGTTTCGAGCGCCGCGTTGAAGGTCTCGCGGCTGTGGTCGGCGTGGCGCGCGCGCTGCGTGAGTGTCTCGGCCTCGAGCACTTCGAACAGCTGGAATTCCAGATCACGCGAATTGATGATCAGCGCATTTTGCATGGGAGAAGACCCGTCAAAAGGTGAGCCGCTATGCAGAACAGCTACGCGACAAGCGCAAAAACGCATGAGTTCGCACCGATGCGGCCCGATTGAGAAGTGCGGCATTCGGGTAAGTCCCGATGATCCGCCCATCCACGATGCATGTCAGTTTAAATCAAAAGTGAATGAACGTGCTTTTATTTACACGCCGAATTTCGGCACGTATGATGGTCACAGAATCTGGAATATAAGTCTGCATTGCAGAACAACTTGGAGGGGCGTCGTAATGTCTGTGAAAGACCTGTTTCAACTGGACGGCAAGGTTGCACTGATCACCGGTGGCTCTCGCGGGCTGGGCCTGCAAATGGCCGAGGCGCTGGGAGAAATGGGCTGCCGCGTGGCGATCACTGCGCGCAAGGCCGACGAACTCGCCGAGGCGAAATCACATCTGCAAAGCCGGGGTATCGAGGTGCAGACGGTGGTCAACGATCTGCAGCGCTTCGAAGGTATCCCTGGTCTGGTGGATGAAGTGCTTGGCCTGCATGGCGGCATCGACATTCTCGTGAACAACGCCGGCGCGACTTGGGGCGCACCCGCCGAGGACTAT
>NZ_DASRSY010000090.1:0-2798 GCF_035656215.1 Paraburkholderia sp.
GGCCGCGACGCTCGATTTCACGCTGGCCAAGCCGAACGGACACGCGCCCGACAAACCGCAAGGCCGCACAACCGACACGCAGCGCGGCAGTTTCGAGGACGGGTTGCGCAGCGGCACGGTGCACGTCGACGCTGTTTACACGACGCCGATGGAGCACCACAACCCGATGGAGCCGCATGCGACGATGGCGCGCTGGGACGGTCCGCAACTCACGCTCTACGACTCGACGCAAGGCGTCAGCAACGCGGCGCAGGCGGTCGCCAAGACGTTCGGTATGCCGGCCGGCGATGTGCGCGTAATTTCACCGTTTATCGGCGGTGGCTTCGGCTGCAAGGGCTCGTCGTGGTCGCATGTGGCGTTGTGCGCGATGGCGGCAAAACAGACCGGACGTCCAGTGCGGCTCGTATTGGAGCGGCCGCAGATGTTCGGCCCGGTCGGCGGGCGTCCGCGCACCGAGCAGCATTTCGTCCTCGCCGCGCGCCACGACGGCACGCTGACCGCGATGCGCCACGACAGCATCTCGAACACGTCGATGATCGAAGACTGGACCGAGACCTGCTGCATGGTCACCCGCATGCTGTACGCGGTACCCAATCAGGTCACCACGCACCGTATCGTGCCGCTCAATGTCGGCACGCCGACCTTCATGCGCGCGCCCGGCGAGGCAACCGGCTCGTTCGCGATCGAATCGGCGATGGACGAACTCGCGGTCGCGCTGAAAATGGACCCGCTCGCGCTGCGCCTCAAGAACTACGCCGACGCCGATCCGCAGGAAAACAAGCCCTGGTCGAGCAAGTCGTTGCGCGAGTGTTATCAGATCGGGGCCGAGGAATTCGGCTGGTCGCGGCGCACACCCACGCCGCGTTCGATACGTGCCGGCAACACCTTGATCGGCATGGGCATGGCGACCGCGACCTATCCGGCCAATCGCAGCGAGGCCGCGGCCATCGCGCGGATTTTGCCGGACGGCACCGCGATGGTCGCCTCCGGCACCCAGGACCTCGGCACCGGCACCTACACCGTGATGACCCAGGTGGCTGCCGACGCACTCGGCTTCGCGCCGGAAAACATCCACTTCGCGCTCGGTGATTCATCGCTGCCGAAAGCACCGGGGTCAGGCGGCTCGCAATCGGCGGCCAGCGTCTCGCCGGCCGTACGCGATGCCGCGACTCAGGCGCGCAATCAGTTGATCGCGCTGGCGCTCGCCGACACGGCCTCGCCGGTGCACGGCATCGCGCTCGACGACATCACGGTTGAAAACGGCTGGGTGATGAGCCGCTCGCAACCCACGAAGCGCGATCCGGCGGCGGCGATCATCGCGCGCTCGGGCGGCAAGCCGATCGAAGCCACCGTGACGGTCAAACCGGGCGACGAGAAGCAGAAATACTCGCTCCACTCGTTCGGCGCGGTGTTCGCCGAAGTCCATGTCGATGCGGACCTCGGCACGATCCGCGTGGCACGCGTAGTCGGCGTGTATGACGTGGGGCGCGTGCTGAATCAGAAGACCGCGCACAGCCAGTTGATGGGCGGCATCGTGTGGGGCGTGGGGGCAGCGCTACAGGAGGAAACCTCACTCGATACACGCTATGGGCGCTTCACCAACGCGAATCTCGCCGAGTACCACGTACCGGTAAATGCCGATATCGGCTCGCTCGATATCACGTTCATCGATCGGCCCGATCCGTATATCAACTCGCTCGGCGTGCGCGGCATCGGCGAGATCGGCATCACCGGCGTGCCCGCGGCGATTGCGAATGCGGTGTATCACGCGACCGGCGTGCGCGTGCGCGATCTGCCAGTGACGCTCGACAAGGTGATGGGAGTGATGCAGGTGTAATGCGGGGTCGGCGCCCTACGTATGCACGTCCCTGGCCACACACCCACGCGCGACCGGTCAGATCGCGCATGACGACACACGTCGGCTCATATATTGCCGCTTGCCTGCCGATGCGTTGCAACGCACAATCGGCCTCATCCTCTCTACCTGTGTCCGTCCATGGCCTATGCCTCGCTCGCCACTGGCGTGTTGCTCGCCGCCGGCTTCGGCTCGCGCTTCGATCCGGACGGCCGGCACAACAAGCTGCTCGCGCACATGCCAGACGGTACGCCGGTCGCGCACGAAGCCGCGCATCGGCTGTTGCGGGTTGTCAGCCGCGTGCTGGCCGTCGTGCGACCGGGTTCTGACGCCCTCGCCCGCCTCCTGAACGACGCCGGTTGCGACGTGGTGTTCACCGCGAATGCCGAACGTGGCATGGGCGCAAGCCTCGCCGCCGGCATCGAAGCCAGCGACGATGCCGAGGGCTGGCTCGTCGCGCTCGCCGACATGCCGCGCATCGCCACCACGACAATCGAAGCGGTGGCGCGAACGCTCGACGGCGGCGCTTCAATCGTCGCGCCGTTTTATCAGGGACAGCGCGGCCATCCGGTCGGCTTCGGCGTCGAACATCGGGACGCACTGATCACGCTCGACGGCGACACCGGCGCGCGCGCGCTGCTGATGTCGCCGCATGTGATGCAGCTCGACGTCGACGACCCCGGCATTCTGCGCGATGTGGATACGCCGGAAGATCTGCGCAACATTTAGCCTTGGCGCGAGCGCTGCGCCTGTGAACCGGCGGGCTTGATCCAGGCCGGTGTTTGGGAGCATACTGTATATCCATACAGGTGCGACCTGCAAAGTCGCTATCACAACTGTCCCGCCGATAGCATTTTATCTCGGACGGGACCTGCTGTTCTGCCAGCAGTAGCCTACTTGATCGTGCGTCACTGGTAACGGTGGGGTGCGGAGCTTCAAGGAC
>NZ_DASRSY010000091.1:0-16627 GCF_035656215.1 Paraburkholderia sp.
CCCCTTTTCAAGCGATGCAGAATAGATGAACGGCTTGAAGCTCGAACCCGGCTGACGCCACGCCTGGGTCACATGGTTGAACTTGTTCTTGTTGAAGTCGAAACCACCGACCAGCGCGCGAATCGCGCCATCTTGCGGCACTACCGAAACGAACGCGCCTTCCACTTGCGGCAACTGGGTGATCGACCAGTTGCCGCCGTCATCCTTCACGAGGCGAATGATCGCGCCGGGCCGCACGCGTTGATTCGGCTGCGCGCGCGTGCCGAGCGCGAACTGCGCGAAGCGCAGGCCGTCGCCCTGAATGGTCGCGACGTTGCCGTCGATGAAGGTGGCTTGCACCTGCTTCGGGCTCGCCGCCGTCACCACCGCGGCAATGAGTTCGCCGTTGTCGGGATGCTCGAGCAGCGCGTCGTCGATGGCCTGTTCGCGGTCGTCCGCATCGGACGGCAAATCGATGAACGCTTCCGGGCCGCGATAGCCGTGGCGCCGTTCGTAGTCCATCAGACCTTTGCGCAGCGCCCGGTAAGCGACGTCCTGATCGGCCGAGTCGATCGTGGTCACGACGTTCAGGCCGCGCGTGTACGCCTCTTCGCGATACTGCGCGTACATCATCTGCCGGACCATTTCCGCGACGTATTCCGCGTGCACGCTGAACTCCTTGCCCGCGCCCTTGACGACCAGCGCCTGCTTGCTTGCTTCCTCGTACTGTTCCTGAGTGATGTAGTGCAATTCGTACATGCGCTGCAGGATGTACTCCTGACGGATCTTCGCGCGCTTTGGATTGACCACCGGGTTATACGCGGACGGCGCCTTCGGCAGGCCCGCCAGCATGGCCGATTCCGCCAGCGTCAAATCCTTCAGATCTTTCCCGAAGTACACCCGCGCCGCGCTTGCGAAGCCATACGCGCGCTGGCCGAGATAGATCTGATTCATGTACACCTCGAGAATCTGATCTTTCGTCAGCTTCGATTCGATCTTGTACGCGAGCAGCATCTCGTAAATCTTACGTGTGTAGGTCTTCTCACTTGAAAGGAAGAAGTTGCGCGCCACCTGCATGGTGATCGTGCTGGCGCCTTGCGTGGCGTGGCCATTGGTCAGTGCGACAAAGCCGGCTCGTGCAATGCCTGTGAGGTCGACGCCGCCGTGATCGTAGAAACGCGCGTCTTCGATTGCCAGCACGGCTTTCTTCAGGCTGTCGGGCACGTCCTGGATATGGACGATGTCGCGCCGCTCTTCACCGAATTCGCCAATCAGCACGTGGTCGGCCGTATAGATGCGCAACGGCACCTTCGGGCGGTAGTCGGTCAGCGCGTCGAGCGACGGCAGGTTCGGCGTTGCTACCACCAGCGCATAACCGAGCACCAGCAGCACGCACAGGATGCCTGCGACGATAAGACCCACAAAGCCGATGATGAGCTTGAGCCACAAGGGGCGTTTGCGCTTCTGCGGCGCAGGCGGCTGGGACGTAGGAGACGTTGATTGCATATGGGCACCAAAAAACAGTCCCGCGATTATAGCCGTCTCGCTTTTCAGCTTTCGGCATGCTTACTGACAGTTCTTGACAAATCGCCGTGCCGCGCAGGAATGACTTCACTGTAGACGCTTTGGTGGCGTGCGGGGCGCACGTCGCTCAACGTTAGCCATTCGGCTGAGTGTCGCGCGGCGGCGCGGCTACGCACAATTCTCCCTCGTTACTCGCGTTCGAATAGTTCGCCGCGTGAGTCTGAGGGAGGGCGTGATGACGTTCAAAAATTCGTGGCTTCAAGGTGTGCAACTCGGTGCGCAGCGTTTTGCTGCGGGAATCGATGTGGGTTCGCAGGCGGTGCGTCTGGTCGTGGTGAGTCAGCATTCGCGCACACGTACCGCGCTGCATATCGAATACGTGTGCACTGTGCCGCTTGGCGCCAGTGCGATGGCCGGCAGGGAGATCGCCGACCGGCATGCGGTGGCGCGTGCGTTGCGCGACGCATTTGCCGGCCTGCCGCACGCGTGTGCGACGCAGGCATTGCGATGCGCGATGGCGCTGCCCGCCTCGGCCACGCTGACAACCACCGTGCCGCTTACACAGCTCGCCGCGCTGAGCGGTTGTGCGGACGACGGCGGCCATGAGCTCGCCGAACTCGAGCCGGCGGTGATGAGCGAAGTCGAGCGTATAGCCGGCCTCGAGCGACATGCATTGGCTGTCGACTGGTTCGTCGACGAAACGCGTTCACCGATTCGTTCGGTGACGATTGCCGCAACCGCACGCCAGCATCTCGAAGCGCGTATCGAATGCGCGGCGACTGCCGGTATCTCGCTCACCGCGATCGACGGCGAGCCGCATGCGGCTTTGCGCGCAATGCGTTACGCGGCGAGCCACGAACTCGATCCGCACGAGCCATACGTTGCGCTGTGGATCGGCGCGGACGGCGTGTACGGCTGGCGCATCGTCGACGACTGCCTGGTCGGTGAAATGCGCTACCCGGCGCCCGAGCACACCGATCTCGCCGACGCGTTGCGCGATCTCGTCCACGGCCCCGTACTCGATTGCGCGTTGTTGAGCGGTGAGGTCGATTTGCTCGACGGCGTGGGTTTCTCGATTGCGGATATAGCCGACGTGTTGGGCTGCACCGTGCTGCCGTTCGAATGTGCGGCGCTTGGCGGGCTCGCACGTCAACTGCACGATCCGTTGCTGCACGAGCCTTCCGCCGCGGTCGCATTCGGACTTGCGCTGCGCGGGGTGCTCGAATGATGCGCGGCCTGCGTTTCGGTTTGGATCCGGCGGGCTCGAACACGCGGGCGTTTACGCGTGGCGCGCGCCTCGCACGGCCGTGGCTCGGCGGCTTCAATCTGCTGCCGTACAGGCAACGCAATGCGCGGCTTGCGCGTGGGCGGCGTCTGCTCGAATGGGTTGCCGCCGCGCTCGCCGGTTTTGCGGCTGTGCTCGCGGTAGTCGGATGGCAGGCATTCGAAAGGGCTCGGATCGATGCGCAGCGCGCGTCGATCGAGCAATCGCTCGCGCAACTGGCCATGCCGCTCAGGGAGCACGCCAGGTTACTGCGGGCGCAAGACGAACAACGCAAAGGCGCGGCGCGTGCGATGACCTTGTCCGGGCCGCTTACGCATTTGCGCGATCTGCTGGATGCGTTGAGTTTCGAACCTGGTGATGGCGTGGTGCTGCAGCAATTGCGGCAGCGTGAGCACGAGACAGAGTTGCTCGCGACCTCGCGCGGACATATCGCGTCGGCCGAGTGGCTCAAACGCCTGAGCGCGATCCGCGGCGTGACGGGCGCAGGGGTGAGCGACCTGCATCGCTCGACGCCCCGCAGCAATGCGGTCGCAGCAACCGGCGTTACCGGCCCTATCGAATTTGGAGCGCACCTGCGCTGGGACCCGCCGCCGCAGAAACCGGCCCGTGTGTCTGGCTTGGTGACACAACGTCCCGTGAAGTCTGAACAATCAGGAGGTGCGAAATGAGTACGACTTTTGTCGAGTTCGGCGGCGCGACAAGCGCGCGGCCCTCTTCTTCCCAGTGGATGAAGCGTGTGCGTTTGCCGCTCGCGGCCTGGAGTCGTCGGCGCCGTTGGGTGGTCGCGGTGATGATCGCCGCAGTGGTGTTTGGACTCGGTGCGCACGGCTGGGTTGTCGCCGATCTCGGCGGGGTCGAGGCAAGCCGTACGGCATTGGAGGCGGCCACGCAACATCTCGCGGATGCGCGCCGCGCGCTGGCGCAATTGCCCGCGCTGCGCCGGCAAGCTGCCGCCACGCCGGGCGCACAATTGCCAGCGTCATGGACCTCCGCGGACGACGTGCGCATCGTGTCCGAACTCGCGGCTCAGAATAGCGTCTCGCTGCTTTCCGTAGAACCGGGCGCTGCCAGGGGCTCGGACGCCGAAAGCATGCGTCCTATACAGCTCACTGCGCACACCGATTTCGTACACCTGATGGCATTCCTGCGCGGACTGTCGGATCTACCGGTGCTGATCGTTCCCGTTGACGTGACGGTAAATCGCGATGCCGCTTCGTTAGCAGTGAGGGCAACGCTGCATGTATTCAGCGCGCTGAGGCCAGTGCCTTCAACTGCTACTGCGGATGCGTTTGCCGACGATAGTCTCGATTCTGACGACGAAGAAGACATCGTGTTCTTCGACCCGTTCTCGCTTCCGCAGATGCTCGCATCCGGCGAGCCACAGCCTGACGCTTCGCAACTACGCCTGGTCGGTTTGCTGCACGATCGTGCACGCGGGTTGGCCTTGCTCGAAACGCCGGATGGCGCGACCATTGTCGTGTCGGGCCAGCAACTCGGTACCGAGCGCGTCACGCGGCTCGACGCGCTCAGCATCACGCTGGCTAACGGCGGCGCGACTCGCACGCTGGCACTGACGGAGGCGTCCTGATGAGGCTGATGAAGCCGTTCGGTCTCGCTGCGTCGCGCGTCGGCGTTCGTGTGTGTTTTGGCGTTGGTGTGTGCAGTGGTCTGTTTGGATGCGTGTGTGGAAGTCGGCTTCAAAGTCCGCTTCAAAGTCCGCTACACAGCCCGCTACACAGCCCGCTTCACAGCCCGCTTCGTAGTCCGATCCGCGACACGCTTCACGGTGCGCTTCATCGCCCGATCCGCAGCCTGGTCGCTGCTATGGCGATAAGCGCCGGTATCGCGCACGCATCGACCCCACCGCTGCCGCCACTGCCCGCATACATGCCGCTCGACGACGCCATTGCGCCGCCCGATGCTCGATACGATGTACTGCCGCTGCCGCGCGGCATCGCTGTCGAATTACCCAACCCATTCCGCGACGATTCCGCCGACGAGCCCGGCGTATCAAGAGCGGCGGCAACCGCCGACATCGGACGCGCCGACGACCTCGCCGGTGACGCAGACGGCTCCGTACCGCTACGGAGGCAATCGGCAGCCTCGGCGCGTGACGACATCACCGGAACGTCCGGGCTCGAAGGGCCGCCGGTACCGCTGCCTCCGCTCGCGCGCCTGAGCGACGCGCCGAAAACGCCTGCAGACGCCAAACTCGCCGCCGACGATAAACCGATCTCGCTTAACTTCCAGCGCGCCGAACTCGGCGCGGTGCTCAACGCGTTCGCCCAGTTCACCGGACTGAACATTGTCGCAAGCGAGAGAGTCCGCGGCGCCGTGTCACTGCGGCTCGACAAGGTGCCGTGGCGTACCGCATTCGATACCTTGCTCGACGTCAACGGGCTGGCAATGGAGCGCCATGGCAACGTCATCTGGGTCGCCCCGATCGCGGATCTGGCCACGCGTGAGCGGCAGCGTTTCGAAGCGCACGCTCGGGCCGCCGATCTTGAGCCGCTCGCAAGCCGCACGTTCGAGCTGCATTACGCGCGCGCCGAGGATGTCCGGCGTCTGCTGACCGGCGCCGGAAACCAGCGCGTGCTGTCCAAACGCGGTGCCGCGACGGCCGATCCGCGCACCAATCTGCTGTTCGTCACGGATCTCGAAGGGCGCCTCGCGCAAATCACGGCGTTGCTTGCCTCCGTCGACCGGCCGACCCGTCAGGTATTGATCGAAGCGCGTATCGTCGAGGGCGAGCATGGTTTTTCGCGCAATCTCGGCGTGCGGCTTTCCATGGCGGCCGCCAACGCTGACGGCACCGCCCGAGGCTTGACGGGCGGCAAGGACGGCGCCGTGTACGATCTGTCGGCGCGGCCCATTTCCGGTTTCGACGCCGCCACCGCCGGGCTGACCTTGTTCGCAGCCGGGGCGACGAGGCTCCTGAACATCGAGCTGAGCGCGCTGGAAGCCGAAGGCCGCGGCGAAATCGTCTCGAGCCCCCGGGTCGTAACGGCGGACCGGATGAAAGCGGTCGTCGAGCAGGGCACCGAGCTGCCCTATCAGGCGAAAGTCGGGCAGGGCGTGTCGGGTGTGCAGTTTCGCCGCGCCACGCTCAAACTGGAGGTCGAGCCGCAAATCATGCCGGACGGCCGAGTGGTGCTGGACCTCGACGTCGCCAAAGACAGCGTCGGCGAGCAGACCGACGCCGGGCCCGCGATCAACACCAAACACGTACAAACGCGTGTCGAAGTCGAGGATGGTGGTACGGTGTCGATCGGCGGCATTTACGCGACCGACAACCGGGACGATGTGACGCGAGTGCCGGTCCTGGGCAAAATACCGGTTTTGGGCGCGCTTTTTCGCCATCGGGCCCATCGGGATCAGCGCAGTGAACTGGCCGTTTTCATCACGCCGCGCGTCGTTCAGACAAATTAGGGGCACGCTGCCGCCGCTGTCCAGCGGCGGCCTGCAGGCTCGACAAGGCAGCCGCTTTGCCAGTAAGCTGCGGCACGAACCATACCGGATTAGCCAGAGGACACCGTTGCAAGCGCGGGACGCACACGCCAATGTATTTTTTGTAGGGCTCATGGGGGCAGGCAAAACCACCGTGGGCCGGGCCATTGCGCGCCGTCTCGATCGCCCGTTCTTCGATTCCGATCACGAAATCGAGGTGCGCACAGGTGCGCGCATCCCGGTGATCTTCGAGCTGGAAGGCGAAGCGGGCTTTCGCGATCGCGAGGCGCACGTGATTTCCGACCTGACCGGGCGCGACAATATCGTGTTGGCCACGGGCGGTGGCGCGGTGCTGCGGCCGGAAAACCGCGAAGCGCTGCAAAATCGGGGCGTGGTGATCTATTTGCGCGCCAATCCCCATGATCTGTGGCTGCGCACCCGGCGCGACAAGAATCGCCCGCTTTTGCAGACTGAAGACCCCAAAGCGCGCCTCGAAGCGCTCTACGAAGTACGCGATCCGCTATATCGGGAATGCGCGCACTTTGTGATCGAAACGGGCCGGCCTTCGGTCAACGGACTCGTCAACATGGTTCTGATGCAGCTCGAGATGGCCGGCGTCGCCAAACATCCTGCTTCATAATGGACCGTATGATTACCGTCAATGTCGAACTGGGCGAGCGCGCCTACCCTATCCATATCGGTGCCGATCTGATCGGCCAGACCGCGTTGTTCGCGCCGCATATCGCAGGCAGTTCGGTCACGATCGTCACGAACACCACGGTCGACCCACTCTACGGCGACAAGCTGCGCGCGGCGCTCGCGCCGCTCGGCAAGCAGGTCTCCACGGTTGTTTTGCCGGACGGTGAAGCGTACAAGAACCTCGAAACGCTGAACCTGATTTTCGACGCGCTGCTGGGCTCGCGCGCCGATCGCAAGACCACGCTGATTGCTCTCGGCGGTGGCGTGATCGGCGACATGACGGGGTTTGCCGCGGCCTGCTACATGCGCGGCGTGCCGTTCATCCAGGTGCCGACCACCTTGCTGTCGCAGGTCGATTCGTCGGTCGGCGGCAAGACGGGCATCAACCACCCGCTCGGCAAGAACATGATCGGCGCGTTCTACCAGCCCCAGGCCGTGATCGCCGACATCGGCGCGTTGCGCACGCTGCCGGCGCGCGAACTGGCCGCGGGCGTCGCTGAAGTGATCAAAACCGGCGCGATTGCCGATGCTGGTTTCTTCAGCTGGATCGAAGCAAATGTCGAGGCGCTCAATCGCTGCGAGCCGGAAGTGCTGGCCGAGGCGGTCAAGCGCTCGTGCGAGATCAAGGCATCGGTCGTGGCGCAGGACGAGCGCGAAGGCGGACTGCGCGCGATCCTCAATTTCGGCCACACCTTCGGCCACGCGATCGAAGCCGGGCTCGGCTACGGCGAGTGGCTGCACGGCGAGGCGGTCGGCTGCGGCATGGTAATGGCGGCGGATCTGTCGGTGCGCATGGGCTATCTCGATGAAGCGGCGCGCAAGCGTCTGGTCGACGTGATCGTTGCCGCGCATCTGCCTACCCGAGCGCCTGCACTCGGCGATTCGCGTTACGTCGAACTCATGCGGGTCGACAAGAAGGCGGAAGCCGGTGCGATCAAATTCATTCTGCTAAAGCGTTTCGGTGAGACGCTGATCACCCAGGCGCCCGACGCCGAGGTGCACGCCACGCTGGCCGCTGCCGTCTAGTGACGGCCGGGCACTGCAGCGGAGCTCCACGCACCAGCGTCACGAGGCGCCGCCCATGTTTCGGAGAATCCGGTGACTGACAGGCGCAGCGACGATGTAAAGCATGACCCGGCAGGCACGCCCGTGAGCGGCGTGCCGTCGCAGGACGCACTCGAAGCGCATCTCGCGCCGTATGCAGCACATTCCTCCCAATCGCGCGGTCGCCGCTATCCCGAAGCCGCGCCCAGCGCGCGCACGGAATTTCAGCGCGATCGCGACCGCATTGTCCACTCGACGGCGTTCCGCCGACTTGAATACAAAACGCAGGTATTCGTGAATCACGAGGGCGACCTGTTTCGCACGCGACTCACCCATAGCCTGGAAGTCGCGCAGATCGCCCGTTCCGTCGCTCGCAATCTGCGGGTCAACGAAGACCTCGTCGAAGCCATTTCGCTTGCGCACGATCTAGGCCATACGCCGTTCGGTCATGCCGGCCAGGACGCGCTGAACGAATGTATGCGCGAACATGGCGGCTTCGAGCACAACCTGCAAAGTCTCGCGGTGGTCGACG
This sequence comes from Paraburkholderia sp., assembly GCF_035656215.1. GTDB lineage: Bacteria > Pseudomonadota > Gammaproteobacteria > Burkholderiales > Burkholderiaceae > Paraburkholderia. The sequence goes on from NZ_DASRSY010000091.1 coordinate 8,511, forward strand.
ATCTGGAAGAGCACTACGGCGCGTTCAATGGCCTGAACCTCTGCTTCGAAACGCGGGAAGGCATTCTCAAGCACTGCTCGCGCGAGAATGCGCGGCGGCTCGGCGCGCTCGGCGAGCGTTTTCTGGACGGGCGGCAGCCTTCCATCGAGGCGCAGATCGCCAATGTCGCCGATGAGATCGCGTACAACAATCATGATGTCGACGACGGCTTGCGCTCGGGCTTGCTCACCGTCGCGCAGCTTGCCGAAGTGGAGTTATGGCAGACGCACTACGCGGCGGCGCGTGGCGATTTCCCGGAGATCGAAGGGCGCCGGCTGATTCACGAGACCGTGCGCCGCATTATCAATACGCTAATCGTCGACCTGATCGATACGACCTCGCTCAATCTTGCACGGCACGCGCCAGACTCGGTCGACGCGGTGCGCGCCGGGCCACCGCTGGTCGCGCATAGCGAAGCGGTCGCCGCGCAGGCGGCGGCGCTCAAGCGCTTTTTATTCAAGAACCTGTATCGCCACTATCGCGTCATGCGTATGGCCAACAAGGCACGCCGCGTGGTGGCCGGCCTGTTCGACGCGTTCACGGAAGACTCGCGGCTGTTACCACCCAGCTATCAATCCACTGACGCGTCGCTGCAGCCGCGCCTGATTGCCCACTACATCGCGGGTATGACGGATCGGTATGCGGTGAAGGAGTATCAGCGGCTGTTCGTGATCGACGACAACTGATCGAACTGACCAAAGTGGCGCCAGCCGGCGTTGCTGCTCGATAAGCGCGGCACAAACCGGCGCCGACCCTGAAATCCAACGCCGGCGCAATCCCATTCCCGCAATCCAGGCGCGCCTGCGCTGCGGCCCGTCTCGCCGCTTGGTGCCGCCGGCTCAACGCCACCAACCCCCTAGCGCAGCCGCGACGCGAACAGCGCACCGGCTATCAGCGCAACGCCGCCGACGATCGCTATCGTTTGCCACGGGTTTTCGTGCACGTAGTCGTCGGCGTCGGAGATTGCCACTTCGGCGCGTTCCCGCATGGCTTCGCGGGTGTCGTTCAAACGGCCACGCGCGGTATCGAGCTGCTTGCGCAATTGGCCGCGCAGCGCCACCGCGTCTGCCTGGGTCCCGTCTGCCAGCGTGGACTCCAGTTCCGACATCAGGTGGCGCAGCTCGCCTGCGATATCTTCGGCCGCATGGCGGCTATGACGGGCGATACGCCGCGCACGGCGGCTGGTGGTGGTCCAGGATTCGCCGAGGGCGTCTCGTGTGTTCGGAAGTGCTGTCATGGTCGCTCCGTCGATGAGGGTGAAAAGATCCCACGCTGCCACGCAGACACACGTTGCCACGCAGGAAACACCTTGGGAATGCAACTTCGGTGCCAAACGCGCAGCCCCTGTGCGCCGTGGCGTCGACTCACATTCCTCAGCAGATATTGCATGGGCCGACCCGATAACGGGTCAAATTTACAAACACCCGCCTGCGGCTGCGTGACCGGCCTCCGCACGCCGCGAACGGTCCCCTAAAGCGTGCCCAAAATAAAAAACGCCGCCATTGGATATATGACAGCGTTGTCCAAGCCACGAAAATTCGACTACCCTAACTTAACGGCCCCAATTTCGTGACGCGTTAGAAACGGTAACCGATGTTGACGTAGGTAACGATCGGGTTCAGCTTGATCTTGGTTTGCGATTGCACATTCAGCGTTCCGACCGGCGTGCTTGCAGCGGTGTTCAGCTTGGCGGTCGTGCTGAGCGGCAGGTACGAAATCGAAACGCCCGCGAACCAGTGCTGGTTGAACGCATAGGTGAAACCCGCATTAAACACCGGCTCCCACGAACTATCCGTAGTGACACTGGTCGGACCATGCAGGACGTTTGCTTCGAATGCGCTATTGGTGATTCTTTCGTCGGAGAACCAGATGCGGCTCACACCAACGCCGAGATACGGGCGGAACGTGGCGGTCGGAGCGTTGAAGTAGTACTTGAACAGCAGAGTCGGGCTCCACTGTTTTGCCTGACCGAGCTTGCCGAATTGTTCGAGGCTACCCGTGCCGTTCAGGTCGAACGAAGGCGGATAGCCGATCACGAATTCGGTGGCGATATGATCGGTGATGAAGTAGCCGGCAGTCAGGCCGATAGTATCGGCCGAACTCAGTGATGCGCCGGTGTTGGGTTCGGTGATGTTGGTCGGGCTGCCGCCTATGCTTGTCACTCTCAACGGTTCGCTGCTCGATTGAGGCGCAAGATGGAACCAGCCTGTCGTGACGTAAAAGCTGCCGGCCGATTGCGCGTGCGCTGCTGTGCTCATGCAGGCTAGCGCGGCGATCCCCGTTACGGCCTGTTTTAATTTCATATGTGCTCCTCCAGAAAAGGCCCGCTCATTATGACTACAACGTTTGAAACAAACCATACGCGGCGGTTAGAGCTTTCTCCCTAGGCTCCGCGCGGTTTCTGGCTTAGCCGCGCTGCGCCGAACCCCGGGCGCGCACGGTTCTTCGGACCTTCGGGTATGTACCAACGCGACTATTGGATACTCCAGCATGGCACGGCTTGCACGTCTCTATGTCCCTGACCAGCCGCAGCACGTCATCCTCCGTGGACTCGATCAGCAGCCCGCATTCGTCGACGACCAGGACTACGAGCTTTTCATCGACTGTTTGAAAGCGGCTTCGCGCGACCATCACTTATCCATCCACGCGTATGCGTTGATGCCTGGCGCTGTGCAACTGCTCGTCACGCCGACTGAAGAGTCGAGCTTGCCGAAGGCGATGCAGGCGGTGGGGCGCCGCTACGTTGCGCACTTCAACCGGCGATACGCACGCCGCGGCACCTTGTGGGAGGGGCGCTACCGTGCCACGGTGATCGAAGGCGAGCGGTACTTCCTGCTCGCGAGCCGGGTCGTCGAGATGTGTCCGGTGCGAGCCGGGCTCGTGAGCGCGCCCGAGGACTACCGCTGGTCGAGCTATCGTCACCACATCGGCCTGACGCTCGACAGCCTGATTACCGACCACCCGTTGTACTGGTCGCTCGGTAATACGCCATTCGAACGGCAGCGCGCTTACCGTGAACTGTGCGAGCAGCCGCTCGACGAACGCGAAACCAGTCAGCTTCAGCAGGCCACCCTGAAAGGCTGGGTTCTGGGCAGCGATACGTACCGCGAATGGGCGGCGCGTGCCGCCAACCGGCGCGTTTCGCCGCTGCCGCGTGGGCGGCCGCGCAAGGTGCGCGAAACGCCGCAGACGCAATAAAGCATTTCATATCAAAGGGCGGCGCCCGGAACGGCATCTTCGCATGCCGTTTTCTTTTGCACTTTTATGATGTGGCACCAATAAAAAATAGGTGCGATGCACCAACTTGATAATTAGGGATCGACCATCACGTTTTATTTGCTATTCCATTGATTCGTCGCGTATATTCCGAATTCCGGCGGTTTTTGATACGCGTAGCATCAAGCGTGCTGAGTCGCCGACGCGGTTGCGGTGCGAGCTGCGGCAATAGAAAAACGGTTTAACGGCCTGTCCGGCCCCTCACAGACGGTGTCCCCATGAACGACCACCAGCAACCGATTCACCCGGTTCCCGCCGCGCAGGGTCTGTACGACCCGCAAAACGAACATGACGCTTGCGGCGTCGGTTTCGTTGCTCATATCAAGGGCAAGAAAAGCCACGAGATCATCGAGCAAGGCCTGAAGATTCTCGAAAACCTCGACCACCGGGGCGCCGTCGGCGCCGATCCGCTGATGGGCGACGGCGCGGGCATCCTGATCCAGATCCCGGACGGTTTCTATCGTGAGGAAATGGCCAAACAGGGTGTGGTGCTGCCGCCGAACGGCGAGTATGGCGTCGGGATGATCTTCCTGCCGAAGGAACACGCATCGCGTCTCGCCTGCGAACAGGAACTGGAACGCACGGTGAAGGCCGAAGGCCAGGTCGTGCTGGGCTGGCGCGACGTGCCGGTCGACCACACCATGCCGATTTCGCCCACCGTCAAGGCGAGCGAGCCGCTGATCCGCCAGATTTTCATCGGCCGCGGCAAGGACATCATGGTGACCGACGCGCTCGAGCGGAAGCTGTATGTGATCCGCAAGACCGCGAGCCACCGTATCCAGGCGCTCAAGCTCCAGCACGGCAAGGAATACTTCGTGCCGTCCATGTCGGCGCGCACGGTCGTCTATAAGGGTCTGCTGCTGGCAGGCCAGGTTGGCGTGTATTACCGCGACCTGCAGGACGAGCGCACGGTGTCGGCCCTGGCGCTAGTGCACCAACGCTTCTCGACCAACACGTTCCCGGCGTGGGAACTGGCTCACCCGTACCGCATGATCGCCCACAACGGCGAAATCAACACGGTGAAGGGCAACGTCAACTGGCTGAACGCCCGTACTGGCGCGATCGCGAGCCACGTGCTCGGCGACGATCTGCCCAAGCTGTGGCCGCTGATCTATCCGGGCCAATCGGACACCGCCTCGTTCGACAACTGTCTCGAACTGCTGGTGATGGCCGGCTACCCGCTCGTCCACGCAATGATGATGATGATCCCGGAAGCCTGGGAACAGCACACGCTGATGGACGACAACCGCCGCGCGTTCTACGAATACCATGCCGCGATGATGGAGCCGTGGGACGGCCCCGCCGCCATCGCGTTCACCGACGGCCGTCAGATCGGCGCCACGCTCGACCGTAACGGCCTGCGTCCGGCGCGCTACATCGTCACCGACGACGACCTCGTCATCATGGCGTCGGAAGCGGGCACGTTGCTGATTCCCGAGTCGAAGATCGTCAAGAAGTGGCGTCTGCAGCCGGGCAAGATGTTTCTGATCGACATGGAGCACGGCCGCATCATCGACGACAAGGAACTGAAGGACAACCTCGCCAACGCGAAGCCGTACAAGAGCTGGATCGACGCGGTCCGGATCAAGCTCGACGAAATCGAGCCGAAGGCCGAAGACGTCGCAACGGAACGCCGCGAACCCGCTGCGTTGCTGGATCGGCAGCAGGCGTTCGGCTACACGCAGGAAGACCTCAAGTTCCTGATGGCGCCGATGGCGCAAGCCGGTGAAGAAGCCGTCGGTTCGATGGGCAACGACTCGCCGCTGGCCGTCATGTCCAACAAGAACAAGACGCTCTATCACTACTTCAAGCAGCTGTTCGCGCAAGTCACGAACCCACCGATCGACCCGATCCGTGAAAACATGGTGATGTCGCTGGTGTCGTTCGTCGGTCCGAAGCCGAACTTGCTGGACACGAACAACATCAACCCGCCGATGCGTCTCGAAGTGTCGCAGCCGGTGCTCGACTTCAGGGACATCGCGAAGATCCGCGCGATCGATCAGTACACGGGTGGCAAGTTCAGCTCGTACGAACTGAACATCTGCTATCCGGTGGCCTGGGGCAAGGAAGGCATCGAAGCGCGTCTGGCTTCGCTGTGCGCGGAAGCCGTGGATGCGGTCAAGTCCGGCTACAACATGCTGATCGTGTCGGACCGCAAGACCGACCGCGACAACGTCGCGATTCCGGCCTTGCTGGCTACCGCCGCGATCCACACGCATCTCGTCCAGCATGGTCTGCGCACGAGCGCGGGGCTGGTCGTGGAAACCGGCTCGGCACGTGAAACGCACCACTTCGCGTTGCTCGCGGGCTACGGCGCGGAAGCCGTGCACCCGTACCTCGCCATGGAAACGCTCAGCCAGCTCGCAGCGGGCCTGAAGGGTGACCTGTCGCCGGAAAAGGCGGTCTACAACTTCACCAAGGCAGTCGGCAAGGGCCTGCAGAAGGTCATGTCGAAAATGGGCATTTCGACCTACATGTCCTACACCGGCGCGCAGATTTTCGAAGCGGTCGGTCTGGCTGAAGACCTGGTGGTGAAGTACTTCAAGGGCACCTCGTCGAAGGTCGGCGGCATCGGCCTGTTCGACGTCGCGGAAGAAGCGATCCGTCTGCATCGTGACGCGTTCGGCGACAACCCGGTGCTCGCGAACATGCTCGACGCGGGCGGCGAGTACGCGTACCGCGTGCGCGGTGAAGAGCACATGTGGACACCGGATGCGATCGCCAAGCTGCAGCACTCGGCGCGCAGCAACTCGTATCAGACGTACAAGGAATACGCGCATCTGATCAATGATCAGACCAAGCGCCACATGACGTTCCGCGGCCTGTTCGAATTCAAGTTCGATCCGACCAAGGCGATCCCGCTCGACGAAGTCGAATCGGCGAAAGATATCGTCAAGCGTTTCGCTACCGGCGCCATGTCGCTGGGCTCGATCTCGACCGAAGCCCACGCCACGTTGGCTGTCGCGATGAACCGCATCGGCGGCAAGTCGAACACCGGCGAAGGCGGCGAGGACGTGAACCGTTATCGCAACGAACTGCGCGGCATTCCGATCAAGAACGGCGACACCATGAAGTCGGTGATCGGCGATGAAGTGATCGTCGACATTCCGCTGAAGGACGGCGATTCGCTGCGCTCGAAGATCAAGCAGGTAGCGTCGGGCCGTTTCGGCGTGACGGCGGAATATCTCGCGTCGGCCGATCAGATCCAGATCAAGATGGCGCAAGGTGCAAAGCCGGGCGAAGGCGGTCAACTGCCGGGCCACAAGGTGTCGGAATACATCGGCAAGCTGCGTTACTCGGTGCCGGGTGTCGGCCTGATTTCGCCGCCGCCGCACCATGACATCTACTCGATCGAAGATCTGGCGCAACTGATTCACGACCTGAAGAACGCTAATTCAGCGGCGAGCATTTCGGTGAAGCTGGTGTCGGAATCGGGCGTCGGTACGGTGGCTGCTGGTGTTGCCAAGGCGAAGGCCGATCACGTCGTGATCGCCGGCCATGACGGCGGCACGGGCGCATCGCCGCTGTCGTCGGTGAAGCACGCCGGCACGCCGTGGGAACTGGGTCTGGCTGAAACGCAGCAAACACTGGTGCTCAACCAGTTGCGCGGCCGCATCCGCGTGCAGGCGGACGGTCAGATGAAAACCGGCCGCGACGTCGTGATCGGCGCGCTGCTCGGCGCGGACGAGTTCGGCTTCGCGACGGCGCCGCTCGTCGTCGAAGGCTGCATCATGATGCGCAAGTGCCACCTGAACACCTGCCCGGTCGGCGTCGCGACGCAAGATCCGGTGCTGCGTGCGAAGTTCCAGGGTCAGCCGGAACACGTCGTCAACTTCTTCTTCTTCGTTGCGGAAGAAGCGCGCGAAATCATGGCGCAACTGGGCATCCGCAAGTTCGAAGACCTGATCGGCCACGCTGAACTGCTCGACATGAAGAAGGGCGTCGAACACTGGAAGGCGAAGGGTCTCGACTTCTCGCGCGTGTTCTATCAGCCGCAGGTATCGGCTGAAGTCGCGCGCAAGCACGTCGATGTGCAGGACCACGGTCTCGAGAAAGCGCTGGATCACGTGCTGATCGAGAAGGCGAAGGCCGCGATCGAGACGGGCGAGCACGTCTCGTTCATCCAGCCGGTGCGCAATGTCAACCGTACGGTCGGCGCGATGCTGTCCGGCACGATCGCGAAGAAGTACGGCCACGACGGCCTGCCTGACGACACGATTCACATCCAGTTGAAGGGCACCGCAGGTCAGAGCTTCGGCGCGTTCCTCGCAAGAGGCGTCACGCTGGACCTGGTCGGCGACGGTAACGACTACGTCGGCAAGGGTCTCTCGGGCGGCCGCATCATCATTCGTCCGACCAACGATTTCCGCGGTAAGTCGGAAGAGAACATCATCTGCGGCAACACGGTGATGTACGGCGCGATCGAAGGCGAAGCGTTCTTCCGCGGCGTCGCCGGCGAGCGTTTCTGCGTGCGTAACTCCGGTGCGACGGCGGTTGTCGAAGGCACGGGCGACCACGGTTGCGAATACATGACCGGCGGCACGGTTGTCGTGCTCGGCGAAACGGGCCGTAACTTCGCGGCTGGCATGTCGGGCGGTATCGCTTACGTGTACGACCCGGACAACACGTTTGCCGGCAAGTGCAACAAGTCGATGGTCGCGCTCGATCCGGTTCTGCAGCAGGCCGAACAGGAACGCACGGTCGACAAGGGCTTGTGGCACAGCGGCGCAACCGACGAAGCGCTGCTCAAGGGTCTCATCGAACGTCACTTCCAGTTCACGGGTTCGCCGCGTGCAAAGGCG
>NZ_DASRSY010000092.1:0-11150 GCF_035656215.1 Paraburkholderia sp.
GGTCTTCGCGCTCAGAATCGCTCAGCACGAGTTCCCCTTTGGACCGTCCACTCATCGTTGCCTCCGCGTATCAAGTGCTACACAGAACACTTTAGTACGTGATCGGCATCTTTCAATGAATTTTTAACTCAGGACACTAGCAGGACTCTGACCATGACTGACAATACAAGCCTGATGCGCGTCGCAGCGCATCCCATGAATACAACTGGTGTGAAAGCGACTGTGCCGACTATGCGGTGTCATGCGGAGAAGTGCGAGTTCTCACTGCATATCGGTCTGTTTTTCGATGGTACCGGCAACAACCAGGACTGGGTTGAACCGGGGACAGGAGGAACACAACTAGAACGCCGCAAAGATAGCAACGTCGCACGTCTGTTCCGGGCGTATCCAGCTGAGCACGCGGCTGGCTTCTATCCCCTGTACATACCCGGCGTCGGCACGCCATTCGACAAAATTGGCGAAGATGCATCGACCAAGTGGGGCATGGGTTTCGGCGCTGGAGGCGATGCACGCATTGTGTTTGGACTGCTGTCGGTGCTGAACGCGATGCACGGTTCAATCGACAGCAGCAATCGACCAATGATTTCCGCGGAAAGCGTCAAGGCGCTATCCAGAAATAATTGGCTACCGCAGGGGATTGGTACAGAAGAGAGCGCTAACCTTTTATCCCCGTCTGACCAGTATGCACTTGACCAGGTCGGCATGAAAGATCAGGGCGGACTGCTGACGATGAACGGCTTCACGTATCGCACGCAGTTCCTCAAGGCACAGTTCGCCCAACTTGCACAGAAAATCAGTGACACGCAGCACCCGAAACTGGTTGAGGTCTTCATCGACGTGTTCGGCTTCAGCCGCGGTGCAGCGCAAGCACGCGTGTTCTGCAATTGGCTGGACGAATGTTTCGAGGGTGACACACTGGCGGGCGTGACCTCCCATATCCGCTTTCTCGGCATTTTCGACACGGTGGCCGCAGTTGGACTGGGGCCCGCCGCCGGCAGATGGGCCAACGGCCATAATGCTTGGGGAGAGCCCAAAAATCTCCGGATTTCGTCGCGGGTTCGCCACTGTGAGCATTACGTTGCCATGCACGAGCAGCGTGAATCGTTCCCGCTTGAGGATGTGCAGGCGCCCGGCGATGCGATGCCTCCGAACTGCCGGCAATTCCGTTTCCCGGGCATGCATTCAGACCTTGGCGGTGGCTATCTGCCCGATGAGCAAGGCAAGAACGAACGTACTGACAACAGCAAGCTCTCGCAGATACCACTCAATATGATGTATGACGCGGCCTGCGCCGCTCTTGTACCCCTGAAGCAAGAGATCGCGCTTGATGCCAAGACCAAATGGGACCCATTCGAAATTAGCGAGAGACTGGCGGTGGCCTATAGGACATTCATCAAAACCAACGGCACCACCACCCGCCAAATCGCCGACTGCCTCATCGACATCCTCGCGTGGCGCTTCCGCTTCCGCGACAGCTACGGGAAGTTGCCGTTCGTTCAGCAAGCGACCCAAACCGAGCAAAGCGACCTGCTGGGCGCACACAATGTCTTCCTGAAGGACATCCGCGAGATCGACGATGCCGAACACCGGGTCTATTACGCACGCGAAGGCGTCGCCACATCGAAACTATCCCTGAGCGGACAAATCTTCCGGCAATCGGCCGCTGAAAATCACTTGACCGAGGCGTATGACGCGCACGCCAGCATTCCACGTGATAGACGCCACATTTACGGACTGGTCAGGACCCGCAAGCTCAGCCCGATCGAACTCGATTTCTTCAGCGAATACTGTCACGATTCTTTCGCGGGCTTCAAACCATTCGACAACTGGTCTGGCCGCGCTCTTTCGCGCAACGCGCCGTGGGAAAGCGGTGGTTACCTGAAATTCCGCACTCGTTACGCGGGTGAAAGTCTGCGGCTCGCGCTGCTGGAATCCATTTCAGAGGTTTCCGCCGAGGTATGAGCGACACGGGTCCGACATCAGTGCGCGAGCGTCACGTTTGACGCGCGCCGCGTAGTTGAACCGGGCGCAAACCATGCCCGAGAACCCACGCCACGCTCAGATCGCCTGAGCCCGCCCCGGAAAGGTCTCGTCATAGCCTGAGCCGTCATCGACTTCGGCGGCCGTCCCGCGTTGCTCGCGGTACATCATCGGCGGCAGGCCGAACTGCTTGCGGAATTCGCGTCCCAGATGCGAGGCATCGGAAAAGCCACAGCTCGATGCGATATCCGCCACCGTTTTATCCGAACTCGTCAGCAGCCACGCAGCAGTACGCAAACGCACCTGCTTCGCATACGCCTGCGGCGCTTTACCGGTTTGCGCCTTGAAAAGCCGTTCGAGTTGACGCGGCGAGAGATCAAGCTTGCGCGCCAGTTCATCGAGCGACAGCGAACGCCCCACGTGCTGCTCCATGAGCAGAATCGCGCGCTTCACCTTTGGATGCGCGGCGGGCGCCAACCCCGGTGGATGCGGTTGCGGCGCGTTGCCCTTCTGCATATCGTCGACCAGCAGAATCCGCAACGCCTTCTGCACCGTGGCCGTTTCAAAGTGGCGCAGCAGAATCGCGGCCGCCACGTCGATCGACGCTCGCCCACCGGAACACGTAATGCGCCGACGGTCGATCACAAATAGCCGGTCCGCCACCAGCGCCTCCTCATTGACCGCCGGAAAGCGTTCGATGAAATCCCAGTAGTGAAACCAGCTCACGCAGATGCGGTGGCCGTCCAGCACGCCCGCGCGCATCAGCGAGAACACACCCGTGCACATGCCGACCAGCGTCGCATCGGTAGCGGCGGCGCGGCGGATGAAGGCCAGTGTCGCTTCGTTCGCGGCCGGCCCGGAATGCAGCAGGCCGCCCACCACGACGACGTAATCGAACGGTTCGGCGTTGTCGAACGTCTCCCACGGCGTGATCTGGATTCCGCAACTGGCACGTACCGGAGCGAGGGTTTCCCCTATCACGCTCCACGAGCAGCGCACGGGCTTGCTGAAGTCGCCTTCATCCGCGGACAGGCGCAGCAGGTCGACGAAACCCGAGAACGCCGTCAGCGTGAAGTTCGGCAGCAGGATGATGCCGAAGCGGATGCGCTGCTTCGAGGGACCGTCGATCGATTGAAGGGGAAGCGGTTCAGCGGAATTCATGCATGCAGCCAGCAAGGGAAAGGGTTGATTCAAGCATAGCACCGGGGAAAAGAAGCGCTCGCGAGTGCCACCAGTTAATGCCACCAGCCTGACCCTCGTCAGGCACATTCAGCGGTGGCACCAGCATCGCCAGCCGCAACCGCACCGCCTGTCGCAAATGCGTCAGAAGTCATCGCAAATCCGCCGCCACGCTTTGCCGGCGGCCCGCTTGACGCCACTATCCCACTGTCATGCCGTTTTTATTCTATCGGTCCAATTTGACGTGCGGTGCAATAGGGGCTAGTTCAAGCCAAACCCGGCACCCCAGCTAATTCTGGTATCGCAACGTATAAGGCACGTCATGAACGTCAGCGTATTCGATCTGTTCAAGATCGGCATCGGTCCCTCCAGCTCGCACACCGTCGGGCCGATGATCGCTGCGTGCCGCTTCGCCTCGCATATCGAAGACGCCAATCTGCTGAGCTTCGTGCGCCGCGTCAAGGTCGAACTGTTCGGCTCGCTCGGCGCGACCGGCAAAGGGCATGGCACGGACAAGGCGGTGCTGCTCGGCCTCGAAGGCAATCTACCTGATCTGATCGACCCGGACGCGATCGAACCGCGCCTGCAGGCGATGCGCGAAACGAAGCAACTGGTGCTGCTCGGCAAGCATCCGGTCAAATTCGACGAGCGCGAGCACCTCGGCTTTTTTCGCAAGCTGATGCCGGGTGCGCCGGGTTCGAGCATCGTGCATCCGAACGGCATGCGTTTTCAGGCCTTCGACGAGAACGGCCAACTGCTGGTGGAGAAAGAGTATTACTCGATCGGCGGCGGCTTTGTGATCAATCGCGAAGGCGACCGCGTCAACGGCCTGCGCGCCGGCGCGGACGTGCCTTACGCGTTTCGGACCGGCGACGATCTGATGCGCGTGTGCCGCGAAACCGGTTTGTCGATCGCAGAGGTGACGCTGCGCAACGAATGCGCGTCGCGTACCGAACAGGAAGTGCGTGAAGGTCTGCTGGCGATCTGGCGCGTCATGTCCGCTTGCGTCGAACGCGGCTGCAAGGTGCGCGGCGAGTTGCCCGGCCCGATGCACGTGAAGCGCCGCGCGGCCGACCTGTGCGCGCAATTGCGTTCGCGCTCGGAAGAGTCGCTGCGCGATCCGCTGTCGATGCTCGACTGGGTCAATCTCTACGCCATGGCCGTGAATGAAGAAAACGCAGCGGGTGGGCGCGTCGTCACGGCGCCGACCAACGGCGCGGCCGGCGTGATTCCCGCGGTGCTGCATTACTACGTGAAGTTCATGCATGCGTCGAACGACGCGGGCATCGTCACGTTCCTCCTGACGGCGGCTGCGATCGGCATCATCTACAAGGAAACCGCTTCGATCTCGGGCGCTGAAGTGGGATGCCAGGGCGAGGTGGGCGTGGCGTGCTCGATGGCCGCAGCGGCGCTCGCAGCCGTGATGGGCGGTACGCCGACTCAGGTCGAAAACGCCGCCGAAATCGGCATGGAACACAACCTCGGCATGACTTGCGATCCGGTCGGCGGCCTCGTGCAGATTCCCTGCATCGAACGCAATGCAATGGGTGCGATCAAGGCGCTGAACGCCGCGCGCATGGCGATGAAGGGTGACGGCCAGCACTACGTGTCGCTCGATAACGTGATCAAGACAATGCGCGAAACCGGCGCGGATATGAAGACCAAATACAAGGAGACGTCGCGCGGCGGCCTCGCCGTGAACGTCATCGAGTGTTGAACCAGTCAAGAATCAAAGAGTAACAACAGGACCCAAAGGACCAACAATGAGCCGCTATTCGATATTCAGCCTGTTGCGCAACGGGATGTCGTATCACGAGAACTGGGAGCGTCAGTGGAAAAGCCCCGAGCCTAAGCGTGAGTACGACGTCGTGATCGTCGGCGGCGGCGGGCATGGTCTCGCCACTGCCTATTACCTCGCGAAAGAACACGGCGTGCGCAATATCGCCGTGCTGGAGAAAGGCTGGATCGGCGGCGGCAATACCGCGCGCAATACGACTATCGTGCGCTCGAATTATCTGTGGGACGAATCGGCCGCGCTCTATGAGAAAGCGATGAAGCTCTGGGAAGGCCTGTCGCAAGACCTTAACTACAACGTGATGTTCAGCCAGCGCGGCGTGATGAACCTCGCGCATACGTTGCAGGATGTGCGTGACACCGAGCGTCGCGTGAATGCAAACCGGCTGAACGGTGTGGATGCGGAATTCCTCACACCGGAACAGATCAAGGAAATCGAGCCGACCATCAATCTGAACAGCCGTTATCCGGTGCTCGGTGCGTCGATTCAACGCCGTGGCGGTGTGGCTCGGCACGATGCGGTGGCGTGGGGTTTCGCCCGCGGGGCGGATCAACATGGCGTCGACATCGTGCAGAACTGTCAGGTCACGGGGATTCGTCGTGACGGCAGCCAGGTGGTCGGCGTGGATACCACCAAGGGTTTCATCAAGGCGAAGAAGGTCGCGGTGGTCGCGGCGGGCAATACGTCCACGCTCGCGGACATGGCCGGCATTCGTTTGCCTTTGGAGAGCCACCCGTTGCAGGCGTTGGTCTCCGAGCCGATCAAGCCGGTCGTCAATACGGTGGTGATGTCGAACGCGGTGCACGCCTACATCAGCCAGTCCGACAAGGGCGATCTGGTGATCGGCGCGGGTGTCGATCAATACACGGGCTTCGGTCAGCGCGGCAGTTTTCAGATTATCGAAGGCACGCTCGAAGCGATTGTCGAAATGTTCCCGGTTTTCTCGCGTGTGCGGATGAATCGCCAGTGGGGCGGTATCGTCGATGTGTCGCCGGATGCGTGCCCGATCATCAGCAAGACCGACGTGAAGGGGCTTTATTTCAACTGCGGCTGGGGCACGGGCGGCTTCAAGGCGACGCCCGGTTCGGGTTGGGCTTATGCACATACGATCGCGAAGGACGAACCGCATCCGCTGAACGCGCCGTTCTCTTTGGACCGTTTTTACACCGGCCATCTGATCGACGAGCACGGCGCCGCCGCTGTTGCCCACTGACACTAGGGAGATCCACATGCTGCTGATCGAATGCCCATGGTGCGGGCCACGCGCCGAAACCGAATTTTCCTGCGGCGGCGAAGCGGACATTGCGCGTCCGCTCGACACCGAAAAACTCACCGACAAGGAATGGGGCGACTACCTGTTCATGCGCAAGAATCCGCGCGGCGTGCATCGTGAGCAATGGATGCACACGCAAGGATGCCGCCGCTGGTTCAAGGCGCAGCGTGACACGGTGAGCTACGAGATTCAGGGCTACGAGACGTTCGACCGTCCGCTGCTCGCGATGGATAGCAACGAGGCTAACGCACAAGACAAGGCACAAGAGGGTAAGGCACCATGAGCCAGAAAGACCGACTCCCCAGCGGCGGGCGCATCAACCGCGCAATCGTACTGAACTTCACGTTCAACGGCCGCAAGTATCAGGGCTATCAGGGCGATACACTCGCGTCCGCGCTGCTGGCGAACGGCGAGCACTTCGTGGCGCGCAGCTGGAAGTACCACCGGCCGCGCGGCATCGTGACGGCGGGTGTGGAAGAACCGAATGCGATCGTGCAACTCGAAACCGGCGCGTACACGGTGCCGAACGCGCGCGCAACTGAAGTGGAGTTGTATCAGGGGCTCGTTGCGACCAGCGTGAACGCGCAGCCGAGCATCGAAAAAGATCGCATGGCGATCAACCAGAAGTTCGCGCGCTTCATTCCGGCGGGCTTCTACTACAAGACCTTCATGTGGCCGCGCAAGTTCTGGCCAAAGTATGAAGAAGTGATCCGCGATGCGGCTGGTCTAGGCAAGGCGCCCGAGCAAACCGATGCGGACCGCTACGACAAGTGCTTTGCGCATTGCGACGTGCTGGTGGTCGGCGGTGGCCCGACGGGTCTGGCGGCGGCACATGCGGCGGCATTGTCGGGCGCACGTGTGACGCTGATCGACGATCAGCCCGAACTCGGCGGCTCGCTGTTGTCGTGCCGCGCGGAGATTGACGGCAAACCCGCGCTGCAATGGGTCCACAAGATCGAGGACGAGTTGCGGCAGATGCCCGACGTGAAGATCCTGTGCCGCAGCACTGCATTTGGTTACCAGGACCATAACCTCATCACCGTCACGCAGCGGCTCACCGAGCATCTGCCGGTGTCGCAGAGAAAGGGCACGCGCGAACTGATGTGGAAGATCCGTGCGAAACGCGTGATTCTCGCAACGGGCGCGCATGAGCGGCCGATCGTGTTCGGCAACAACGATCTGCCGGGCGTGATGATGGCTTCGGCTGTGTCGACGTATCTGCATCGCTATGCGGTACTCCCCGGACGCAATGCCGTGGTGTTCACCAACAACGACGACGGTTATCAATGCGCGCTCGATCTGAAAGCGGCGGGTGCCCAGGTGACGGTCGTCGATCCGCGAGCGGGCGAATCGAAGGGCACGCTGCCCGCGCTCGCGCGGCGCTACGGCGTCAAAGTGATGAACGGTGTGGCCATTACGGCCGCGCACGGCAAGCTTCGCGTGTCGTCTGTCGACATAGCGTCGTATTCGAATGGACAGGTCGGCGCGAAGCAGAGCGAGTTGCCCTGCGATCTGCTCGCGATGTCCGGCGGCTGGAGTCCCGTGTTGCACCTGTTCGCGCAATCGGGCGGCAAGGCGCACTGGCATGACGACAAGGCCTGCTTCGTGCCGGGCAAGGCGATGCAGGCGGAGACGAGCATCGGCGCGTGTGCCGGCGACTTCACGCTGGGACAGGGTATTCGCTTTGCGGTCGATGCCGGTGTCGAGGCGGCGCGTGCGGCTGGTCACATCGTTGCACGACCGACTCCGGTGCAGGTGACAGAGATTACCGAAACGAAGATGCAACCGCTGTGGCTCGTCGGCGGTCGCGAACTCTCGACGCGCGGGCCGAAGCAGTTCGTCGACTTCCAGAACGACGTCTCGGCGGCCGATATTTTCCTGGCGGCGCGCGAAGGCTTCGAATCCGTTGAACACGTGAAGCGTTATACGGCGATGGGTTTCGGCACCGATCAGGGCAAGCTCGGCAACATCAACGGCATGGCGATTCTCGCGCAGGCGCTCGGCAAGACGATTCCCGAAACCGGCACGACGACGTTCCGTCCGAACTACACGCCGGTGACGTTCGGCACGTTTGCCGGTCGCGAACTGGGCGAGTTTCTCGATCCGGTACGCAAGACAGCGGTGCACGAATGGCATGTGGAAAACGGTGCGGCGTTTGAGGACGTGGGCAACTGGAAGCGCCCCTGGTACTTCGCGAAGCCGGGCGAGGACATGCACGCCGCTGTCGCGCGTGAGTCGCTGGCGGTGCGCACGAGCGTCGGCATTCTCGATGCCTCGACGCTCGGCAAGATCGACATTCAGGGCCCCGATTCGGCGAAGCTGCTGAACTGGGTCTACACGAATCCGTGGAGCAAGCTGGAAGTCGGCAAGTGCCGCTATGGCCTGATGCTCGACGAAAACGGCATGATTTTCGACGACGGCGTGACCGTGCGTCTCGCCGACCAGCACTACATGATGACCACCACGACCGGCGGCGCGGCGCGCGTGCTCACGTGGCTCGAACGCTGGCTGCAAACAGAATGGCCGGACATGCGCGTGCGGCTCGCCTCCGTAACGGATCACTGGGCAACCTTCGCCGTGGTCGGCCCGAACAGCCGCAAGGTTTTGCAGAAGGTGTGTCACGACATCGACTTTGCGAACGCGGCGTTCCCGTTCATGAGTTATCGCGAGGGTACGGTAGCGGGCGCGGCATCGCGCGTGATGCGGATCAGCTTTTCGGGCGAACTCGCTTATGAGGTGAACGTGCCCGCGAACGTAGGACGCGCAGTGTGGGAAGCGTTGATGGCCGCAGGTGCGGAATTCGACATCACGCCGTATGGCACGGAAACCATGCACGTACTGCGTGCGGAGAAGGGTTACATCATCGTCGGTCAGGATACGGATGGTTCGATGACACCGTACGACCTCGGCATGGGCGGGCTGGTCGCGAAGTCGAAAGACTTTCTCGGCAAGCGTTCATTGACGCGAACGGACACGGCGAGGACGGGGCGTAAGCAACTGGTCGGACTGCTCTCGGACGATCCGTCGTTCGTGATTCCCGAAGGCTCGCAGATCGTTGCCGGTCCCTTCCAGGGCGATACCGCGCCGATGCTCGGCCACGTCACGTCGAGCTATTACAGTCCGATCCTGAAACGCTCGATTGCAATGGCGGTGGTGAAGGGCGGTCTCGACAAGATCGGTGAAACGGTCACGATTCCGCTCGCGAGCGGCAAGCAGATTGCAGCCAGGGTCACCAGTTCGGTGTTCTACGACAGCGAAGGAGCACGTCAACATGTGGAATGAAACAAGAGGGACAGTGTCGGCAGTGGATCGCGCTGTCGGCCAGCAAACGGGCGTGTGGCAGGAATCGCCGCTAGTGGGTACGGATGCGCTGCTGAAGAAACATCAGGCGACGGCTTCGGCGGCGTTCCGCTTGAGCGAGCGGCCGTTTCTGGAACTGGTGAACGTGCGCGGCGATACGCGCGATGCTGCGTTCATGAAGGCAGTGGAAAGCGTGATCGGCTGCCGGCCTCCCGAGAAAGCGAACACCATCGCGCGAGGCAATGGTTACGACGTGCTGTGGCTCGGCCCGGACGAGTGGCTGGTGCGCTCGGCCATGGCGCACGACGCAACCCACACCGCGCCGTTGCAGGCGAAGCTCGGCGCGGCATTTGCGGGCGTGTTCGCGTCGGCCGTGGATATCGGCAGCGGCTATACGGTGCTCGACATCAGCGGCACCCGTACGCGTGAAGTGCTGGCGCGCGGTTGCCCGCTCGATCTGCACCCGAAATTGTTCGGTGAAGGACAGTGCGCACAGAGCCACTACTTCAAGGCATCGATGACACTGTTGCCCTCCGGCGCGGATAGTTTCGATATCGTCGTGCGCCGCAGTTTTGCGGACTACTTCGTCAAGATGATGCTCGACGCGGCCGAGCCGCTGATGTCGTGAAATGCGGCGAGCGGTGTCTTTCTGAAGCACTGCTCGCGGCTCTCCCGGCCGCCGACTGACATGACGTCGACACGTCTAGCTACCTCGCGTCTCACTGAACGCGCGTGCCATCAAGGCGATGCCCACGCCGCGCTCGCGCTGCTCGATCAGAGCATTGTGTTGCGGCACCGGCGCATCGCGCTGATCCGCTATCTCCTTGCGCAGCAACTCGGCGCACCGCTTCAACCGCGGCATCACGAATACGTTGAGAAAATCGCCGCCCGTTTGAGCGCGGATGCGCTTGCGCGTATTGCCGGCGCGGCGCGAGCACGGTTGCGCCCGTAGGTCTCGTGAACGGCAGGAACGACGCCCCCGTTCCATCCCGATGACGTATTTCTTCTATGTGGCCGATTTATGTCGGCGTCTACTGAATTGCACTGATCGGAACGTCCACGCGGCAGCCGCCGCATCAACGAGGGAATGACATGTCTACCGCTTTTCAGCCTCGCGCGAGCGCAGCCGCCAGACTCGAGCGACTGCCGTTCTCCGGATATCACCGGACCATCTTCATCATCATCGCGATCGCATTCTTCTTCGACTCGGTCGATCTCGGCACGATGACCTTCGTGCTGGGCTCGATCAAGAGCGAATTTCATTTGTCCACCGCGACGACAGGGTTGGTCGCGAGCGCGAGCTTCTTCGGCATGGTGATTGGCGCGGCTGTCGCCGGATTGCTGGCTGATCGCCTCGGACGGCGCCCCGTGTTTCAGTGGAGCATGGTGCTGTGGGGGCTCGCATCGTATCTGTGCTCGACCGCGCACAGTGTCGAGGCGCTGATCTTCTATCGCGTGCTGCTTGGTTTCGGGATGGGCATGGAGTTTCCTATTGCGCAGACGCTCCTGTCTGAATTCGTGCCTGCAGCGTCACGCGGGCGTTTGATTGCGCTGATGGATGGCTTCTGGCCGCTCGGGTTCATCACGGCGGGTGTGGTGTCGTATTTCGTGTTGCCGGCGTTC
>NZ_DASRSY010000093.1:0-7276 GCF_035656215.1 Paraburkholderia sp.
AGTGGGCGTAGAATGCCGCCTTCCCAGACACTATCCGCGACTGCCTCGCGAACCGAGCCCGCCTCATGAACAAACCGCCGCGCAAGAAGAATCCGACCCTTGGCATTGCTGTTTTCATCGTGGTCGCGGTACTGCTGGTGATCGCCACGCTCTTCTACAACGCCATCACGGAAAAGCGCGATTTCGACCGCCAGAACGCGCCGGCTCCAACTATTGCATCGGACGCAGCGGCAGCGACCCTAGTGAAGCCCGCAAGCGACGCCGCACAATAAGACGACCCGATTGATCGACGGTCCGGCGTCGTACCTGATTTGGCCGCGACGCCAGACGCAACGTTGATAGCTGGCGTGCGCAGAAGACTAGCCGCCAGCGCGCCGCAAACGACGGGCCCGGCCCCTTATCGCGGCCCTCGTCGCTTCACTCTTCCGGCAGGCGAATCATGCTCGCATCCTTGCGAATCAGCGCCGACGCCGTCAGCATCTGCTTGCATTGATGGGCGAGCAATTTCATGTCGTGCACGGCATCCGCCGAGTGGTCCGGCGACTTCTCCGTCTCGACCACCATCGCATCCAATTCACGTGCCAGTTGTTTGACCTGCTCGCCCTGATCGGCCGCAGGCGCGCTACCAGCTTCGGCTTCGGTCAGATTGTCGCGGATCGCGCTCAGAGCGCGTTGCAACGGCTGTAGCGAAACGCTGTCGGCCTGCTGCGCGGAGGTGCGCAACAACGGCGCGGCCACTGTGATCTGCGAGGCGAGTACGTGGCTGCGCACCAGTAGGTCGTTCAATTCCGGCACGAACTTCTGCGCGGACTTCGGCTCTAGCATCATGCGCTGGAAGGCCTGGCCCAGGTTGGCGAACGCCACGTGGACGTTCTTGCGCGCGAGCCGGTAGCGATAGTCGCGATCGAGCGCGGTTGCAGCGGCTACGGCGGCAGCGGACGCACCGCCGGTCGGCTTGGCGGTCGCGTTGCTTACCGTGGTGGTGCCGGCGCTGCTTGCGCCAACGGTCGCACCGGCGCCTGCATCAGCGGTCCCACCAGCAGTCGCAGCAGCGTTTGCGCCAGGTTTGGAAGCAGCGTTGCCGCCCGCATTCGCTCCGGCGTTTGCCGCCACGAGCGCCGGTCTGACGAATTCGACCGCCGGATCAGCCATCGCCGCAGCGGGTGCAAACGCGCCGGCTTCAGTCACCGTAGCGACAACCGCGGTGGCCGGTTTGCCGCTCCACCACCAGCTTGCTTCCAGATACTGCCGCGTCGCATTGATCATGTTGTTGACGAGCTTGCCCATCAAGCGGTATTCCCAGTAGGGGAACAGGTGGCTCGCCGCAATCGCAATCGCGCAGCCCACCACGGTGTCGATTGCGCGTTCGCCGATGATGCGCATGCTGCCTGGCGCGAGCAGATGGAACATGAGCAGCACATACGAGGACGTGAACACCACGCTCGCCGTGTAATTGAACAGCAACAGGCTGTAGCTCATCACCATCGACGCGAACATCACCACCAGCAGGATGTGCGGTTCCTTGACGAAGATCATCAACGCGATGCTCGCCGCACAGCCAATCAGCGTGCCGATTATCCGCTGCCCATTGCGCTGCTTGGTCAGCGAATAGCCGGGCTTCAGGATGATGACGGTGGTCATCACGATCCAGTATGCGTTGGTGAGCGGCAGCAGACGGCCGAGCCAGAAACCTACGGCGACCGCAATCGTTACGCGCAGCGCATGGCGGAAGCTCGGCGAGGCCATCGTCAGATTCGAGAAGATCTGCCCGAACGGCACGCGGCGGCTCGATACGAAGCGGGAAAGCGCCTGGTCGAGGCGCAGTTCGGTCTCGGTCGCGCTGGGGTCACTCGACAGGCTCTTGCGCATCTTGTCGATCAGGCGCGTGGCGCTCCAGATGCGCCGGAACGTGGACGATATCGCGGAATAAGCCTCGGGATTTTTGGCCGCCAGGTCCTGCTTGCGCATCAGTTCGATCTCGAACTCGATGGCGCGCAATTCGGCTTTTACATTCACGCGGATACGCGGCGGCTGGTTTTGCAATACCGCGAGTCCAATTTCTTCGAGATCGGCTGCGGATTTGCGAATCAGATCGCGGTAAAACACCAGCAGGTCGGAGCCGCCAAACGTGGTGCGTACGAGCGAGTAATCGACATGGGTGCCGACAAACAGTTCGTGCAGATCGACGGTATTGATGAACAGATTGAACAGGATTGCCCGGCGCGGTTCGAGCCGCCCGGCTTTCAGCTTGGGCAGATTGCGCAGCACGATATCGCGCGCGGCATCCTGACGCTCGACTGCGGTAATCTGCTTATCGACCAGATTGCGATAGCACTCGTCGAGATCGTTGTCGAGATCGTAGAAGGCGGCGCGCGCGAGCAGATAGTCCGCGCACGCGAACACGCTTTCGGCGAGCGCCTGCTGTTCGATGCGATGCATCATCCAGCGGCTCACGAAGGTCGACCAGTAGGTGTACCAGAGACCGCCCACCAGAATCCACGACGCATTGACGAGCGCCTGCATCGGCGTGAAACGCTCTTCCAGCGTCATGATCATCATGAACAGCGTGGCGAAGCTGATTTGCGGCCAGCGGTTGCCATACACGACGATCAACGAGAGCACGAAGGTGAGCGGCACGACCGTGCACCACAGCGCCACCGGATTGACTGTGGCGAGACCGGTGGCGAGCGCGGACAGGAAGCCGATCACCGTGCACGCCAGCATCTCGTTGTGCTTGTACTTGAGCGGGCCCGGCATATCGACCACGCATGCGCCGAGTGCGCCGGTCGCGATCGTGAAGCCGAGTTCGCGATCGTGAAACACGATCAAACACAATATGGCCGGCAACGAGACGCCGACTGCGATGCGCAGGCCGCCATAAAAGTACTGGCTGTAGAGGAATTTTTTTATTTCAACCGAATAGCGCATCGACTGCCTGGATTCCATTCACTGAGAAAACGCGGTTGAAAAGGTCGACCCGGGGCCGACTCGGGGCAGACCCAAACTGCCGTCGAGTCTAACTGATTTTGTGCCTGATCTGACCTCGTCCGTTTGGCCAGGTTCTGCCTTGGGAGCGCGTTTGTTATGCTGTCGCTTCAATGTCTGTCGCGGCCAGGGCGTTCCGCTCGCGTCGCATGCTTTTCCGGGATCCATGCTCCAACTCTTCTACTCGAACCGCTACGAAACCCTTGTCGGCGCGCTGCTCGACGACCTGGCGCAAGCGCCGTCCGATCCCTGGACCGCGCAGCCCGTGATCGTCCCGAGCGCGGCGGTGCGGCGGCGGCTCGAGCTCGACATTGCAGGGCGCCAGGGCATCTGCGCGAATGTCAATTTTGGTTATCTCGCGCAGTGGCTGTGGGCGCAAATCGGCGGCGTGATCGAGGTGCCCAAGCATTCGCCGTTCGCGCCGGACCGGCTCGTCTGGCGCTGCTACCGGCTGCTGGGAGAGGCAGATGAGGCATTGCCCTGGAACGCCTCGCCGCGTCTGCGTACCTATCTCGATGCGGCGGATGCGTCGATGCGCTACGAACTGGCGCGCCGCGTGGCGACTGTCCTCGACCACTATCTGACCTATCGCCCGGAATGGCTGCTGCAATGGCAGAAGGGCGGTTCGATCTTCGCGAGCGGTGCCGCGGATGACAACGGTCCGCGTCTCGTCGGTGCGAGCGAAGCGGCGCGCGAAGACGAGCGTTGGCAAGCCGCACTCGGGCGCGCCGTGCTTGCCGAAGTGGCGGGCCACGCGCAAACGCCCGCGGCGGCGTTGCCGCCTGCTTATCGCTTTCTCGAAGAAATCGGCGCGCTCGATCTCGAAGCCATCTCGAACGCGCAGTGGCCCGAAGCGGTCAGCGTGTTCGCACTGCCGACCATGCCGCCGCTGCACGTCGCTCTGCTGCGCGCGCTTTCGCGCTGGGTCGATGTGCGCCTGTATGTGATGAACCCGTGCCGCGAGTTCTGGTTCGACGTGGTCAGTGCAGGCCGCGTCGAAGCGCTCGATGTTGCCGGCCAGCTCGACTATCAGGAAGTGGGCCATCCGCTGCTGGCCGAGTGGGGCCGTCAGACTCAGGCGCAACTGCACATGCTGCATGAGCTGACCGAAAGCGCCGCATCCGGCGAGACGGGCGATTTCACCGAGAATCCGGGGCCGAGCTGGCTCGCCGCCGTGCAGAACGGCATCCTCGATCTGCGGGCGGAGACGGACACGGATGAACTGCCGATCGAGAGCGGCATTGAAGTCCATGTGTGTCACAGCCTGTCGCGGCAGCTCGAAGTGCTGCATGACCGCCTGCTCGGCTGGTTCGATGAGTTCGACGATCTGCAGCCATCCGACGTGCTGGTTGCCGTGTCCGACCTCGCGGCTGCCGGGCCATTGATCGATGCGGTGTTCGGCACCGCGCCCCTTGGCGATACGCGCCGCATTCCGTATCGGATCACCGGTTTGCCGCCCTCGCAGACCAATCCGGTCGCACGATTGCTGCTGGATTGGCTGGCGTTGCCTGAGCGCAGCGTGGGTGCACCGGATCTGATCGAATGGCTGCGGGTCGATGCGATTGCCGCGCGTTACGGGATCGACGCAAGCGCTCTCGAAGCCGCGCAGGAATGGCTCGCGGCAGCCGGTGCCCGTCGGGGGCTTGTGCCGGGCGAGCCGACGGGTGAACACGTGCCTGTCGCGCGTCATACGTTCGCCGATGCGCTGACCCGTCTGTACCTCGGCTACGCGATGCCGGATGGCGGCGAGCCGGTCGACGCCTGGCTGCCCGTTGAAGGTGCCGATGGCTCGGACGCTGAGCTTCTCGGCCGCCTGTCGCGTTTCGTCGACGATATCGAGACCTTCGCGCAGCGCTGCGCAATCGAGCAGACACCTGCCGAATGGGCGCAACTGCTGCTCGAGACGCTCGCGCAGTGTTTCGACGGCGGCGTGGAGTTTGCCGACTCGCTGGCGGCGGTACGCGACGCCATCGACAAGATGGGCGACGCGATGCAGGCGGGCGCGCAAGACGTCGTATTGCCCGCCGCCGTGGTGCGCGGCGCACTCACCGAGGCGCTCGACGATCCGGCGCGCGGCGGCGTGCCGTGGGGCAGCGTGACGTTTTCGTCGCTGACCAGTTTGCGCGGGTTGCCGTATCGCGTTGTCTGCCTGCTCGGTATGGACGACGGCGTGTTGCCGAGTCTCGCCCGCGCCGACGAATTCGACCTGATGGCCGCGTTCGGTAAAGCAGGCGACCGGCAGCGCCGCGACGACGAACGCAATCTGTTCCTCGATTTGTTGCTGGCTGCGCGCGACCGGCTGTTTATCGCTTATACGGGCCGCAGCATTCGCGACAACGCGCCCTTGCCACCGGCCGCGCTGGTCGACGAATTGCTCGATCACCTCGCGCAAGTGTCGGCGGGCGCAGGGGCGAGTCCGGCGGAAATCGAAGCCGCACGTCATGCCTTCATCATCGATCATCCGCTGCAGGCGTTCGCGTCGGA
Source organism: Paraburkholderia sp. (assembly GCF_035656215.1). Classification (GTDB taxonomy): domain Bacteria; phylum Pseudomonadota; class Gammaproteobacteria; order Burkholderiales; family Burkholderiaceae; genus Paraburkholderia. The sequence continues at coordinate 5,470 of NZ_DASRSY010000093.1, forward strand.
TTATTTCTCGTCGCAGCGTGGCCTCTTCACTTATGACAGGGATCGCGCGGAACTGGCCAGTTTGCTGGCCGCGCCGCAGCATCCGGTCGCCGCGCCATTCTTCGATCAACCGTTGCCCGCGGAAGATTCGGCCTCTGTTGCCTTCGACGAATTCGTGCGTTTCTGGCGCCATCCGGCGCGTGCGTTGTTGCGTGACCGCCTGGGTATCGTGTTGTCGGATGCGCAGGGCGAATTGCTCGACACCGAGCCGTTCGAACTCGATTGGGCGGGTCGCGACGCATTGGCGGAGCGGCTCCTGCCGGTACTGTTGAACAGTGACGCCGAAGACGACGACAGCATGTTCGACCGCGTGCGCCGCGTTGCCGCGGCCAGTCCCGAGTTGCCGGGTGGTGCGACCGGTGCGGTATGGCGCTCGCGCGAACTCGGGGCGCTGCGCCAACTTGCCGACAGCGTGCGCCGCGAAGTCGCGTCGGGTGTCGAGCGTTTGCCGTTCGTGCTTGATATCGTGCCGCGCTGGCCCGATCGTGCCGACATCGCCGATGCGCTCTTCGGTCCGCATGACGCGGCGCTCCGCAAAGCGGCCGAAACACCGCTGCAACTGCACGGCACCCTGAATTTGCTGACCGAAACAGGGCAGGTGATTTTCCGCTACGCCAGGCCTACTGCGCGCGACTATCTGTCGGCATGGCTTGCGCATCTGGTCTATTGCGCTGCACAGCCGAACGGCCCGCGCCGCACGGTTTGGCATGGCAGCGGCGAGAGCTTTGAGCTCACGCCGGTTGCCGCACCGCTCGATGAACTGGCGCCGCTTGCCGCGTTGTTCAGAGCAGGGCGCATGCTGCCGCTGCGCTTTTTCCCGAAGAGCGCATGGGTGAAGGTCAGCGAAAGCGATTCCGCGGCGCAGGGCGTGTGGGTCAATGACCGTGTGCGCGGCGAGTCCGACGACCCCGCCTTGCGCATTGCGCTGCGCGGCACGCCGCTTACGCTCGACGAACCGTTCGGCAGTCTTGCCTCGATCGTTTTCAAACCGCTCGTGCAGCATCTTCGGAGCGCATCATGAGCGGCGCCGTTCACCATCACGCGCTAGTCGCGCAAGAGCTCGACGTCTTCGCATGTTCGCTCGACGGCGTCAATCAGATCGAGGCATCGGCCGGAACCGGCAAGACCTGGAACATCTGCGCGTTGTACGTGCGACTGCTGCTCGAAAAGAACCTGAACGCCGATCAGATTCTTGTCGTGACCTTTACAAAGGCGGCGACCGCGGAGTTGCACGAGCGGATTCGCGGGCGGCTCGCGGAACTGGATCGGGCTATCGATACGGACGACGACAGTGGCGACCCGTTCATCCAGCGTCTCTTTGAAACGACGCTGGCGCCGGAGCGTGGCATCGATCGCGAGACAGCGTTGAAGGTCGTGCGCCGTGCACTGCGTACGTTCGACCAGGCCGCGATTCACACCATCCACGCATTCTGTCAGCGTGCGTTGCAGGAGGCGCCGTTCGCCGCAGCCATGCCGTTCGCATTCGAAATGGAAGCCGACGACGCGGCCTTGCGTTTCGACATGGCGGCCGATTTCTGGCGCGAGCAAGTGGAACCGATGGCCTATGAGCATCCTGCTTTCGCCGCGTGGCTGGTGGCCAAACGCGCCGGTCCCGCGTCGCTCGATGAGCAACTCGCGCGGCGGTTGAAGAAGCCGTTGGCGCAGTTGCGCTGGGGTAAGGTCGATGCAAGTGGAAACCATGCCGATCCGCAGACGGGTTTCGACGCTGCCCGCGCCGTCTGGCAGGCGGAGCGCGACGGGATCGTGC
>NZ_DASRSY010000094.1:0-52801 GCF_035656215.1 Paraburkholderia sp.
GTGAAAGAATCCCCACGTGCCGATTTCTATCAGCAGCACATAGAAGTCCGGCAACGTCTGCAATTCTCTCGCCGACTTCGATGCTTCGAGGCGGGCTGTCAAACCCCTCAACGCGTCGATGGCGGCCACACGCATCTTCACATTGCTCAACGCACCATCCAGCAGGCTCTCCGGCAGCGTTCCTTCGTCGATCGCGTTTCGCGTGGCCACCGCCACCGAAAGTGCCAAAGGATGGTCGACGTTAAATTCGATCTTCAACTCACAAATAGCGCACATCGTTTTTTCCGTCCTGTAGTCAAATGCCGCGAGGGTTTCAGGGCGTGACGATGTTGAACCAGAAATCGAAGTTGTCGAGCCACGACACGAATTCGCCGAGTTTCTTCGTGTCGCCGGTCAGTTTTGCCTTGCCGCTCATGACGAGTTTTTCCATCGTGGAGTTGCCCATCATCACGTCGTTCAGGTCCGTGCGCGTCATCGTCACCGTGGCGTCCGCGGTATTCGAAGTCTGGCCCTTCGAATAGTGAAGCGCGGAGTTCTCGACGCCGACCACGTAGTTTTCCTTTGTGTCGGTCATGACGAAATTGAACGAGATGGTCTTGCCGGCTGCCCGTTCGGCGTTCAGGCGCACGCCCTGATAGTCGAGGAACATTTCGAGCGGCATCGCCTTGATCGTGTCGGGGCTTTGCGAACTGCCGAACGGCACCTTGTGCACGCCGTTGCGCAATTCCATCGCGCCGGTCAGATAGAAGTTGCGCCAACTCGCCGCTTCGGCCTGGTAGCCCAATTGCTCATAGGCGTCCGCCAACATATGCTTGGCGGCTACATTCTGCGGATCCGCGAATACCACGTGATTCACGACTTCGGCGACCCAGCGGTATTCGCCCTTGTCGTAGTACTGCTGCGCCTTGTGCAGAACCGCTGCGGCGCCACCCATGAACTCGACATAGCGCTTGCCGTTCTCGACCGGCGGCAAGCGATGCAGGTTGGCCGGCACACCGTCGAAGAAACCGAGGCGCAAGTTATATTGCGCAACGAGATCATGGAACACAGTGCCGTAGTAACTGCGGCAATACCATTGCTTGGCGAGCGAATCGGGCAGACGCACGGACTCGGCGATTTCCAGCGGCGTATAACCGGTGTTCGCGAGGCGCATGGTCTGATCATGCAGATACCGGTACATGTCGCGCTGTGCCTTCAGGAAGGCAATGATGCGTTCATTGCCCCACGTCGGCCAGTAGTGAGACGCGAACAGCACCTGCATGTCGCTGCCGAACATGTCGATCGCAGCCTGCAGATACTTCGACCACAACAATGCATCGCGCACTTTCGCGCCGCGCAGCGTGTAGAGATTGTGCAGCGTATGGGTTGCGTCTTCGGCGGCGCAGAACGCCTTGTACTTCGGGATGTAGAACATGAACTCGGACGGCGCCTCGGACTCCGGCGCCATGATGATCGTCATCTCGACGCCATCGAGCAGCAGCTTCTGTCCGGTCGTGGTCGCGAAATCTGTTGGCACGAGCAGCGTAATCGCGCCGATCGACGTGGTCTTGCCGAGGCCACCATCCACCACGCCGGCCGGTCCGCGCGGCAGCAGATTGCCGTACATGTAGGCCGCGCGGCGGCTCATCGCATTGCCGGCGATCACGTTTTCGCCCACCGCGGCTTCCGTGAAGCCGGCCGGCGCGTAGATCTTGATCTTGCCGGACTTCAGATCGGCTTCGTCGACAATGCCGCGAATGCCGCCGTAGTGGTCGGCGTGACTGTGGGTGTAGATGACGTGAGTGATCGGCTTGTCGCCGAGGTGCGGAACGACCAGCTGTTTCCACACCACGCTCGATACGTCGGCAGTCATCAGCGGGTCGATTACGATCCAGCCGGTGTCGCCGCGGATGATACTCATTACCGAAAGATCGTAGCCGCGCACCTGCCAGACGCCGTCGACTACTTCGAATAGACCGTGATTCATGTTCAGCTTGGCATTGCGCCACAAGCTGGGGTTCACGGAGTCGGGTGCATTGTTTTCCGGGCCGCCCTTGATAAAGGCGAACTGCCCAAGATCCCAGGCTGCGCCGCCTTTTGAACTGGGGATCACGCCGGGATCCGGCAAGGTCGCGATCAGCCCGCGGCTGGCGTCCTGAAAGTCTTGCGTGTCGTTGAATGCCAGCTGATTGGCATAAACCGCGTTGGCCTCTTTGGTGGCCTTCGTGGGGGGCTTGGCGCCGATGCCGGTAGCCATTGGACCGGTCGCGGTTTGTGCCAATGCGTCTCCGGCGACGGTGCCGATTCCGCTTGCGATGCCTACTGAAACGACACCCTTTAGAAAACCTCTACGTTTTGATGCGGAAGCCTGATTATTCTCGTCGGACATAGAACCACCTCCATGTTTCCCAGACGTCCCATTGGCATTGACCTAGGGGGCCTTCACTCTCCGCGAGCGTTTTGTTCGCGCGACTAATCGTAGTCAAAGTGGTGATGGCACGCAATGGTCTTATGAAAATTCTGCGCAGTGCGGAGCCGCGCCCTTGGCTTTCAATTCCGTCGCGCGGCCTTTCATTTTTGTATTGTCAGTTGAAGTAGCCGACGGCGAGATCGATGAATTCACGAATCTTGCGCGGCACGAACTCGCGACTTGGATAAACGAGCGAGACCGCGACGTCGCCATTGAGCACGGTGTAGTCATTGAGGACCCGCACCAGTGAACCGGCGCGCAATTCATCACTGACCATTTCGAGCGGCAGCAGCGCGATGCCCATTGCGCCGAGTGTCGCCTGCTTCTGCATGATCATGCTATTGACCGTGAACGACGGATCGAGCGCGATGCTTTCTTCGCTGCCGTTGCCCTTGCTGAACATCCAGGTCGGCGGGCTGGTGTCGAGCGGCGCAGCGATCACCCGATGTTGCGCGAGATCGGCCGGGGCTGCCGGATAACCGGCCTCGGCCAGATAGGCGGCGGCCGCCACCGGCACCGCGTGAGAGTTGATGAGTCGGCGCGCCACCAGCGATTCCGAGCGGATCATGTGTTCAGTCACGATGCCCACGTCGAAGCCGCCTTCGAGCAGATCGACGCGTTTTTCGGTGAGCGTGACGCGCAGATTCACGTGCGGAAATTTTGCCTGGTACTCTGCAAAAAGCGGTGTGAGCCGAAACAGCGAGAAGCTGCCCAATGCCACGATCCGCAGATCGCCCGCGACTTCCTTCGAGGTGGTGGTCGCGCGTGATTCGACCTCTTCGAGTTCCGCCAGCAGAACGCGGCAGCCATCGGCGTAATCCGCGCCGGCTTCGGTCAGCACGACCTTGCGCGTAGTGCGCTGAAACAGCCGGATGCCGAGGTGCTTCTCGAGGCTCGACACATGGCGCGTCACGACCGAGGTCGAAACATTGAGTTGCTCCGCAGCTTGCGCGAAGCTGCCCGCGTCGGCGACCTTGACGAAAGCCTGCATGGCCTGAAAAAGATTGATCATGTTAGTGCGAAATACGTGTTCGTTGATCCGTCATTGTGTCGCCGTTATCAGTTTCAGCCCTGCGGGCAGCGATTCGCCGAACACCCGGCCTTCGTCGGCGTTATCGAGCTCCACGGTCTCGCTGACCATCGTGATCCACGCGCGCGGCGCGTTAGCTGCTTCGAGCCGGCGCACCACGGTATGGCGCAAGTCGTCGGGCAGGTCGCGTGAGCGGTCGCCGGTCATACGGGCGATCTGTACAGCGGCGAATGCCGCAGGGTCGACCTTCTTCCAGTCGAGCGCGAGGATTGCGTTCAGCCACTGTGCTGCAATGTCCGGCGGCACGACGCTATGCGCGCTGCCATAGAACGGCCGCCGCGCACCGATGCGGCCGACAGCCCACCAGCTCTGATGGTTTTCCGCGGGCTTCTTCAGCCGCGTGAGTATCGATTCACCGAGCTCGATCTTGCGTTCGACCGGAATGCGTTCGAGCGATGCGCTCAGCCGGACCATGTCGGTGAAGCCGGTTTTCGACACATCGAACGGCAGCTTGTGTCGCGATTGCGCGGCTGTTTGCAGATAAGCCATCGCGTCGAGCACGCGCAGTTGCGCGCTTTCGTCGAGGCCGCCCGCGGCGCGGCGCCATAGCGTCCACCATTCCGACCAGACCTGGCTTTCGTTGAAGTACTGAATGCCGTCGTCGAAGAGCGACCAGAGCTGCTCGACGCGCCATTCGTCGAGCGGATAGCCGAAGCCCGGCCGTACGCAATAACCGGCGAGATTCAGCCATAAGCGCTCGTGGTCCGCCGAGCGCCGACGGCGACGCGCACGTTCCCATAGCGCACCGAACAGTTCGCGCAGCAGCGCGCTGTTCCAACTCTCGCGCGGCCCAAGCAACTGTTCGAGTTGCGAGCGCAGGCGTTTGACCTCTTTCGGGTCGACTTTTTGCGTGCGCGAACCGAAGCATCGGTCGATATGGTCGATCGCTTCGTCGAGTGCAGGGTGCCGGGCTTGTGCCGGATCCGCCGCCAAGTTCACCTGGGCGCTCACCTGGCCGTCTGCACGACGCAACTGGAATTCGAGCAGCCAGCGTTGCGCGGGATTGTCGAGCTCGATGCAATGGACTTCGAGCGTGCCCACTTCGGTCAGGGAAGTGGCGATTTGTACGGCGGTTTCTCCACGCGTGGCGCTCGCGCCGCGCGGCTGCACGATCGTCGCGATGGGTGGCAGCCGAACGAAATCGCCTTGCGTAAGATCGGCCAGATCGCCTGGCCGGTAGACCGTATCCGCGCTTGAAGAAGCCAGATGAAAGCGCACCGGATGCCCGAGGCGCAGCGCAAACGTGTGGTCTTCGATCCGAATTTCGTGGCCTTCTTCGGTGCCGCGCGGCAGCAGGCAGATGCCGCGTTGCACCGGCTCGGCATCGCGTTCGCCATTACCGGCTTCGTCCAGCACGAGAAAGTAACTGCGCGCCGAGCCGCCGCCGATTTTCGGCGCGTGGCCTGTGCGGGCGAGAGCATAAGCGACCGCGCCGCGCGCCACGGAGACGTCGGGATTGTCGTTGTGCAGAACGTTGAGCGGCTCGCCGCGCCATGCGCTCAAGGTGCTGGACAGGCGCTGCGTCAGAGCCTCGGCGCGAAACACGCCGCCGTTCAGCAGTAACGTGTCAGGCACGGGTAAAGGCTCGTCCTGACCTTCGCCTGTATCAGGGGAAACGGGAGAGGAACCCAGCGCCTTGCGCGACTGCGCCGCGAAGCGACTCAGAAACGCCGCGATATGACGCGTGACCGCTGCATCGGTGGCATAGGGCAGGCCGAACTCGACGATCGCGCCGCGTGGCCTTCCGGGCCGTTCGTTCGATGCCACTGCCGGAAAGAATCCGTCGACGATGATCTGCTCGACTTCCTCGCGCGTGACCTGCGCCGTGCGTGCGCCGCCGATCAGCTTGGAGCCCGCGCCGAGCAGCGTGATCGAAGCCGACTCCGGCGCGTGCGGACCGAGCAGTTGTTCCTTCGCGCCGCGGCAACGCTCGACCAGTTGCGACAGACTCGCCGCCGACAGACGCGTGCGCTCGTTGCCTGGTTGCGGCAAACGGGCCTCGACCCGATGCGCGAGCGCGAGATCCATGTTATCGCCGCCGAGCATCAGATGATTGCCCACGCCGATGCGCGTGAGTTCCGGCTCGCCGTCGCGCATGTGGACTTCGATCAGCGTGAGGTCGGTGGTGCCGCCGCCCACGTCGCAGATCAGCACGAGCCGTGTGTCCGACAGTTCCGTCGCAAGGCGCTCGCGATGATGAAACAGCCAGTCGTAGAACGCGGCCTGTGGTTCTTCCAGCAGCCTTAACGTGGGGAGACCCGCGATACGCGCCGCTTCCACCGTCAGCGCTCGCGCGCCTTCGTCAAAAGAGGCGGGCACCGTTAGCACGACGTCCTGTGCTTCGAGTGGCGCGTCCGGAAAGCGCTGATTCCAGGCCGCCCGCACGTGCGCCAGATAGCTCGCGCTGGCTTCGACCGGCGAGACCTTGCGGACGTCGTCCGCCGCGCCCCACGGCAGGATCGGCGCGGTGCGATCGACTGATGCGTGCGACAGCCAGCTCTTCGCGCTGGCCACCAGGCGGCCAGGCACCTGGCCGCCGAGCGCACGCGCGAGCCGGCCGATTACTACGGACTGATTCTCTGCGCCATCGGTCGAACTCTCCGCTACGCGCCAGGGCAACTGCAGATCGCCCGCGCTCAGTTCACCCGGCGCTGCGTGATACCGCACCGACGGCAACAGCGGCCGCGCGGCGACTTCGCCGAGACTCACCAACTGATCGATCTCGAAGACGCGAATCTCCTGCGAACCCGCCGCAGCATAGGCCAGCACCGTATTACTGGTGCCGAGATCAATGCCGACGCTATAGCGCTTCATCTCAGTCATGCATTGGCGTTGCCGCGCACGTCGAACTCGACCTTCCAGCGTTCGTCGCTGCCGCGCGGCATGGCTTCGAGTTCGAGCGTGCCGGCTTCCGTCACGCGCGCATGCAATTTCACCGGCACAATTTCACCGGCGGTGCGGCCGGTGGAGGGCAGCGTCGCCTGGATTTCCTCCAGTTCCTGCAATTCCTCGGGGCCCCAGAAGTCGAGCAGCGTGCCGACCTGATCCTGGCGACGCACCGACGATCCGAAGAAGCGGAAGTGCACCGGCTCACCAACGACCAGCCCGAATTCCTGCGCCGGCAGTTCGGCGTCCGTGCCTTCCTCCATGCCGAACGGTGCGACGCATAGCGCCTGCACCGGCGGCTCGAGACCCGGAACGGCGGGCATCGCCGATTCGATCGCGATGTAGTACGCGCGCGCCGTGCCGCCACGAATGCGCACGCCCTGACCGCGCCGCACGTAACCGTAATAGGCCGCGCCGCGCGCGACGGCGAGATCGAGATCCGCGCCTTCGAGCAGGCGGGCTTGCGGCGCACCTTCGGCGCCGAGCCAGCCATTGAGCGTGCCCATGATCCGCTCGACCAGCAGCGGCGACTTGAACACACCGCCGTTGAAGAGCACAGCGGTGGGGTGCAGGAAGGTCGCGCCTTCCGCCGTGGCGATATCGCGCAAACCGTCGAGTTCGGCGAGCGCGCCCACCTGACGGCCAAGGAAGGCCGCCAGATGCCGTGTGATGCCCGCGTCCTGCGCATACGGCAGGCCGAGTTGCGTCAGACCGGCGCGCGCACGGCTCACCGGACGCGCCGCACTATCCACCTGCGGGAAAAAGCCTTCGAGAATCGTTTGGGTCAACTCCGCACGCGTCAGTTCGGTGCGAATCGAACCGCCGATCAGCTTCGATCCACGGCTCGGCACGATGAGCGGCACAGTATCGGTCGACGCGTCGCTGAGCAGCGTTTCCTTCGCCGAGCGGCAGGCATAGGTGAGGGCGCGCAGTTGCCACGCGTCGGCCTGGGTGCCAAGCGCGGCGAGCTTGCGCGCGACCACGTGGGCGAGCGCGAGGTCCATGTTGTCGCCGCCGAGCAGAATATGTTCGCCGACCGCGACGCGATGCAGTTCGAGATTGCCTTCGCGCTCGATCACGGCGATCAGCGAGAGGTCGGTCGTTCCGCCGCCCACATCGACCACGAGAATGATGTCGCCGACCTTGACCTGCTTGCGCCACTGGCCGCCGCTCTTCTGAATCCAGCTATACAGCGCGGCTTGCGGTTCTTCGAGCAGCGTCATGCGGCCGTAACCGGCGGCTTCCGCAGCTTCGGCGGTCAATTCGCGCGCGGCCGGATCGAACGACGCGGGGATCGTCACCGTGATGTCCTGCTGGCTGAACGGTGCCTCCGGATGCGCGTGATCCCACGCTTCGCGCAGGTGCGTCAGATAGCGCACCGAGCTTTCGAGCGGCGACACGCGCGCGACTTCAGACGGCGCGTCGTTCGGCAGAATCGCCGCGCGACGGTCGACGCCCGGATGGCACAGCCAGCTCTTGGCGCTCGACACGAGCCGGATCGGCGTGGCCGCGCCGCGGCTGCGGGCAAACTCGCCGACCGCGAATTCGCGTTGGCCGGTCCACGGCAGGTACAGGTCGCCCGAGGCCAGTTCGTCCGGATGCGGCAGGTAGAGGAACGAGGGCAGCAGATCGAGGTTGTCGATCGCGCCGGGGCCTGTGAGTTGCGCGACCGGCAGCACGCCTTGAGTGGTCTTTTCGCCGTCGCTGGCTGTGGTGTCCACGTAGGACAACGCGCAGTGCGTGGTGCCGAGGTCGATACCGATTGAATAGCGTGATTCGCGCGGTGCGTCGCTCATAGCTCCACCTCGGCCGGTGCGATCACGCGGGCGTTATGGCTGCCGGTCAGCTTCGGCAGACGCACTTCGTCGGCACGCCAGCCGCGGTGGCTGATGCTGCCGTTAAACGGCGCCTTGCCGACCACATTGCCGGTCAGGCGAATCGAGGTGGCGTCGAAACCTTCGGGCAGCGTTACGCGGCTGCCTTCGGCTTCGTCGCGCACCGGACGGATCGTGAAATGCTCGCGCAGCGTTGCGCGGCAGCCGTCGTGCACGAGGCGGGCGGCGGCGCCGATGTCGGCGTCGCTATAGCCCTTGATGTCTTCTTCGACGAAATCGATGAAGCGCGCGTCGCGTTGCAGCAGGCCGAGCAACTGGAGCGCGGCGTCCGGGCTCGCTTCTTTCAGCGTGGGCGCCTGCGGGGCGGGAGCCGGGGCTGCGGCGGGCGCGGGCGTGGGTGCAGCAGGTGGCGGCGCAGCGCTCGCGGCAGCGGCGTCGGCGAGGCCACCTTTACGCAGGCGCAACACCCCGCCGGCGAATTCGCCATCGCCGAGGATGCTGAAAAACGTACTGACGGCAAGTGAAATCCTGCCAAGGAAAGACGGGTTCGAATCGGTCATGAATGCTCCTGAGGGGCTCTGTTAAAGGACGAGCTGTCCTGGCTGCGCCGCACGCGACAGGCCCGACGGCCCCGATTGGCTCGATGGGCCGTCGCCATGCGTCTTTGCGAGGGTCGGCGGCAGCATTGCCGCCGAGGTCTGAATCATCCGGTCTTGCGGCGCGTTTTGCGCGCGCAAACCCGTATTTTGCCTCGTCGCGCGCCCGAAGCGGGCAAAGCCGGCCATTCTAGCGGTCAATGGGTGGAGATTGGCGGACGGCGAAGGGTGCCTGCCGGCTATGTCCGGCTGCTCATTTCACGCGGTGTGCGGCCCGAATTCGGCCACCACCTGGTCGATAAACGCGCGCAATTTCGGCGTGACGCGGCTTGCCGGAAACACCAGATGCATGGGGCGCGCGGCCGCTTCATAGCCGTTGAGCAGCCGCACCAGCCGGCCCGCGGCGAGCTCATCTTTCACTGCCACTTCGGGCGCGAGTATCACGCCGCCGCCATTGAGGGCAGCGGCCAGCAGCGCTTTCACGTCGTTGGCCTGAAAGCGGCCGGAGATCGGCACCACGTGTTCGCCTTGCGCGTTGGCGAAACGCCATTCGGTCGCAACCGGCAAGCTCGTATAGACGAAGCTCAGACACTCGTGCGCCGCCAGCGCTTGCGGGGTAGACGGCTCGCCGCGCTCGGCCAGGTAGCCGGGCGACGCGCAGGCGACCAGCCGGTACGGCATCAACGGCCGCGCGATCAACGACGAATCCGACAGCGAGCCGAGCCGGATCGCAGCTTCATACCCTTCGTCGATAAGATCGACGAAGCGGTCGGTCAGCGCCAGCTCGACCCGCACCTCGGGATGGGCCTTCAGATAGCGCGTGATCATCGGCGCGAGACAGCAGGTGCCGAAGGTAACCGGCGCGGTGATGCGCAAACGCCCGCGCGGCGAGGCCGACAGCGACTGCGCGACCGATTCGGCCGCCTCGGCATCCGCCAGCAGCGCCTTGCAGCGTTCGTAGAAAATCTGGCCGATCTCCGTGAGGCTCTGGCGGCGCGTGGTCCGGTTGAGCAAACGCGCACCGACGCGCTCCTCCAGCGTGCTGACATGCTTGCCGGCCATCTGCGCGGAGATGCCGAAGGCGAGCGCGGCCGCGGCGAACGAGCCGCTGTCGGCTGTTTTCACGAACACGGCCATGCTGGTCAAACGGTCCATTATTCCCCACTCCTGATTTCGACAGTCGTCAGATTCTGCATATTTATCCGGCTGAAGTTTTGAATCATAGTGTTTCTCACCGATGGGCGTGCGCTCAACCGAGCGATTCGCAGATAGACATGGAGTGTGAAACATGAAGATAGGCATTCTTGGCGCCGGTTTTTTCGGCCGCGCGATGGTGATTCTCGCGAAGAACCATGGTCACGAAGTGATGATCAGTAATTCCCGCAATCCGCGGACCTTGATCAGTACGGCCGCGGCGCTTGGCTGTGCGCTTGGCACGGCTGAAGAGGCGGCGAAGTTCGGCGACGTGGTGGTGGTGACCGTGCCGTTCAGCAACATTGATGCGCTGCCGTTTGCGGCACTCGACGGCAAGATCGTGATCGACACGTGCAACTACTATCCCGACCGCGACGGCCAGATCGAAGCACTCGACAGTCGCTCGACGACCACCAGCCAGATGCTGGCCGCCGCGTTGCCGGGCGCGAAGGTGGTGAAGGCCTTCAACGCGATTCTGGCGAAGGACCTCGAAACGGACGGCAAGCCTGCCGATGTGCCGAACCGCCGGGCACTGCCGATTGCCAGCGACGACGAGCAGGCTAAACACGCAGTGAGCGCACTTCTCGACCAGTTCGGCTTCGATCCGGTCGATACCGGGGGGCTCGCCGACAGTTGGCGCTTCGAGCGTGCGAAACCGGTCTACTGTATTGCGCTGGACCGCGCGGGCATCGCCGAAGGATTGGCTGCGGCGAAGCGCGACGTCGAGTTGCCGCATGGGTCGTGGAGGCATTGACCGGTGCGTCGCGGCGATTGCCTGAAGAGGCAATCGTCGCGAGCTTGCGACGACGAAACTGGCACCTCGCACGCGGCAATGGAAAGCGACTGTTCCGACGTGTTCCCAAATTTAATTCGATATGCGAGTATGTGCTCCATGGACCTCCGTAACGACCTGTTCAACGGTCACCACCATCACGGCCGCATGCAGTTGCGCCGTGGTTCGTTACGTCCATAGCAAGGAAACGGAACTTCACTGATTCCGTTTCATGCATAAACGACCAAGGCGCCTATGGCGCCTTTTTTTACTTTTATGCACAAGAGAGATTGTCGCGGGCTTTCTGGATTCGTTCGGACTGCGTTACGACGTCGACAGCACGGCGCGGCGCGGTCTGAGCTATTACCTGAATGGCGTGGGCTTCGAGATGCGCTGTAGCGAACTCGGGGCGCAGCAGCAGATCGTCGGCGGTGGTGCTTATCGGGAAGGCGCGGGTTTCGGCATCGGCGCAGAACGCTTGCTGCTCGCGATAACGGCTCAGGGCGTCGTCGTCGACTCCGGCTTTCGGAGCGAATGAGTGGTGGATTCGACGATGTACGCACTGACCCTTACCCGTTTTAGTTCACGCCGTGCGGGCCGGCCGGCGTCCGTAGACTCGAGCCATTCAAATTAAATTATTCCATCCGCATACTATGACGGAAAGGCCGCGCAAGTTTGCACTGTTCATTCAAAGACCCCGGTACTATATGGTTCAGCGAGAATCGGCCCGGGAGCCAGCGTGAGAGAAGCCGGCGTGTAAGCCGATACGAGGCGCGCCGCATATTCCACGTAAAAACATGAACAATTTTATTCGACCCCCAGTTTTCTATCCGTCATCTGCTGTTTTCGTGGACGACAGCGATAGCTACCTTGATGCATTGCGCCGATTTTTTCCGGATATCTCCACTAATCTGTTTTTCACGCGACCTCAAACCGCACTCGCTTTCATCCGCAAACATGCCCGCGAGAATTCGCTAGAGTTTGCACCGGCGTCGGCCTGTCTGAGCGAGACGGGACTGGAGCGCTATGTCGAAAGCTCGGCGGAGCGAGACATACTGGCCCGCGATTCCCGATTTTCAGAGGTGGCGGCGGTTGTCGTCGATTACGACATGCCTGGACTGAGTGGTGTCGAATTCCTTTCGTCCATATCCAATTTGCATTGCGCGAAGGTACTCCTGACAGGCGTCGCGGATGAGACCATCGCGGTAAAGGCCTTCAATGCCGGCATCGTCGATTTGTATCTGAGAAAGACGGATGCGGATTCAGCCAACCGACTGGTCCATTTTCTGAAAGACGCCAGGAACAGGCATTGTTCAGAGGCAGGCTGGCTTGGTTTAGGCGAAAACGGTACAACATATTGCGATCCGAGAACGAGAAAGGTCATCGACGAAGTGGTTGCGGCTGAAGGCATCGTCGAGTACTACTGGCGTCCGGAGCAGAATGCCATCCTGATGTTCGACCGTGCGGGCAAGCCGAGCGTTTTCCTGGCGTGGGCCGAAAATGACTGGATCTCCCAGGCGGAGATCGTGGCCGATGAGAGTGGGCCAGCCGATCTGTTGAGGCAAATGGCGGTGCGCGAGTCGATGCCGGTTTTCTGGCCGCACCTGGCCTTTCGTCCCGCTACGGACTTCAAAACGGTAACGCCGCAAACCATCCCGGGCTGGGACGACGCTTTCTATTGCTGGACCCGAATAGATTCGACCGACGTGGGTGTGAACACACTGACGTTTTCGCAATGGCGGAGCGACCGGAATCAGCAAGCCCACGGATGACGGCGCCGCTACTTCGCGTACGCTGCGATAAAAATGCCGGAATAGCCCAATGCTTCCAGACACATTGAGCCACATGTACGCCATTCCGACTGCCTTTGTGTCTGCGCTGTTCGTGGTGTTCGGCCTTTACGTGCTCATCACGCAAGGGGTGACGCGTCTGTCCGCGCCATTTCTTTTGATGTGTGCGGCGACATTTGCATGGCAGGGTATATGGACCTTGCTGTTCCAGACGGAAGATCCTCACATTGCGAGCGTGCTGGTCAGGGTCGGTTATCTCTTCATTCTTTTCCTGCCCACCACGTTTTATCACTTCGTCACGGAGGTGGCGGCGAGGCGTCGTGAGCAACCGGTATTGCTCGCGTCTTACGGTATGTGTCTTGTCCTGGCCGTGCTGCTGCCCGGCAACGAAGTTATCGCCGGTTACCGGCACTACTTCTTTGGCTACTACCCGAGCGCGGGGCCGTTGCATCCTTTGCACGTGTTGCAGACCGTATTGCTCGCCGCCCGCAGCGGACAGCTTCTGCTCGCCGCCCGCAAGCAGGCCGGGGGCAAAGCGCGCAGGCGTCTCGATCTCTGCTTTGCGAGCCTTTGTCTCTATTCGTTCGCGGCAGTCGATTACGCGGTCAACTACGGCTACGCGTTCTATCCGCCGGGCGTGCTGTTCATCGCCCTCAGCCTGGGACTTCTCGCGATCACGATTGTCCGCTATCACCTGATCCACCCCTATGCGCTCGCGGCGACCATCGCGCACGAAATCGCGACGCCGCTGGCGACGATCGCCATGCATGCCGACGAAATCGCCAGCGTATGGTCCCACGTGTTCAAAGGTTACCGGCTGGCCGTCACGCATGGGCTTTACGACGACCAGGAGGTGCATTCCGGACAGCCCGAACGTGTCAGCCAGCTCGCCGCAGCGATCAGACGGGAGGTATCGGGCACCAGCGCAATGGTCGAAATGGCGCTCGCTTCATTCACCCTGGATCGTCTGGACCGCACCCGTTTTAGTCCTCATTCCATACAGCAATGTGTGACGTCAGCGCTGGAGCGCTATCCGTTCCGTGGCGGCGAACGTGCATGCATCACGGTGGCGCCGATCGATGCAGCCTTATGCTTTTCAGGCTCGGACACGCTGGCGGTTTTTGTTCTGTTCAATCTGCTGAAAAACGCGTTGCACGCTATTCACGTGAGCGGTGAGGGCGAGATCGCCATCAGTGCGGTTCAGGAGCAGGGCTTCTGCGTCCTGCGATTCCGCGACACGGGGCCGGGCATCGCGCCCGATGTGCTGCCGCATATCTTCGACGCCTTCTTCTCGACCAAACGGCACGGAAGCGGCGCGGGCATGGGGCTCGCATTCTGCCGCCGCGCGGCGGAGCTTCTGGGTGGCAGTATCGAATGCAGTTCGATGCGCGGTGCGCACACTACTTTCACCGTGCGCTTGCCGGTACCGGGCTCGCCGGCGGACCGCGCGCAGAGCAAAGCGCCGGCGCGTTCCTTGCGCCGGCATCAGAAGTGAAAGTTAGGGTTGGAAGTTAGCGGTGAATCTTAACGATAAAATCCAGCGATAAAACCCAGCGGAAAAACTGAACGGCGAAGGTCAGCCGCTGAGATCAGGCGGCTAATGCCGTCGTCGGCAGTTCATACTCCTTGACCCGCTCGACGATCCCTTCCGGGAAGCGCCTGATCTTCCGGTCCCGCCCGGCGTACAGGATCTGCTGGTAACCCTGCGAAACCTGGCGCCCATCCACGCAGAAGCGGAACAGCAGGTAGGCCGAGCACTGCTTGACCTGCACCGTGTTCAGATAGCAATCCACGTGCTGGAAAGGAAACGTTTCGTGGACGTATTCCTGATGTGCGCGTTTGGTCACGAACATGCCGTCCGATCCCAGCAAGTCATTGTGTATGCACTCATGAAACCATCGCTCGCGGCACACACCCTGCCACTCGAAGTAACGTGAGAAATACGTATTCATGAACGCGTTCGAGTCTTTCAGATAAATGTCGAACGTATGGTGGAAGGTCTTGAGCGAGGCTGTCGTCGTCGGGTCTTCGGAAAGAAGGGCGGATCCTCGGGTCAGGGCGGTAGGGATTGCTTCACGCATCAACATACGATTTTCCTTTTGCAGGAACGGCTGCTCGCGGCAACCACGCATGCCTCCCTATATGGCAGGCACATCCCATTCTGTTGGGGATGTGGGCCGCATGGCTATTGCCTGACAAACATGCGGCGCAGAAATCTTGAACTTCTGGTGGATCGAGCGTGCTGCGCGCGCGATTGCCGCGCAGATTGAAACCCGCCGTACCTGAAAAATCGCATTGGAGATGCCGGGAATGTGCCGGCGGAGAATGTGGGCGAGGGGGCGGCGCGTAACGCACCCACCCCGGCGCCTCTACCCACTACGCATTTCTCCATGCCATGCTCACAGCATGGATTTGCCCTGGGCAAGAATCTTGTCGCAAATCTGCTTTGTGGCCTGTTGCTTCAGGCCGCCACCGCTCAGGTCCAACTGCTGGCCGCTGCTGCTGCTCAGGATACCCTTGGCGCCGTCGGTATAGCCGCTGTCGGACGAGGCGGCACTGGAACCGCCAGGCAGCTTGCTCATCAGCGAGTCCTTGACCGAAGACGCGCCGCTGCCGCTAACATAATTGTTCTTGATGCAGAACTCCAGCACGCCCGCGACATTGCTGGTGCTGCCAGAGGTCAATGACTGACCCGACAAGGCACTGCCCATGTTACCGAGGCTCCCGAGGCCACCGGACGAACCGCCTCCGCTACCTCCGCTCTGGTTGAGCAGGTTTCCAAGCTGCGCCTGGGCGCCCGAGACAGGTAGCAATGCGGCGAACAGGATCCCTAGAGCTGTAGTGCGATACGTACGTGCTTTCATACTCGAACTCCTTTGCTGGCTGGAAATCCTCTCTACTATAGTTCTTTTCAGACGGACGGCAGACGGCGTGGGCACGTTCCAGACTGCGTGACACACTAATAGGGAAGTCGCACATCTTCCCGGGAACCTGAATTTAGAAACGTAAGTTCGCTGACCCGGCACCGACATGACGTTTTCGCATGATGCGCTCACGGTCAAGGCCGGGTCTGCAGAACCACGCCATGCTGTGCGATGAGGACGGTCAATAGTGGCGAGCAATGGGTTAAGCCGCGAGTTGCGTTTTATACAATCGTTGCGAGAAGGCAGCGTGCGTCAATGCACTGCTGATAGAAGTCGTAGGGCGCAAGCGCTTGCTTCAAGGCGAATACGTGCTCGGGCTGGTAGTTGGACCGGAATCGCGTCGAAACCGATCCCCCTTACGGTGAAGTGAGGGCGAGCGCACTTCAGGGCGGGGCAAGCAGTTGCAGAACTTCTTTGCGATATCCGGTCAGCCTTCCTCCGTCGACAACCAGCGTATGACCGGTCACGTATCTGCTCTCGTCGCTTGCGAGAAAGTGGTACACGCCCACCAGATCGTCCACTTCCGCAATTCGTCCGAGCGTCGAGAGCTGTTTAGCGAGCGTATTGAGAATGTGGGCGGGCGGCAGCATCGGCGTTCTGACGGGGCCGGGCGCCACTGCGTTGCAGCGTATTCCGCGCATGCCCAGTTCGACTGCGGCCGTTTTGGTCATGCTGATGACGGCTGCCTTAGTCGCGCTGTAGTCGAAGAATCCCTCGTTTTGCTGCAGACCGGCGACCGATGCCGTGGTGATGATCGACCCGCCATCGCGCATACGACGCGGTGCGTACTTCAGCACATAGTAAGTGCCGTAGAAGTTCAGCGCCACCACGCGATCCAGCACGGCTTCGTCGGAGTCAATCAGGTGTGTGCCTTTGCCCGGCCCGCCCGCATTGTGAATGACCACATCGAGTTTGCCGACTGCAGCCTCGGCTGAATCGAATGCGGCCATGACGCTATCGCGATTGCTAACGTCGACGTGAAGGTAGAGGGCTCCCTCATCCAGTAAGGATTGAGGCGGCGACTGTATGTCGGCGATGACCGTGCGCGCGCCTTCCTGCACGAATCGCTCACACGTGCCGAGGCCGATTCCCGAAGCGCCGCCTGTGACGAGGATGGCCTTGTCTTTCAGGCTGAAAGGGGCTGGTTTGTTCATGATGTCCCGTGGTTTTGTGAGCGGCCGCTAGCGCCGCGTGAGAAAGACCAACGCATCGCTTCAGTAATGTGCGAGCCTGGTGAACAGGGTGACCGGCGGCATGGCGTCCGGATCGGCTACGACGTCGATCAGCACGGGCCCATCGGTATCCAGTGCTGTCGCGATCACGGTGGCGATATCCTCCGCGCGCTCCAATCGGATGCCTTTCACACCGCACGCCCTGGCGATCGCGGCATGATCGACTGGCGAAAAATCGCAGACGTCGGTGTGGCGTCCTAGGCCGGCCTCTTCAGCGTGCTTCTGATAGCCGAGCACGGCGTTGTTCATGACGGCGACCACCAGCTTGACGCTGTGCCGCTTCGCGGTTTCGAGTTCGGACCATACATGGCCGAAGCCGCCGTCTCCGACAATGCAGAACACCGGGCGATCCGGCTGACCGATCCGCGCGCCCATCGCCATCGGAAAACCCCAGCCGAGACCGGCCTGGCCACGGGGCGTGATGAAGCGTCGGCTGTGTTTGGCTGTCAGATAGTTGGCGACCCAGATAGACGAAAAACTCGCGTCGGCCACGACGATGTGATCGTCGGTCAACTGCTTTTCCAGTTCGGCCATGAAACGCTCGGGACGAATCGGCGACGCGACCGATTGGGTGACGTCAGCGATTTCTTCGCGATGCCGGCTCTTCGCGCTGGCCAGGGTACTTTCCAGCGCCGCACGCGCTGAACGGCGCCTCGACAGGTCCTGGGTCGCGAGCGCGTCGTTCAGCGCCGTGAGGGTCAGCCTGGCGTCGCCCGTCAGACGCAGCGATTCGTAGTTACGGCCGATCTCGCCAGAATCGATGTCGATATGAATGTAGGTTGCGTGACGCGGCAGCAAGGTCCAGGAGTCGGTGCCGTTCTGATTGGTCCGGTTGCCCACCAGCAGTACAACGTCTGCTTCCGTGACCAGCGGTTTTGCGTGCCGCGCCATGCCACGTTCGGCCATGAAATACCCAATCACGCCCATCGACAGTGGATGCGTTTCATCCACACTGCCTTTGCCCATAGTGCTGGTCGCCACTGGCAGATGTGCATGCTCTTGCAAGGCTCGCAACGCTTCCTGCGCGCCGGAGCTGATCACGCCGCCGCCTGCATAGACGATCGGTGCGCGCGCGTTGGCCAGCAGTCCAGCCGCCGTCGTGATCAGCGCGGGGGCGGCCTGCACGCGATCGAGCGGATAGTGGCCGAGCGACGCGCGCCGCTGCCCGCTAGCGGCATGGCCGTCACGTTCGGCGAGCAATTCCATCGACACCAGCAGAACGGCCGGTCCCGGCCGCCCGCTCGCGGCGGCGGTAAAGGCCATATCGACGTAGTCTTCGATGCGGCTCTCACTCGTCACCCTGCGGATCCATTTGGAGACGCCCCTGAACAACTCCAACTGGTCCAGTTCCTGGAAAGCGTTGCGATCGCGCGCGCCAGGCCCAACGTCCTGCACCAGCGCCACGATGGGAATCGAGGCGGACAGACACTCCGCGAGCCCGGCCACCAGCAGCGTGGCGGCCGGGCCGTTCTGCGCGGTCACCACCGGTACTTTGCCGGTGGCACGCGCATAGCCGTCGGCCATATAGGCGCCGGCATTTTCCTGCCGATAGCCGATCTGACGAATGCCGATGTCATCAGCCGCGAGCGTCAAAGCAGGTGGATTGCTTTGTCCGAAAAGATACTCGACACCGTGACGCCGCAAAGCATGGGCGAAGCGCTGGGGCGGCCGCAGCAGTTCAGGTGTGTCAGTCATACTTGATCTTCCTCTGATTGGTAGTGCTTATAATTGAATGTGATCGGTGCAATTGGCAAAGTTAATCCGGACGGGGTTATGAAAGGCGATTCGTGACGGGTGCCGGCATCGGCGCAAATGCGTTCCAGCTCAGGGGGTGATCAGCACCTTGCAATGATCGTTCGGTTTGCTGAGCCGCTCGAACATGGCGGGCGCTTCATCGAGACTCACCGTTGCAGTAACGAGTCCGTCCACAGTAATCCGACCAGCCGCGAGCATACGCTGCACGAAGGGAAAATCGTCAATGTCATAGGCGAGCGGGAAGGTCATGCGCAGGCGTTTGAGCGCCGCCGACACCACGGTAAAGTTCTCAGGCTGCATACCGGTGCCGACCATCACCAGATGCGCACCGGTCGGCGCGAACTCGATCAGTTGTGCGATCATCGGACGCCCCACACACTCGAAGATTACCGAAGGCTTGCGCCCGGTCCGTCGTTCGAACTCGGCGACCGGATCGGTCCACTGCGCGGCATCGATCACGACCTCTGCGCCGACCTTTTGCGCGCGCGCGCGCCGTGCCGGCATCATTTCACTGACGCCGATATTGCCTGCGCCGAAGAATCTGGCCCACTTCGCGACAGCCAGCCCGATGATGCCCGCGCCGACCACCAGAACGTCTGCTCCTGCCGGCACATTTGCCGCCTTCCAGGCGCCGAGGCCGACCGCGAGCGGCTCGATCGTTGCCGCGTCGGTGTCGCTGAGGCTGTCGGGAATCTTCATCGCCAGCGCGGCCATGCAGGTTGTGTATTCCGCGTAGCCGCCGGGCATGCGCAGATCGAAGCCTTGCATGACGATCTGCGCGCATTCCGAATTGCGGCCCTTCGCGCATGCCGGGCACGTGCCGCACGGTTTGGCGGGCAACGCGACGAGGCGGTCGCCCACACTCCATCCCGTCGTACCTGGGCCCACTTCGACGACGACGCCCGAGTATTCGTGGCCGAGCACATTGCCGGGCTGCAAAAGACCCGGCACCTCGACCGCGTGCAGGTCCGAGGTGCAGATGCCACATGCCTTGACCTTGAACACCAGGCCGCCGGGTGGCGCCGCGGGCCGTTCCATATCGGTGATCTGCAATGGCCGGCCAACTTCCAGAAACTGCAATGCTTTCATGAACGTTCCTTTGGCGTTATCAGGCAGCCGCGGCTGCCAATGTCGACGGAAAAATCAACTGACGCCGACGAGCGGCGTCATACGACGAAGGCGGGTAGTCAGGCAAGGCCGAACAAACGACCGGCTCAAACCGGGTGGCCGCGATCCAGGCCGCGAAACACGGTGGCGTCGATCGCGCTCATCAACCGGTCGACGGTCAAACCGTCGACGTCCGGCACCCACTTGCCCAGCCAGATCAGCATACCCAGCAGTAACTGCATGACGAGTTCGGGCTCGCATTGCACGATCGAGCCGTCCCCCATCCCTTCCTTCAGAAATTTGACCAGAAATGCTTTCAGCCGGTCGGCCCACGCCGAGATCGCTTTGCGCTGAGCGGACTCGAGATACGAGTAGTCGCCGAAATAGAGTTGCGGGCCGTTTTTCGAAGCCTCGACCAGCATGTTGCGGATGAAGTGGCGCAACTTCTCCTCGCCGGTGCCCCCGGCGGCGTCGGTCTTGATCAGAACCCCCTCCAGACGCTCGAGCGAAGAACGGTGGCAGGCGTAGGCGAGCGCCTGCTTGTTCGGGAAGTAGTGGTAGAGCGCCGCGTCGCGCAGATCCAGCGTGGCGGCGATGCCGGTCAACGTGGCGAGTGCGTAGCTTTTGGAGTTGATCATTTCGGTCGCCGCGCGAACGATCGCCTCCCGCATACCGGCCGATTTACGGCTTTGCGAGAGTGCTTTGGGTTCTTTAGGTTTTCTTGTCGTCATGTGGTCGTAAGCCATGTCACGGGCAGGAAACGCCCTTGATGCGTATTCTGCCGAGCTTCGTAAAATTCCGATACGGGTAAATTCTAGTATTGACTAGAACTTCTAGTTTGGACTAAAACATCGGTTAGCGGACCGATCGCACAGTCCGCAGACATTGGAGACAACGACATGCAGAAAACTCAGGGTTCCGAAGCGGTTCCCATAGCCGGCCAGCGTTCGGGGTTATCAGCGAGCGCGCGCGCCTGGGCGGCCTTCGAGGGAGGACGTGACCCATATTTCCCGCTTGTGAGCATCTATATCTTCATGCCGTACGTCGCTACGGTGCTGATCGGCGACGCCGTCAAAGGGCAGGCCATCATCGCCGCCTACGCGTTGCTCGGCGGCCTGATTGCCGCACTGACCGCGCCGTTGCTCGGCGCCGCGGCCGATCGGCTGGGTCGCCGGTTTCCACCGCTGTTCGTCCTTTCGCTGTTGTTCGCGCCGCTGGTGTTCTCGCTGTGGTGGGCCAAGCCCGACGGCTCGGGCCTTAGCGTGCCGACGATTCTCGTCATCACATTGTTCATTTCGCTGGTTTTCACCTACGGCGAGGTATTTCACAACTCGTTGCTGCCCTATGCCGCGCGAACTTCTCTGGACGCTTCGTCGATGTCGGGCGCGGGGTTGGCGCTCGGCAATGTCGTGTCGGTGGCCGCCCTCGTGTTCGTGCTGTGGGCGTTCGCCTTGCCGGGCAAGGTGAACTGGGCCTTTGTGCCGAAGGTGCCGCTATTCGGTCTCGCAGTCGGCAGTAGCGAAACCAGCCGCATCGCGGCGCCGATCTCGGCGTTGCTGTTCGTGTTGGGCGCCATCCCGTTGTTTCTTTTCAGCCAGGACGCCCCCCGGCGCGACGCCGGAATTCTGGCCGCCATTGGCGGGGGCGCCCGCGATCTGCTCGCGCTCGTCAAAAGCGTGCGCCAGCACCGTGACGCCGCGATCTATCTCGGCTCACGGATGCTGTTCTCCGACGCGCAAATCGCCTTGATCACTTTTAGCGGCATCTATGCGGCAGGCGTGATGCATTGGCACGTGCTGGAGATGACGGCGTTCGGCATTCTGATGAGCAGCTTCGCCGCGCTTGGTGGTCTCTTTGCCTCGAAGCTGGATCGGGTGCTGGGCCCCAAGCGTGCGTTGCAGGTGGAGATCATCGGCACGATCGCCGGCATCGTGGCGCTCCTGAGCGTCTCGCCGGCCGGCATGCGCTTCGTATTCGCGGCCGATCCCGGCGCCGCACCGCTCTGGAACGGACCGGTATTCACCCGGCTGCCTGAGATCGTGTTTCTCGCCATCGGCGGTGTGGTGGCCGTCTGCAACACGGCGATCTTTGCCTCGGGACGGACCTTCCTCACGCACCTGACGCCGCCTGGACAATCGGGCGCCTTCTTCGGTCTCTACGCGCTGTCCAGCACGGCGACCGTGTGGCTCGGCCCGCTCGCGGTTCAGACCGCTGTCACCACGTTTCACAGCCAGCAGGCAGGCAATGTGGCCATTGCGATTCTGCTGGCGCTCGGGCTGGTGCCGCTCAGCCTGGTGCGCGACCCCGCGCGCCATCGCACATGAAGCAGGAAGGACCATGCGGCGAGCGCGCCGAGTGCGCGCGCCGCGTATCTGATCCTGCACCGAAGTAACCCATTCACATCTCGAGGAATGTTCATGCGCGACCATCAGCAGTTCTACATCGACGGGCAATGGGTCACGCCCTTGGGTGGCGGAGAACCTTTCGAAGTCGTCAATCCGGCCACTGAAGCCGTGGCCGGCACGATCCGGCTTGGCAGCGACGCCGACGTCGAACTAGCCGTCGTGGCAGCGCGGCGCGCGTTCGACAGTTATTCCCGCACCACCTTGCAGCAGCGCTGTGACCTGCTCGCCAATATCGGCGCGGTCTACGAGCGCCGTCTCGACGATCTGGCCGTGGCGATCTCCGAGGAAATGGGCGCGCCGCTCAAGCAGGTGGCGCGTACGGCGCAAGCGCCGCTCGGTCTCTGGCACCTGCAAACCACCCTGGCGATGGCGGCAGCTTATCCGTTCGAGCAGCAGCAGGGCAGCACGCTGATCGTCAAGGAACCGGTCGGTGTGTGCGCGCTCATCACGCCGTGGAACTGGCCGATGAACCAGATCGTCTGCAAGGTCGCGCCGGCACTGCTGGTGGGCTGCACGATGGTACTCAAGCCGAGCGAGTTCGCGCCGTTCTCGGCGCAGATTCTCGCGGAAATACTGCACGAGGCGGGCGTGCCGGCAGGCGTCTTCAACATGATCCACGGCGATGGCGCGAAGATCGGACCCGCGCTGTCGGCGCATCCGCAGGTCGACATGGTGTCCCTGACAGGTTCGACACGCGCGGGTGCTTCGGTTGCGCGTCATGCCGCCGACACCATCAAGGTGGTGTCGCTGGAACTGGGCGGCAAGTCCGCCAATATCATTCTCGATGACGCCCCGCTGGAGCAGGCTGTGACCGCCGGTGTCATGAACATGATGTTCAACAGCGGCCAGAGTTGCAACGCGCCGTCCCGCATGCTGGTGCCGCGCTCAAAGCTCGCCCAGGCAGAGAAAATCGCGGTGGCGGCGCTGGAGCGTCTGGTAGTCGGTGATCCGGCGAACGCGGCCACGACCACCGGACCGCTCGCTAACCGGCGCCAGTTTCAGCGTGTGCAGGCGCTTATCGACCAAGGCATAAGCGAAGGCGCGACGCTTGTCGCCGGTGGCCTTGGGTTGCCCGACGGCATCACACGTGGCTATTTCACCAAGCCGACCGTATTCAGCCAGGTCCACAACCGCATGCGCATTGCACGGGAGGAAATCTTCGGTCCCGTGCTGACCATGCTTGCGTACGAAAGCGAAGAAGAGGCGATTGACATCGCCAACGACTCCGATTACGGCCTCTGCGGCTACGTCTTCGGTGGCAGCGTTGCGCGGGCCACCGCCGTAGCGAAACGCTTGCGCACCGGCATGGTTCACCTGAATGGCGCCGGCGTCGATCCGGCGGCACCGTTCGGCGGCTACAAGCAATCGGGCGTGGGCCGGGAGTGGGGCGCGGCGGGAATCGACGAGTTCGTCGAGACCAAGGCCGTCATGGGCGCAGTGGCGCCCGCACAAGATGCTTCAACCGACTGACCGGGACCACGCTTCACATGGAAAATTTCGACGTTCTAATCATTGGTGCAGGGGTTTCCGGTGTCGGCATGGCATGCGCGCTGAGCACCGAATGCCCCAGCAAAACTTACGCCATTCTCGAGCGGCGCGAACGTCTGGGCGGCACGTGGGATCTGTTTGATTACCCGGGTGTGCGCTCGGATTCCGACATGCTCACCTATGGCTACCGGTTTCGGCCGTGGCAGGACGCGAAGGTTCTCGCCGCAGGCCAGACGATTCGCGACTATCTGGCGGAGACGGCGAAAGAGTACGGCGTCGACCGGCATATCCGTTATGGCCTGAAGATCAGCCGCGCGGACTGGTCGCAAACGCAACGGCGTTGGACTGTCACAGCGATCTCGGAAGCCAGTGGCGAGACCCGCAGATTCAGCTGCGCGCAACTCGTGATGAGCACCGGCTATTACAACTATGACGCGGGCTATACGCCGGCCTTTCCGGGTATCGGCCGGTTTGCCGGCGAGGTGGTGCATCCGCAGCACTGGCCGAAGGATATTGAGCTAGGTGGCAAGCGCGTGGTCGTGGTGGGCAGTGGCGCGACGGCGATTACGCTGGTGCCGAACCTCGCACGGCTGGCAGCTCACGTGACCATGCTGCAGCGTTCGCCAACCTACGTGCTGTCCGTGCCGTCGCGTGATGCGCTCACGGAGAAGCTGAGCCGCATTATGCCCAGGCGTTGGGCGTTCGCGCTTGCGCGCCGGCGCAACACCGCGCTGGCTGGCTGGATCTACAAGGCGTCGCGAAAATGGCCGCACAAGATGCGCAACTTCCTGATCGCGCAAGCCGGCAAGCACCTCGGCAGCACCGCCGATATGGCGCATTTCACGCCGGCTTACATGCCGTGGGACCAGCGGTTGTGCATTGTGCCCGACGCCGATCTGTTCAAGGCGCTAAGGAGCGGCAAGGCGTCGGTCGTCACCGATCACATCGCCGGTTTCGATGGCACAAAGATCGTGCTGCGCTCAGGCGCCGAACTCGAAGCAGACGTGCTGATCACCGCCACGGGGCTCAATGTTCAGGTATTCGGCGGAACGGAGATCTTCGTGGACGGCGAGCGCTATGAGCCGCGGCAGCACATGCTTTACAAGGGCGTGCTGCTGGAGGGCCTGCCGAATTTCGCGTGGATCGTCGGCTACACCAATCTCTCCTGGACCCTGAAGTCGGATCTGGCGGCCAGCTATCTGTGCCGCCTCTACAAGCACATGGACGATACCTCGAGTGCCGTGTTCCGAGCGCGCGACGAACACGGCTGCAGGCTGGAAGAGTCGGTGATGGGCAATCTTACGTCGGGCTACATTACGCGCGCGAAAGACGCCATGCCGCGGCAGGGCAGGCAGGCGCCGTGGCGCGTGACTCATCACTATCCGAGTGACAAGGTAACGCTTCTCGACGATGCCGTCGACGACGGAATTCTGTCTTTCGAGCGACAGCAGCAAGAGGTTTGCACGCGCTAGGCACGGTTAGCGACCGGTCATGAAGCTTCACATCTATCCGCATCAACTTCGCTTAAAGCTGATCCATTCCAATAATTCAGGAGACACGAAGCATGTCGGTACAACATCTTAAACGGGCTGGCGTCGAGCTCACTCTGGCGGCTGCGTGCACATTGGGTGCAGCCCAGTGCGCGCATGCACAAAGCAGCGTCACCCTGTATGGAACCATTGACGCCTCGCTGCTGTACACGAGCAAAACGCTCGATATGAAGACCGGTGGTAACGCCGGCCATCAGTATTCATTTAATGATAGCGGCTTGAGCGGTTCGAATTTCGGCATGCGTGGCGTCGAAGATCTGGGTGGCAACCTGCGAGCGATCTTTGCTCTCGAGAGCGGCTTCAGCGTAGCGAACGGCGCGTTCAGCAATTCGAACGGCAATGCATTCGGCCGTCAAGCGTGGGTGGGAGTGGATGGCGGATTCGGTACGGTCAAGGCCGGTTTGCAATACTCGCCGTTCTTCATCGCGCTTTACGATTTCGACCCGCGCGGCATGTCGTATTTCGGCAGTGGTCTCGTTTCGTACAACAATAACGTGTACGTCACCGGGCTCTTCAATGCGAATTCGGTCAGCTATACGTCACCGGAAATCGCTGGCTTGCAGGCAATGGGTCTATTTGCAATGGGGGGGGCGGCGGGCGACTTCCAGGCGGGCCGTCAATATTCCGGAAGTGTGCGCTACCACGCCGGCGGTCTGACGATCGACGCCGCGCTGTATAGCGGCAACGCCGGCGGCAGTGCCGCGTCGATCCGGGTGCCGACCGTCGTCGCGTTCGACGGGCGTACCATTGGCGCGAGCTACCGGTTCGCGAGTCTCACGCTGAATGCGTCGTACGTACAGTACAAGGTGGCCGGCTCCTTTAACAACCGCGTCTATTCCGGTGGCCTGAGCTATAAGTTCGGTCCGGCAATCAATGTGGATGCCGGTGTCTGGTACACGCGTGACGCGAACAATTCGACCAATCACTCGGTGCTGGCCTCGACGGGGATAGACTATTACTTGTCGAAAGCGACGCTTGTTTACGGGCAGGTCGGCTTCGTGAACAACCACGGCGCGATGGCTTCCGGCCTCTCGGTCAATAACGCCTTCAACGGGCCGACCGGTACGACTATCGGCGCTAACCTCGGCATCCGGCATGTGTTCTGACAGTCGTGAGCCACTCGATCTAGCTGCAAAGCGACGAGGTCGAGCGAGGCTGCGGTAGCGATTGCGCTCGCGCAATTGCGGATGGTCAAGCAGCGTCTCGACGTCGTTCATCATACCGTTCGCAATCGACGCGCGATCCAGCCTTGCCAGCACTTCCGCGCTGCTCCACGCGGCGAAGCGCTGCTCGATCGTCTGTTCCAGCACCTCGCGATTGGCGACCCGTAACGAGTTCGAGACGTAGCGCGGCTCAACCGCGATAGCTGCGTCGTCCAGCACGACTGTGCAGAAGCTAAGCCACTCACGTTCGTTCTGGATACCGAAGAATACCGTCTTGCCGTCGCCGGTTGCGAACGGACCGTATGGCGCGATGGTCGCGTGCCGTGCGCCGCTTCGCGGAACCGGCTCGCCGCGGCCGCGCGTGTAGTACGCCGGGTAGCTCATCCACTCGGTCAGCGCGTCGAACAGCGAGACCTCGAACGCCATGCCTTTGCCGGTGCGCGAGCGCTGATGCAGGCCCATCAGGATGCCGTTCAGCGCGTACATGCCGGTCGCGATATCGGCAATCGCGAGGCCGCATTTCGACGGCGTCTCGGGCGTGCCGTTGATCGACAGGAAGCCGGTTTCGCACTGCACCAGCAGGTCGTAGGCCTTCTTGTCGCTGTACGGTCCGTTGGAGCCGTAACCGGAAATATCGCAGGCGATCAGTTGCGGAAAACGCGCAACCAGAGACTTCGCGTCGAGTCCCTGGCGTTGTGCGGCGCCGGGCGCCAGATTCTGGATAAAGACGTCCGCACGGGCGAGCAGCGCTTCAAGCGTTTCTGGCGGAGCACGTCGCGAGCGCGAAGATACAGTGCGCGACTGGCTTCGGTCGGCTGTACGCCTTGATGGCTGCGCAACAGTAGCGTCGTTTTCAGTTCGGTTTCGAGCCCGGCGACCTGCTGGCTGAGCGAAGGCTGAGCGACACAAAGCTGTTCGGCCGCCTTCGACAGGCTGCCGCAGTCGACGATCGCAACGAAATATTTGAGCTGGCGGATGTCCATGGAAGAAGCTTAACCTATGGCTCAAGCGGGGTTATCGCGGAAAATCCCAAGAAGAACACCAAGAACGGAGGCAGCTTGCGAACGGTCGAATACCGCTTTTCCACCATTTGGCGCATCGATGCGCCAGTGCAGGAAGTTTGGGAGGCAATCCAGGATTCGGCGCGCTGGCCCGAGTGGTGGAATAATGTTCAGCGCGTGGACCAGTTGGAGGCGGGCTCCGATCAGGGCGTGGGCGTCGTACAACGCTATACGTGGAAAGGCTGGTTGCCCTATCGCCTCGTGTTCGATATGCGGGTGACGCGCGTCGACCCGTTGGTCGCGCTGGAAGGGCAAGCCAGTGGCGACGTCGAAGGCGTCGGCCGGTGGAGCTTTTCAACCGACGGACGCAAACTTACCGTGGTCCGCTACGACTGGTGCGTGCGTACGAACCGCGCATGGATG
The DNA here is from genome assembly GCF_035656215.1 of Paraburkholderia sp. Classification (GTDB taxonomy): domain Bacteria; phylum Pseudomonadota; class Gammaproteobacteria; order Burkholderiales; family Burkholderiaceae; genus Paraburkholderia. The sequence goes on from NZ_DASRSY010000094.1 coordinate 27,661, forward strand.
AATGCATTGGCGCCGGTGTTGCGACCGGTTTTCCAATGGAATCACGATGCTGTGATGCGCGAAGGCGGCGCAGCGCTGGCGCGACGGCTGGACGCGCGGCTGGTTGGCATCGAGCATGGATGAAGTCCGTCACATTACGAAAGAGGAAGCTTCGATGGCTATTCAGCGAACCGGCCACAGGTATCGTGATACCGGTACAGGCAAGACGATCGACGTCTGGTTTCCGACTGCTGGCGGTGAAAAAAAACGCAGTTGCCTCGCCGAGAAAGTTGGCCTCATTTCTGGCGATTTCGTCACGGTAGCGATTGAGTCGCTCGACGTCCCCCCGGTGTCGACGGTTTCGTAGCTGTTGCTGCACGCGTGATTGACTAGAACCGTGCAGGTCCTAAAGTCGTCGCAGAAAGCGGGCGTTTCGCGAATCCGGGTAGCGTTGAATGAGCCCCGCCAGGAACGCTAGTCGAGACTGGGTTACATAGCTGCCAAAGAAAACATGCACCGCGTCGAGTGCCTGCCCGACGCGGGCAAGTTTCTACAACCCTTGCTCTTCTCCAGCGAAGATAATCAAACGTAGCGCATTTCGTTGAGGTCGGCGATGAGCGTCGGACCGGTCGGATGCCAACCCAATCGCGCCTGCGTTTGGGCGCTGGAAGCCGGAAAATCCATGCCGACAAATAGCCCCATCCATCCGAAATGCTCGGCCGCTTTTTCCGGCGCGATGGAAACAGCCGGCAGATTCAGACCTCGGCCCAGCGCCTCGGCGATCTCGCGACTGCTGAGCCCTTCTTCGCCGACTGCGTGATAGCGTGCGCCCGGTTCACGCGCTTCCACCGCGAGACGGTAAAGACGCGCTGCATCGAGCAGATGGCCCGCCGGCCAGCGGTTACGGCCTTCGCCCACATAGGCTGAGACGCCTTTTTCACGAGCGATCGCGACGAGCGGCGTGATGAGCCCCTGCTTGACCGTGTCGTGAACCTGCGGAAGTCGCACCACCGACACGTTGACACCTTTTTCCAGCAACTCATTTCCCGCGAGTTCGGACGCGATGCGCGGATTGGGATGGTTGATATTGAAGACGTCTTCGGTTGCAGGCTGGCCAAACCCAGGGCTGCCAATCCCGGTCCCGGAGGTGATGACGAGGGGACGATCGGAGCCGGCGAGGGCAGAGCCGAGTGCCGCGATGGCGCGCTTGTCCTTTTCGCAATTCTCGACAAACCTTGAAAAGTCGTGATCAAAGGCCGTGTGGATCACGCCTTCTGCGTTCGCAGCGCCGTTACGCAAGCTCTCAGGATCTTCCAGACTTCCGTGATGCACCTCGGCCCCCGCGGCAAGGAGCGCCTGGGCGCCCGCTTCCGAGCGGGTCATGCCGATCACCTGGTGGCCAGCCTTGATGAGTTCGGGGACGAGGGCTGAACCGATGAATCCAGTCGCGCCCGTGAGAAAGATACGCATGACAAAGCCTCCTTGGTAGTCAGGGGCGTACTATCCGGCTATTTTTCACTCGTTAAAAGTAGTGAGATCATCCTATTAAAATGATTAACAGGCTTGTAGGCGCAGGAGAAATCAAGTGTGGAACCGCGCCGTGCTCGCCTGTGCAGGCTGTCATCTCAGGAGACCGCGCCGGAGCCATCCGCGTTTCGCAAAACGGCAGTTTGGACAAAAAAACGGCTATATCGCTAATGCTTATCGTAATGGCGCGATCGATAAGCGCATTTGTAACTGCAGTTCGCGCGAGCTACGTCTCGCGATTAACCCGTCAAAACGCTGATCGATGACCTCGCCGCGATTCGCCCGCGGCGAAGTAAGAAAACCTCACAGCTGCGATACTTTGGCGTTCGCTGTCATTTCACGAAAACGTTGTTGGCGTGGAACGCAGAAGAACACGCACATCGCGGCGACAAACATCAGCGCCGAGATCGCAAACAGTCCGTTGACGAGACTGCCGGTCGCTGACTTCACCAGGCCGAGAAGGAACGGGCTTGTCATGCCCGAGAGATTGGACAGACTCGAAATCACTGCGATGCCGGCAACGCTCGAGCGTATGGAAAGCAGGCCTGTCGTCATTGCCCAGAAAACCGGCAGCGACGAGACGATCGCGGCGCGCGCGATAGCGAACATCGAGATCGAAAGTCCGAGACTGTGCGCGGTGAGGGAGGTGGCACTGAGCGCGACTGCGGCGATTACAGCGGCAGCGATAAAGTGCCAGCGGCGCTCAAAGTGCTTGTCCGAATGACGGCTGTAGAGGATCGTCGAAATGGCCGCCACGGCGTCGGGAATCATCGCGTACAGACCGACCTGCTGAAGGCTGCGTACGCCCAGTTCCCGAATCACGGTCGGCAGCCAGAAGCTCAGCGCATACGAGCCGCAAAGCATGCAGAACAGCACGAAACTCAGCAGGTAGACCTTCGGATCCGCGAAGGGAGAATGGGTGTGGGTCGCGGAGGAAGACGCGGCTGCGGCTGCGGCCACTTCTTCAATGACCAGCGCCTTCTGCTGGTCGGTGAGCCAGCCCGCTTTGCCGGGACTGTCAACGAGATACAGGTAGGACACGATGCCGAGCAGACTGCTCGGCAGTCCTTCGATCACGAACATCCACTGCCATCCCTGCATCCCATGCACGCCATTCATGTTCTGCAGGATCCAGCCTGAGGTCGGTCCGCCGACGAGTCCGGCCGCCGCGGTGGCAAGCATGAACAACGCGACCACGCGCGCACGGCGTGCTGGCGGATACCAATACGTCAGATAGAGCACGATGCCCGGAAAGAGTCCAGCCTCGAACACACCGAGGAAAAAGCGCACGACGTAGAACTGCACCGGTGTCGAGACGAACATTGTCCCTGCCGACAGCAGACCCCAACCAAGCATGATGCGCAGGAGCGTCTTGCGCGCGCCAATCCTGTGCAGTAGAAGGTTGCTCGGCACCTCGAAGATGAAGTAGCCGGCAAAAAAGATGCTGGCGCCGAGGCCGTAGATGGCGTCTGAGAAATCGAGCGCGTGCTTCATCTGCAACTGTGCGTAGCCGATATTGACGCGGTCCATGTAGTTCAGCATGTAGCAGATGAACAGCAGCGGCACGATGCGCAGCGTGATTTTCCGGTATGCACTGTCGCTCGCGGATCGCGAGGAAATGCCTGAAGCGGGGGTTGACATGGTGTCTCCTTGAGTATTTGTTTTATCGTCCGAACGATGCTACGCAGACCGCGTGTCGTCAGACTCTGGCGGCGATCGCCTTCAGCGCCTCATAGATCTGGTCCGCGACTTCGATCGCGTTGCCCGCCCGGCGCTTTTCCCGCTCGACGGCCGACCGCTCGAACGGCACGCGAACCGGTGTCGCCGGATCGAGTGGGCGGGTATCGCGCAGGCTGTTCGCGAATGCGCTCACGCGGCGCGCGTAGTCGTCGCCGTCCGTGAGCAGGTTCGGATCGACGACGAGCATGAAGAAGCCGCAGTCGCGCAGTTTGGGCGGCGCTGCCGATGCGCCACCCATCATCCCGAGCAACTGCACGACGAGCGCCAGGCCCGATCCTTTGTGACCGCCCCAGACCGCGAAGGCGCCAGCCAGTGCCGCAGCGGGATCGCGCGTGGGCTTGCCGTCGGGCGCGAAAGCCGATCCTTCCGGCAGCAGGTCGCCCATGCGCTCGGCCAGTACGACTTCACCGAGCATGATCGCCGACGTGCCGATGTCCCAGATGACAGGTGTCCCGGCGCTCGGGAAGCCGAAGGCGATCGGGTTCGTCGAGAAGCGCCCTTCGGTGCCGCCGTGCGGCGCGACGCGACGCCCGCCGCTACCGGCCACGAAGCCCATGAAGCCGGCCGCCGTGATCTTCTCAAGGTAGTACGAGAACATCCCGGTGTACCATGTCTGGTTGGCAGTGACGACCGCGATGCCCGTCGCGCGCGCCTTCTCGAGCGCGATTTCGGTAGCCCGATGGGCGACGAGATAGCCGACCTGGTCGCCGCCGTCAAGCGCGGCCGAGACGGGCGATTCCTTGACGATCTCGATGGGCTTGCGCGGCGTATGCGTCGCGTGAATGCGTTCGATGACCGACAGCGCGCGTGGCAGCCCGCCAAACGACAGGCCTCGCAACTCGCAGTCGATCAGATGATCACTGATGATGTCAGCCTCGGCCGGGGTGTGGCCGGTGGCGGTCATGCACGCTCGAATCAAGGTGCGTGCGTCGTGGATGCTGAGGATCATGACTGTCTCCGTGATGATTTTCGTGGTGGACGTGCGGCTATCTGGCGTCGGCGAGTGAGGGCGCGGACTCGGGCTTACGCGCGCTGTCCCAGGCCGCAGGCGCGGGGACCGTTTGCTGCAGCGTGTGGCGCTCGATTTTCGCCGAGCCGGTCTTCGGCAGCGATTCGCGAAACTCGATGTAGCGTGGCACCATGAATTTCGGCAGGCGGCCCGTGAGCCATTTGTGCAGTTCGCTCGCAGTGAGCGGCCCGGCATCGCGCAGCACGCCGACGAGATATACCTCGTCCTCGTTGTCGCCCGCGGGCACCCCCAGCACCGCACATTCGACGAGATCCGGATGCTGGATCGCGATGGTCTCGACTTCGTACGCGGAGATGTTTTCGCCACGGCGGCGAATGCGCTCCTTCTTGCGGCCGGCGAAGTACAGATAGCCCTCGTCGTCGGCGCGCATCATGTCACCGGTGTGGAACCACAGATTGCGCCATGCGCCGACTGTTGCCTCGGGCTTGTTCAGGTAGCCTTCCATCACAATGCCGGGCCGCTTCGGGCGCAGCACGAGTTCGCCGACTGAGCCTGTGGGCATCGGATTGTCGTTCTCGTCGACGATCGCGGCTTGCCAGTCGTCGCCCGCGCGGCCTGATGCCCCCAGCTTGCGTTCGGGGAACGGAGTAAATACAGTCATGCCCGTTTCCGTCATCGCGTGGGCTTCGACGAGACGCACGTTGAAGCGTGCCTCGAATTCGGGATCGTGGTGTGCATTGAACATGACGCGTACCCGATGCGCGCGGTCGTCGGCTGAAGGCGGCTTGTGCTTGAGGATCGGCGGGATGGTGAAGATGGTGGTGCTGATCGTCGCGTCCGCGCGGCGCACGTCCTGCCAGAAAGTGGTAGCGCTAAAGCGCGGTGCGAGATGCACCTGCGCACCAAGCACCAGCGCGGGCAAAGTCGCCATCGTACGGGACATGCCGTGAAAAAGCGGCAGTGGCGTGAAAACGATATCGTCAGCGGTCATGCCCACCGCGTTGATGAAGCTCTGGGCGGTCTGGAAGGTCAGCGATTGCGGCAGTAGCACGCCCTTGGAGGGGCCTGTGGTGCCCGATGTGTAGCAGATGAACGCGGTATCGGCCGCGGTCGCCGGCGCGCACACCGGATCGCCCGCATCGATCACCAGCGCGTTCCAACTGAGCGTCTGCATGCCGGCAACGCCGTCATGGGCGCCGCAGATCACCATTGTCTCCAGCGCACCGCGCTGGGCCGGCGCGAGATTCGCGAAGGCCGTCGCATGATTCGCGCTGGTGATGACGATACGCGTTTTCACGTCGCAGGTGACGTAAGCGAGCATGTCGCCCGCGTAGGCAGTATTGATCGGCACGCAGACGGTGTTGAGCAGGCTGAGGGCAAACCACGAAAAAACGAATTCAGCCGAGTTGTCGAGCATCACCATCACCGGCTCGTGGGGCTTTACGCCGATCGAGCGCAATCCACGTGCGACCGCCTGGCTGATCGCGTGAGTTTCGCTGAACGAATACGTTCTTTCGTCGACGCTCAGAAAGGGCTTGTCGCCGTGACGCTCGGCGGCCTGTGCGAGCAGCTTGCCGAGGACGCGTTCTTCGTAGGGAATTTCGAGGGTCATAGTTCCTGACTCGGTTTCATGGCCCGAGGCCATGCGTTGGCGATGGCGCTCGTGCGTTGGTAATCGCTAGGTTCGCTTGAACTATAAGAGCCGTTCAAGGTGCCGGCTAGGCGTGCACCTTTATCGCCGCCATGCACTCACGGCATGACAGTGCAGCGCAGGTGCTGGCGGCGGGCAAACTTCGGGTAAGTTCCGATTTCATTGAAAGTTCGGGCGACGCAAGGCGTCTTGCGCAACGTGGTTTTCCCGCGAGCCGCCGCTGCAGGTATGTCATGGCGGCATTTCCGTCATGACCGTCCGCTGCTACTGCGGGCCGGTCGTTATGCCTATAGTGACCGCAAGACGTCCACTGGCGCCGCGTGCGCCTGCTCATCGAGGAGACCCCCCATGCCCTATTTACCCGACGCGATGCCCGCACCGCAACCCTCGCGCGACGACGCGCCATTCTGGAGCGCCTGCAACGAAGGCCGACTGCTAATTCGCCATTGCACGGATTGCGAGCGCTTTTCCCACCCGCCGATGCCGAGCTGCCCGCACTGCGCGTCCACACGCATGGACTGGAAGGAAGTCAGCGGTAACGGCACCGTGTACACGTACACAGTCAGCCATCACCCGACGCACCCGGCGCTCAAGGGTCACAACCCTTACAACGTCGCGGTGGTACTGCTCGACGATGCGGGCGACGTGCGGCTCGTGAGCAACGTCGTCGACGTGGCGCCCGAAGACATGAAGATCGGGTTGCCGGTCAGCGTGTATTGGGATGCCCTCGCGGGCGGTTTCCAGTTGCCGCGCTTCAGGAAGCGCATCGAATCAGATCAAAGCAAGGGAGAAGAACAATGAGCTTTCCGACCGCAGACGCACCCAAGCGCCTTCAGCCCTGTATCGTCGGCGTTGGCGAGACCGCCTACGCCAAACGCGGCGGGCACAATGACCAGTCCGAGTTCGAGCTCTGCCTGCAAGCGATCCGCAATGCAGCCGCTGATGCCGGCATCGAGGCGAGCAGGATCGACGGCTATGCGTCGTTCGGGTTCGAACGACACGAGCCGGTCATGGTGCAGGCCGCGCTCGCCGCGCCACTCTTGCGCTTTTCGTCGCTCGTGTGGGGCGGCGGCGGCGGTGGCTGTTCGGCCTCCGTGATGCTAGCCGCTGCGGCGGTGGCGACAGGGCAATGCCAGTATGCGGTCGCGTATCGTTCGATTTGCCAGGGGCAGTACGAACGCTATGGCGAATACCGTGCGCGTCCGATGTGGGGCTCGTACGTCGCGCCGTTCGGCCTGATGTCGCCGGCGATGATGATGGCGCTCGTCTATCGACGCTATCTGGAAGAGTCGGGCATGAACGCCGACCATCTCGCGGAACTCGCCGTCACGATTCGCGGCAACGCGCAGAAGAATCCGCGGGCGGTGATGCATGGCCGGTCGATGACACACGACGACTACTTCGCTGCGCGGATGGTCGCAGACCCGTTCCGTTTGTACGATTGCTGCCTCGAAACGGACGGCGCGTGCGCCGTGCTCATTACGTCGGCCGAGCTGGCGGAGAAGCTGCAACGGCCTGCCGTACCGATTCTCGCGGCAGCACAGGCGAGCGGCGCGCGCTGGACGCTCGGGCCGATGGGTTCGCACAATATGCCGCTCGACACTTACGCCACCATCAATTCCAGGGATGTCGCCGCAGCGTTGTACCAGCAAAGCGGCTTGACACCGGGAGACATCGACGTCGCGCAATTCTACGATGCGTTCACAGGGCTGATCCCGATGGCGCTCGAGGACTATGGCTTCTGCCGGCGTGGTGACACCGGTGCGTTCATTGAGGCGGGCGAGATTCGTGCCGGCGGGCGGTTACCGGTCAATACATCGGGTGGCTTGTTGTCGGAAGCGTACCTTCACGGCCTGAACCTCGTGATCGAAGGCGTGCGGCAGATGCGCGGCGAATCGACAGCGCAGGTCGATGGCGCCCGTCACTGCCTCATCACGAGCGGCGGCGGCGGCGGCCACAAGAGCGGACTGATTCTCGGCCGTCCATAACATCTTCACTCCCACGAAACGGCGATGACTGACATGACCAACGAAATTCACGCGGAGCTTGCGTTTCGCTGTGACACGAAGCTTGGCGAGGGCCCCCTCTGGAGTTCCGCCGACGGCGTGCTGTACTGGATCGACCTGATCGGCAAGCGCCTGTACCGGGGCAATCCGCAAAGCGGCGCAGTCGACTCAAAGACGCTGCCCTATCGATGTGCGCGCGTGACGCTTTGTACCGATGGACGTTTGCTGTTTTCGTTCACGCGCGGGCTTGCGTTCGGGACCTACGAGAGCGATGACTATACGCCGTTCGCGGCGAGCGGCCTGATCTCGCCGCAGGAGCGTTATAACGACGCTGCCTGCGATTCGCGCGGCCGCTTCTGGACCGGCACCTACGACGTCGATCTTGAATCGCCGATCGGTGGGATCTATCGTTTCGACGGCGATCGGGCGTCTCGTGCGGCCGACGGTATCCGGCTCGCTAACGGACTGCGATGGAGTCCGGATGAGCGCTCGATGTACTTCGCGGATTCGCGTCCGGGGCAACTATGGGTGTACGAGTTCGACGTGAACGACGGGCAGGTTGGCGAGCGTAGACTGCTCATCGACTACACCGATACCGGCGTGAAGCCCGATGGCCTGGCGACCGACACCGACGGCTGCGTGTGGATTGCCGAGGTGCACCGTTCGCGCGTGGCGCGCTACACGCCACAGGGCGTGCTTGATTGCGTTGTTGATGTACCGACCCGCCGGCCGACCTCAGTCTCGTTCGGCGGCGCCGACCGCAGGACGCTCTACATCACGACGCGAAACGACGGCATGTCCGAGGCCGACTTCGCGACTGAGCCGTACGCGGGATGCGTGTTCGCAGCAACTTCTCCCGTTCCGGGCTTGACCGAGCACGCGTTCCGGATTTAAGGGAGATCGAAGGAAGCAGACGACGCTTATCCTGGCATGACCATCGGCGTGCCTTGCCACACGCCACCCTGCACGAGCCGGCGGATCTCACGCTGAATCAGTTCGCCGACAAAGCGGACTGTCTTCAGACGACGATGCTCGCGCGTGGTGGCCAGTGTCAGGCAGATTGACATGCCGGGCTGGTCGATGGCGCGTGCCGCCAGTTGGCCGGCGGCCACCTCGGGGGCAATCGTGCCGTAGGTCAGCAGCGTATAGCCGAGCCCTTGCGCGGCGAGCGACTTCAGAAGCGCCGTGCTGTTGGTCTCGTAGATCGGATCGAGCGGCGCGCCGATCTCGCTGAACGCTTCGTCGACGAGCAGTCGTAGCGCCTGGCCACGGCTGGGCAGGATCAACGGCGCGCCGACGAGATCGGCCATCGTGGGGCGTTCGATATTGAGCAGTTCGGAGTTGGGCTTGCCGGCAAGATAAAGCCGCTCCATCAACAAGGGCACCGCGACCACACGGGAATCCGTCGGCGGATCAAACAGGACGGCGATTGACAGTTCGTTGTTCAGCAACTGTGCGCTTAGCACGCGGCTCACATCCTGAACGAGGCTCACGTGCAGCTTCGGCCAGTGCGACGCGATCGTGGAGACCACATGCGCGGCGAGATACGAGCCCGCCGTGTGCGTCATGCCAATCGAAATTGAGCCGGACACGTCTTCCGCCGAATGCATCACCTCTTCGCGCAATTGTGCGAGTTGCGCGAGGATGCCGCCTGCTTTCGCGGACAGCAGCTTCCCCGAACGTGTGAGCTGGCAGCCCCGATTGGTGCGTACGAACAGCTCCACGCCGAGTTCCTCTTCGAGCCGCTTCATCTTGCGTGTCACGACCGGTTGTGCGAGGTCGAGCTGCACCGCCGCGCGCGAGAAGTTCTCCAGTTCGGCGACCTTGCAGAAGATCTTCAGCAGATCACAGTCCATGGACTGCTCGCCAATCGGTGCGGTGCTGGTGGTCATGTCGAAAATGTATCTCGGAATAAGCTGCCATCGTAACCAATCATCGGCAGGGTGTCCACGAACGACTGAGCGCGTCCGCGCACTCTGGAAACCGTCTACGCTAGTGAATACCCTGAATCGGGGCTCTTTTGAACTGACGTGACACCATGTTAAGCAGGCGCAACAGTCTTCCTGCTCGTCTGACTCGTGCCCGTCGTAATGCATTTGATATGCATGATCGTTATGGCCGGCATGTCATCTTGCTCCTACTGCCGACGAGGCCCGCTCCTTATAGTCCTCCTTACCGCGGGCGGGTTTGCACTGCGGGATAACCGGTCAACTCGATAAAAGAATACGGTTCAGGAGACAGCGACAATGAAAAAAGTAGTTTGGGTCCTATCGGCCCTCGGCGCGGTATCCGGCATCGCCAATGCGCAGAGCAGCGTCACGCTCTACGGCATCATCGACGAAGGATTAATCTTCAACAGCAACGCCAATGGCTCGCGGCAGTACTATCTCGCCTCGGGCGTGCTGAGCGGCAGCCGCTTCGGCTTTCGTGGGGCAGAGGATCTCGGCGGCGGCCTGCGTGCGGTCTTCACGCTGGAGAACGGCTTTGACGTGAACAGTGGCAAGCTCGGTCAGGGCGGCCTGATGTTCGGTCGGCAGGCCTATGTCGGTCTTTCGAGCGACCGCCTCGGCACGCTCACCCTCGGCCGCCAGTTCGACTCGACGGTCGACTATGTTGGGCCGTTCGGGTTTGCCGGCACCTACGGCGGCTACATCACCGCGAGTCCTGGCGACATGGACAATTTCGCGATCGGCAATCGCGTGAACAACGTCGTCAAGTATGCGAGCCCGAACATTGGCGGCCTGACGTTCGGCGGCATGTATTCGCTGGGCGGCATTGCCGGGGACTTCTCGCGTAGCCAGGTCTGGGGCGTCGGTGCGGGCTATGCGTATGGTCCGTTCAAGCTCGGCGCATCGTACATGAACATCCGCAATCCGAATGTGTCGTTCTACGGTACGAGTGTGTCGGGCGCGACAGCCGGGACCAACAACATGTCGTCGGTAGCGACGCGTGGTTTCGCTTCCGCGCAGACGCAACAGGTTGCGGCGGCCGGTGCGTCTTACACGATCGGCCAGTTCACGTTGTCCGGCACCTATTCAAACGTTCAGTTCAAGGATTTGAGCGGCGCCGTCGGCGTGCTCAATCCGGGCGCCGTGCGCGGCACGGTGACGTTCAACAACTATGCGGCCGCGCTCAAATATCAGTGGACCCCGGCGTTTTTTACTGCCGCACAATTCGAGCGCACAACCGGCAGTTCAATCAACGGCAAGAGCGGCGCGGCCTACAACCAGCTCGATTTTTCGGCGGACTACCTCCTGTCGGTGCGCACCGACGTCTATTTCACAGCGGTCTATCAGCGCGCATCGGGAACACAGTCGACCGGCGCGCCGGCCGTCGCGGCGATCAATGTGATCACGCCATCGTCGACCAATCATCAGGCCGCCGTCCGCGTCGCGATCCGTCACAAGTTCTGAGGACGTCAGAACAGGGCCGCAGCCATGAATCATCGAAAACCAGAGCTCAAGGGCCAGTATGGTGGCCGTGGCGCAAGGCTCAAACTCTATCCTTCAGAAACCAGCGGAAAACGACACCTACGGGCTATCCCGAAGCGTTCATCGGCCGAATACGACGTCCGTGTCGTCGCTCGATGCAGCGTTGCGAGAGGGTCGTGCGGCAATGCCGTTTCCGCATGGCAACGATACCTGGGGCCCGCTACCGAACTGAGTCGGCAAACGGCACTATTGGTTCGTAGAACCTGGCCGGTAGTCGGCAAGGCCCGCGCGACAATTAAAGAGCGACACACTCGCATAGGACTTATGTATGTCCGATTCAAATGTTCCACTGGCTGACTGGATCTCAAAGCAGGACGTGACGAGGGACGTAGCGACGGCTTTCCCACTGTCCGCCCTCGCCGCGACGCTCGATCGTACGGAGGCCGGCGACTGCGTGCCGCCCTTGTGGCACTGGCTCTACTTTCTGTCGGCAGCCCCACAGGCGGACGTCGATTCTGACGGCCATCCGAAACGCGGTGGCTTCTTGCCCCCGGTACCGCTTCCGCGGCGCATGTGGGCCGGCGGACGGCTCACCTTTCATGCTCCACTGCGCGTCGGCGAGCAAATGACTCGCACCTCCACGATCTTGCGCGTAGAGGACAAGATCGGGCGTTCCGGACGGCTGGTGTTCGTTACCGTTCGACACGCCGTCGAAGCGGGAGGCCAGTTGAAGATCGAGGAAGAACAGGACATCGTCTATCGGGACGCGCCGCACGCCGACGCTGTTGCACCACCGCCGGAGCGCGCCCCGCTCGATGAAGTCTGGCGACGTGTCGTGGATACGGGACCGGTCATGCTGTTTCGCTATTCGGCACTGACCTTCAATGGGCATCGAATTCACTATGATCGGCCCTACGCGACAGGGGTCGAAGGATACCCCGATCTCGTGGTACACGGCCCCCTTGTCGCGACACTTTTGATTGATCTGGTTGCTCGCGAATTGCCCGAAGCAACGATCCGCCGTTTCACCTTCAAAGCCGTGCGACCTGCTTTCGCGACTCGGCCATTGACGCTTTGCGGACGGCCTTCCAACGACGGAAACACGGTTGAGTTGTGGGCGATGGACCACGAAGGCTACTTGACCATGCGCGCGAGCGCTGAGCTCGCCTGAGCGTCCATACGAGCGACGCTCAGGCGAAGCTTTTCGTATCTTTGCGCGCCACCCAATTTTAGACCAGGCTGACATGACCACAGATAGCGCAGTTCAATTGGACGAAGTGAATATCCCGGCCTCGCGCTCGTATCTGTTCGTGCCGGGAAACCGTCCGGAACGATTCGAGAAGGCCCGTGCGGCCGGCGCCGACCAGGTGATCTTCGATCTCGAAGACGCCGTACAGGCAGACGCGAAATCTGAAGCCCGCGCCGCGGTGCTTGCTGGCGTCGACGCTCTTCGGCCAGTGCTCGTGCGCATTAATGGCTTCGACACACCGTGGTTCGAAGATGACCTGGCGGCGCTCGCGTCGTGTCGCGGGGTTGCCGGTATTCTGCTGCCAAAGGCGGAAAGCCTGGAACAGTTAAGTGCGGTACTGAAAAGGGCGCATCGCGATATCGTGCTTTTTCCGATGATCGAAACGGCCAGGGGTATCGCGAATCTTTCGGCCCTTTGTGCGGCCCCTCGGGTCAAACGGCTGGTTTTCGGAACGCTCGATTTTCAGATTGACCTGGGCATTGAAGGCGATGCAGACGAACTGAACCTGTTTCGCTCGCAGATCGTTCTGGCCTCCCGGCTCGCGGAAATTGGCGCGCCGGTGGATGGTGTCTCCACCGTGATATCCGATTCTTCCGCCATCGAAGCTGAGGCGCGGCGTGGCAGGCGCTTCGGCTTCGGCGGCAAGCTATGCATTCATCCGGCTCAGATCGATGCCGTTCATCGTGCCTTTGCGTGGAGTGATGCGCAGACGGATTGGGCGCGTCGGGTACTGCTCGCCATCGAAGCGAGTAACGGCGCAGCCGTGGCGGTCGATGGAAAAATGGTCGATCTCCCGGTGATTCTGAAAGCACGCCGGATTGCTGCACAGGTCCACAATGAGGCGCGCGACTCGATGATCTGAAGTTTCGCGGCGCTTCCGCTTGCCAGGCAGCGCCGACGCGCATCACGCTTCGAAGAGAAAGAGGAGGACCGCGCACGCTTCGTTTTACGGCCCGCGGTTCCACATTAGGGGAGGGCGCTTACCAGTTCCGGCACGAGAGCGAACAGGTCGCCGACGAGGCCGTAATCGGCGACACCAAAGATCGGAGCTTCCGCGTCCTTGTTGATTGCGACGATGACTTTGCTGTCCTTCATCCCCGCCAGGTGCTGAATCGCGCCCGAGATGCCCACGGCCACGTACAACTGCGGTGCGACGATCTTGCCGGTCTGGCCGACCTGATAGTCGTTGGGGACGAAGCCCGCATCGACCGCCGCACGCGATGCGCCGAGCGCCGCACCGAGCTTGTCCGCCAGCGGCTCCAGCATCTTCGTGTAGTTCTCGCCGTTACCGAGACCCCGGCCACCGGACACGATGATTGACGCCGACGTCAGTTCCGGCCGATTCAGCTTCGTCACTTCACGGCTGACGAATTGAGAAATGCCTGCGTCGTTTGCCGCTTCGATCTTCTCGACCGATGCGCTGCCGCCCTCGGCCGCGACCGGATCGAAGCCTGTCGCGCGCACGGTAATGACCTTGATCGGGTCGCTCGATTGCACAGTCGCGATGGCGTTGCCAGCGTAGATCGGGCGCTCGAAAGTATCTGGTGCGTCGACTGCGGTGATGTCGCTGATCTGGGCTACATCCAGATGCGCCGCAATGCGCGGTGCGATGTTCTTGCCGTAGGCCGTTGCGGGCGCAAGGATGTGCGAATAATCCTTCGACGGATCTCGCACGATCGCCAGCACCGTGCCTTCGACGTTCTCGGCCAGTCCTTCGGCGAGTTGCGGCGCATCGGCGAGCAGTACCTTGGAAACGCCCGCGATCTTTGACGCAGCATCCGCTGCGCCTTGCGCGTTCGAACCCGCCACGAGCACGTGAACATCGCCGCCGATCTTCGAAGCCGCCGCGACGGTATTCAGCGTCGCGGCCTTGATCGATGCGTTGTCGTGTTCTGCAATTACCAGAATCGTCATTTTCTTCCGTCTCCGCGTTGTTCTTAAAGCACTTTGGCTTCGGTCTTGAGCTTCTCGACCAGCGTTTTCACGTCCGGCACCATCACACCGGCGGAGCGCTTGGGCGGCTCGGCGACTTTGAGCGTCTTCAGGCGCGGCGCGACATCGACCCCAAGGTCCGCTGGTTTCAGCGTTTCCAAAGGCTTCTTTTTGGCTTTCATGATGTTGGGCAGCGTCACATAGCGCGGCTCGTTCAGGCGCAGGTCGGTGGTGATGACTGCGGGTAATTTCAATGAAAGCGTTTCCGCACCGCCATCGACTTCGCGCGAGACCGTGGCTTTGCCGTCTGCCACGACGATTTTTGATGCAAACGTCGCTTGAGGCAGGCCAGCCAGCGCGGCGAGCATCTGACCGGTTTGGTTGGAATCGTCGTCGATGGCCTGCTTGCCGAGGATCACTATTTGAGGCCGTTCCTTTTCCACGAGCGCCTTGAGAATCTTCGCGACGGCAAGCGGCTGCAATTCATTAGCCGATTCGACCAGAATCCCGCGATCCGCGCCGATCGCCATCGCCGTGCGCAGCGTCTCCTGACATTGCGTCACGCCGCAGGAGATCGCAACGACCTCTGTCGCAATCCCCGCCTCGCGTAAGCGCACCGCTTCCTCAACGGCAATCTCGTCGAACGGGTTCATCGACATCTTCACGTTCTCGATATCGACTCCCGTACCGTCCGATTTCACGCGTACTTTCACGTTGTAGTCAACGACGCGTTTCACTGAAACGAGTATCTTCACTATCCTGCTCCCTTGCGTTGAAAGGCCGCATGCGCGCCGTGAGGCACTCACGCCGCGGCGACCGGATCAACGATAGGGCATCGCGCGTGTTGGCGGCAGTTCTCCCGCTACATGACCGTCATGACGAACCGGTATGTCAGCAACGCCGTTAGCAACGCAATCGGCGAGACCTCGCACGCTTCCGATCAGCTCCGCCACGACCCGTGCGGAAGTTCGACGTCGCGTTCTGCCAATGCGAGCTTCGTCTTCAAGGTTTCCCTGTCGAGCGGGATGCAGTACGCGGGTTTTGCGCGTTCGAAGCGCCAGCTATCGGCAAGCGCGCCCGCATCGAGCGGGTCGTAGCCGCACTCGTCGAGCCATGCGGCGACCACGCTCTTCGAGTCGGCGTCATCGCCCGCGATCGGCAACGCGCGTCGCTTCGGAGCGCCGGCCGGCTTTCCTGTCGTCTCGATATCCTTGGCCAGAATCGCATTGAAGGCCTTGACGACACGCGCTGCCGGGAAGTGCGCCGCGACGATTTGCGACGTCGTAGTCTCGTGGCGGTCGAGCGCGTCGATTCTGCCGTCGCGTTCGGGATAATAGTTGCAGGTGTCAACGAGAATCTTGCCCTCGAATGGCCCTGCGGGCAGGTCGCCAACGTTACGCAATGGAACGGCCAACACGACAATGTCGCCGAATGCCGCTGCCTGTTCCGCTGTGCCGGCTTTGCAGCCGATCGCAGACACGGTGCTGCCGAGCGTCGCCGGCCCGCGCGAGTTGCTTATCATCACGTCGTGCCCCTGGCGCATGCCAAGGGTTGCCAGGGAACGGCCAATATATCCCGCTCCGATAATACCGATCTTCATTGCAGTAATTCCTTCCGTCAGTGGGTTGAATGCAACGCGTCGAATGGCGCTGCCCTGTTCACACTATGATTCGAACCTCGTGTGTGATAAAGCCGTGTTGAGTGTAGGCTGACGAAACGGAGAGTTTGCAATGATGGATCGTCTTACCAGCATGGCGGTGTTCGTGAAGACCGCCGATACCGGTTCGTTCGCGGCGGCCGCGCTAGCATTCGACATCTCTGCGCAGATGGCGGGGCGACATGTGGCCGAGCTCGAAGCGCGCATCGGTGGACAACTGCTCAATCGAACCACGCGTCGTCAGAACCTGACCGAGATCGGCCTGGAGTTCTATCGGCGCTGCAAGCAGCTGCTCGCGGACGCCGAAGAGGCAGAGGCCGTCGCGAGCAACCTTTCGACGACCCCGCGCGGACGGCTGCGGGTCACAGCGCCGGTCACTTTCGGGCTTTTCGGTCTCGCGCCGCTCGTCGCGCCATACCTGCTGGACCGTCCGGAGGTCGAGATCGATCTCACTCTGACGGACCGCTATGTGGATCTGATCGGCGAGGGTTTCGATGCCGCAATCCGGCTAGGGCCGCTCGTCGATTCGTCGCTGGTCTCAGCCATACCGTCACCGCATGCCGGCCATGCGCGGTTGCCGCTACCGGCGTCCGCGCGGCTTGCCTATCCTGTACCTCATAAGTCGGGCACGCCCTCCGCCATGGTTTCAGGCGCAGCCGCCCGAGCCAGCCAGTCCAGCCTACCTTCCGACATCCAAAAATGCTCTATCAATCCGTCCCACAAAGTTTTACTGCCGCGACTACCGTGCTGCAACGTGTTCGCTGGTTACTCGACGAGGCAGTGCTCGCGGTCGTCCGCTCATGTGTGATCGACGGCAAGCTGGATGCGGCACGGCTGGACGAGTTTCAGTTCGCCAGCTATGAAATCGCGCTGGCGAGCGCGGAACTGCTTGCAGCGGAAACTGCCTGCGATCGAACCGACCCGGAAGACTGCGCCACCGACCTGGACATGCGCCTCTCACTCGCCTTTGCCACCGACGCCATGACGAGCGTTCTGCAGCGTCTTGACGCTTTGTATGTCGACCTTGCCATTCCCGCCGCAGGGTTGCATGCGGTCACCCAAAGCGTGGAGTTTGCGCGCTTGCGCCAGGCGGCATGCAGCAGCGAAGCGCTCGCGCACCTTGGTGAGGCGCTCGGCTCGGCCGAGTCGATTGCCAACATAAAACAGCCGGATGACGTCGCAATGGCGCAGGACGCGTTCCGGCGCTTCGCAACGGAGGTGGTCGCACCGCTTGCCGAACGCATTCATCGTCACGATCTGACGGTTCCCCCCGAAATCCTGGATGGCATGCGCGAGATGGGCGCCTTTGGACTCTCGATACCGGAGTCGCTCGGCGGCAGCGCATCGGAAACCGGTAACGACGCGCTGATGATGGTGGCTGTCACCGAGGCGCTGTCGGAGGCGTCGCTTGCAGCGGCGGGCAGTCTCATCACGCGTCCGGAGATTCTTTCTCGCGCGCTGCTCACGGGCGGTACAGAGGCTCAAAAACAGCACTGGCTGCCCGCGATCGCATCAGGCGAAGCGCTGTGCGGCATTGCGATCACCGAGCCGGACTTCGGTTCCGATGTCGCGAGCCTGAGCCTCAAAGGCACGCGCGTGGAGGGCGGTTGGTTGCTTGACGGCGCCAAGACGTGGTGCACCTTCGCAGGCATGGCGAATCTGCTGATGGTGGTCACGCGCACGGACCCCGATCGTTCGGCCGGACATCGCGGCTTGTCGATCATGCTCGTTGAGAAGCCGTCGAGCGACGCGCACGAGTTTGACTTCGCGCAACCCGGTGGCGGGCGTCTCACCGGGCGGGCGATTCCGACCATCGGCTATCGCGGCATGCATTCGTTCGACCTGCATTTCGAGCGCTTTTTTGTTCCGGACTCTCACGTTCTCGGCGGCGAAGCAGGCCTCGGCAAGGGCTTCTATTACACGATGCAGGGCATGACGGGTGGACGCATGCAGACCGCCGCGCGGGCCTCCGGCGTCATGCGCGCCGCGCTCGATGCGGCGATTCGCTATGCTGGCGACCGAAAGGTGTTCGGCAAAGCGCTGTCGAGCTACCCCCTCACGCAAGTGAAGATCGCGCGCATGGCCGCGCGCTACGCTGCATGCCGCAAGCTGACCTATGCGATTGCACGTCAGCTCGAAAACGACGGCGCGCAAATGGAAGCCAGCCTCGTCAAGCTGCTGGCTTGCCGCTCGGCTGAGATGGTCACGCGTGAAGCATTGCAGATTCACGGGGGCATGGGCTACGCGGAAGAGAGCGCCGTGAGCCGATATTTCGTCGATGCGCGCGTACTGTCGATCTTCGAAGGCGCCGAGGAAACCCTTGCGCTGAAGGTTGTCGCACGCGCTCTGTACGACCGCGCGTTGACGCGCATTGCTGCAGAAAAAAACGAGGCACCCCATGCTGCCTGATGCGATTCTGAAAGGCATGCGGATCGTCGAGGCGTCGGCGTTCGTCGCGGCGCCCCTCGGCGGCATGACACTCGCGCAACTGGGCGCCGAAGTGATTCGCATCGACCCGCTCGCTGGCGGCCTCGACTACCGGCGCTGGCCGGTCACGGCAGACAACACGAGCCTGTTCTGGTGCGGCCTCAACAAGTCGAAGAAGTCCGTCACGCTCGATCTGTCGAGCGCCGAGGGGCGTGAGCTTGCCGCCGCGCTTGTCACCGCTCCCGGTCCGGATGCGGGAATCCTGCTCACCAACTTCCCGCCACGCGGCTTTCTCGACTATGAGGCTCTAAGCGCGCGGCGCGCTGACCTCATCCAGTTGACGATCACCGGCGATCGTCATGGCCGCTCCGCAGTCGACTACACGGTCAATCCACGCGTCGGCATACCGTATCTCACCGGTAGCGGCACCGCCGACGAAGTCTGCAATCACGTGCTGCCCGCGTGGGACCTCGTCACAGGTAACCTCGCCGCGCTCGGCATTCTCGCGGCTGAGCGCAGCCGCCGACAGACCGGTGTGGGACAGCATGTGAAACTCGCGCTCGAGGACGCGGCACTCGCCGTAATGGGCCATCTTGGCTTTCTTGCCGAGGCGCAACTCGGCAACCAGCGCGAGCGGGCGGGCAACGATCTGTTCGGCGCTTTCGGGCGCGACTTCGTGACCGCAGACGGGCAACGCATCATGATTGTCGGCCTGACCACGAAGCAGTGGAAGTCGCTCTGCGCGGCCACTGGCCTTGCCGGCGATGTCGATGTGCTCGGCAAAACACTCGATCTCGATCTGCAGCGGGAGGGTGAGCGTTTTATCGCACGTGCTCAACTTGCCGCGCTTTTTGCGCCGTGGATCGCCGCCCGAACGCTGGCGGACGTCGCCTCGGCGTTCGATGCACATGCGGTCTGCTGGAGCCGATATCAGACCGTGCGCGAACTGGTGGCGACCGATCCCGAATGTTCGCTGGCTAATCCCCTTTTCTCGGCGGTCGTTCAGCCGGGAGTTGGCGAGCTGCTCGCGCCAGGGAGTCCGCTTGCATTCTCCGCATTCCCTCGCGCGTCGGCCCGGCCTGCGCCGCGTCTGGGTGAACACACAGAACAGGTGCTCACAGACGTGCTTGGCCTTTCGAGCGCGCAACTGGGCGCATTGATCGATCGCAAGATCGCGGGCCGCTGACCAGTTCAAGCCGGACCTATCTCTCCGATTTTCAGCGCGTACCTCGCCGATAGCGGCCGAGGCGTAAGGAGGCTTCTTGTTTACCGATTCATTGCCCGATCTGACGCCGTATTTGCGCGACGGAGATACTGTCATGTGGGGGCAGGCGACCGCCGAACCTTTGACCCTAACCCGGGCTCTAGTTGCTCAACGGGCGCATTTCGGGCGCCTGAATGTCTTTTCGGGGATCGACCTGAGCGGCACCCTGCGTCCGGAACACGCCGACCATTTCCGCTTCATGAGCTACTGCGGCGCGGGTGGCAATCGGGCGCTCGCCAAAGCTGGGCTGCTCGACATCTTCCCGACGCCTTATTCGCTGCTGTTGCGCGACTTTGCGCGCGCGGGTAGCCGTATCGACGTCGTTCTCGTGCAGGTCGCGCAGGCCGACGAAGACGGCATGTACAGCCTCGGTCTGGCTAACGATCTGCTGATCGCGGCCATCGAACAGGCGCGAGTGGTAATCGCCGAAGTGAACCCGGATGTGCCGCGCACCTACGGCGAACGCCGGTTACGCCCGGACGAGATTGACGCGCTCGTTCCTGCCGCCTTTGCGCCACTCGAAACACCGTATAGCGTACCGTCGCCTCACGAAGAACGCATCGCGGAGCACGTCGCTTCACTTGTCGACGACGGCGCAACGCTGCAGGTCGGGCTCGGGGGCGTCGCGGAAGCGACCCTCAAGCGGTTGACTGATCGCAAGGATCTAGGCATTCACTCGGGCATCGTCGGCGATGCGCTGGTTGATCTGGCCGAGTCCGGTGCGCTCACGAATGCGCGCAAGGGGCGCGATGCTGGCAGAAGCGTCGCAGGTATTCTGATGGGGACGAAGCGGCTCTATGCCTACGCCGACCGCAACCCCGACATCGTGCTGCGCGGCACCGACGAGACGCACGGCGCAGAAGCGTTGCGCTCGATCGAGCGCTTCGTCGCGATCAATTCCGCGATCGAAGTCGACCTGACGGGCCAGGCGAACTCTGAAGTCGCAAACGGCGACTATCTTGGGGCGGTAGGGGGCGCGCCCGATTTTCTGCGCGCGGCGCATCTGAGCCGCAGGGGCGTCCCCGTGATCGCGCTGCGTTCGACGGCGGGCGAACGATCACGAATTGTCGCCTCGTTGTCCGGGCCCGCGAGCACCGCGCGCTGCGACGCCGGTGTGATCGTGACCGAACACGGCATTGCGGACCTGCGTGGCTGCTCACTGACTGAACGCATGCGGCGCATGATCGCGATCGCGGAGCCGGAACATCGCGAGCAGCTTGAACGCCAGGCACATGCCGCCCGGTGACCACAACTGACAAGAAACCGCCCGTTTGGAGTGGACGCGTGTCGACACCGTATACAGAAGGGGCGAGACTTGTCACGATTCGTCCGGGTAATAGATTTGCGGTGATCAATTTAATTCGCGACGCACATTGTCTTTGTGGGAAGGGCTGTGCGAGGCTCTTAGCCAGAAAGCCCGGTCACGTACGAAACGATCCGTTGCTGGTGCGAGAAGTTTGGCGCTCGATTCGCCCGGTGCGCCAAGGCGACGCGGCGCAAGCCGGGTAGCACATGGCATCTGGACGAGAGTGTGGCGCGAACACAGGCGAAAGCTTGTGGTGCTGTACTGAAGATGGGAGTTGGCCTCCCGGAGTCGGCTTGCAGGAGCAGGCTCCAAACCGCCCGGTGCTGCTGCGTTCAAAAGGCGTGTTGGTGAGCGACCGCGGAAAAGTCATCCATGAAGGATGGCAGGTACGTGTTGAGAAGATGAGCGCAAGCAAACCGTTCGATGATGCGTCGTTAAGCGTTTCACCAGCACCTTGTATCGATAAGCCGATAAGCCGATAAGCCGATAAGCGAGCTTAGCGATATAGTACTTTTCGTGAAAACTCGCGTTTTACAAAAATACGCCGCTCGCCCATATCATCACCAGAATCCCTCAATAGGCAAATTTCAGATAGCTTTCGCCGTCCGCCAAGGCATCCGCGTCCGCCACTTGCGGCATATGGCGAAGCAGCCGCTTCCCGCGTGGTGATAGTGTTCGAAACACATCGCCGGGTACGTCGATACGAACCTCGGGCCGGAAATACCATTTGCGGCTGTAGCCGATCACCACCATCGGCCGCGGTTCGGCTGTCCTGTTTGGCGTGCCACGGTGCAGTGCGCGCACGTCACGGATCATTACGTCTCCGAGTTGCATCGGAATCGCCACGAGCGGTATCTCGCCGCGTTCAAACGCGGCCATGGCAAGATCCTTATTCATACGATGTGTCCCCAGTGTCGTTTCGAATGGACCGTTTTCGGCGGTCACGTCGCACAGGGGAAAATTGACCGCAAGCTGGAACGACGGTGTCTCCGGCTCGCCGTCAAACAACTCCGGCGTGTCGCGATGAACGTCCTGATACGTCGATCCCAGCAAAGGCGTGTCCGACGCAAGCTGACACATCACCGGGTCGTCACCGGCCACGCGCTCGACGATCGCCAGTATGTCCGGGTCGCAGAAAATGGACTCATCGGCGAATACGCCGACAAACGGCAATGTGATGTAGTGGCGGTTCTCGCCGCGCACGGCAGTGGCGCCCGCGTCGATCCTGGCTTGCAGTAGCGGCGCAAAGGCCAGTTGCCACCGGCGCAAGGTGTCACGCGTGAAATGGTTGCGCAAAACGACTATTCCGTCACGCTCGAAATCGCGCGCGAAGCCGTCATGCTGTTCGGCGGTATAAAGACTCACGGCTAGCTCCTGTTGGTAGTTGAAAATACAGGTCCTTCTGTGAAATACGCGAAAAGGTCAGTTACATCACTGCCCCGACAAACCATGGCATGAATTCGTTCTGGCCATAGCCATGACGCTCCGATTTCGTCTTCTCGCCAGAGGCCGTGCGCAGCACAAGCTCGAAGATCGCCTGGCCCATCTGTTGCACCGTGTGCTCGCCATCGAGAATGCTGCCACAGTTGATATCGATATCCTCCTGCTGACGATGCCATAACGCGGTGTTTGTAGAGAGTTTCAGCGACGGCGACGGCGCACACCCATAGGCCGACCCGCGCCCAGTCGTGAAACACACGACGTTGGCGCCGCCTGCAACCAGACCGGTGACAGAGATCGGATCGTAGCCGGGTGTATCCATGAACGAAAAGCCCTTGTCGATGATGGACTCCGCATATTCATACACGGCCTGCAGGTTCATCGTGCCGCCCTTCGCCACGGCACCCAGCGACTTTTCCAGAATGGTCGTCAGCCCACCGGCCTTGTTCCCCGGCGTCGGATTATTGTTCATTTCACCATGATTTCTGGCCGCATGGTCTTCCCACCACCTGATGCGCTCGATCAGCTTGCGGCCGACTTCGGGAGAGACGGCCCTGCGGGTGAGCAGATGTTCGGCGCCGTAGATTTCGGGCGTTTCAGACAGCACCGCGGCGCCGCCGTGGCGCACGAGCAGGTCCGCGGCTGCGCCCAGTGCAGGATTCGCGGTGATGCCCGAGTAACCGTCTGAGCCGCCGCATTCCAGACCGAGCACCAGGTGACTCGCCGGGACCGAACGACGGGTTGCCCGGTTTGCATGCCCGAGCATGTCCAGGACGATGGCGGCCCCTTTCGCAATCGCCTTCGACGTGCCACCGCTGTCCTGAATGGTGAACGTCCTCAGCAGGTCATTCTCTTCGAGCGCATGTGCGCCAAACAAGCCGGCGATCTGGTTCGCTTCGCAGCCAAGCCCCACAACCAGAATGCCGGCGAAGTTGGGATGGCGTGCATATCCGGCGAGCGTCCTCTGCAGCAGTCGCATGCCTTCGCCTTTGGTGTCGATGCAGCAACCCATCGGATGCGTCAGGGCAACGACGCCGTCGACGTTTGGAAACCGCGCAAGCGACTCGCCGTCGAACCGCCCGGCGATGCCCTTCGCGACGGTCGCCGAACAGTTGACGGTCGTGAGGATGCCGATGTAGTTGCGCGTAGCCACGCGGCCATTTTCCCGCACGAGTCCCTGGAACGTCGCCGACTGCGCGACATACCCGATCGGTTTGACGTCTGCGCTGAACGCGTAGTCGCGGTCGAACTCACCCATCGCGACGTTATGCACATGCACATGTTCGCCGGCGCGAATCGGCTGCGACGCGAAGCCGATGATCTGGCCATAGCGGCGCACGGGCGCGCCTGCAGCGATGTCGCTCGTCGCAACCTTGTGTCCGGGCGGGATCAGTCCCGACACGACCGTGTTTTCATCGACGAGCGGCATGCCTCCCATGTGCCGCACAAGCCGTGACCGACCAGATAGGGCATGCACTTGATCCAGATCCAGATCCATATCGATCACGAGCATGTCGCACGGCTTGAGCGCCGCGAGCGCCCGATTCACCGCCAGCGAGTCCGCATCCTTCGCGCGAAGCGTGAACGCGTGTCCGACGATCTTCGTATTAACCACGAGCGCACGAACTGCCGGGTCGGCAAATCCAGTCTCAGGATAATGACCTAACGTCGGAAAACGACCTGCCGCAACCGGTTGACCAGTCGGGCACGCGTTTTTTTGTCCACGTTGATTCCTCGTTTAATGCAAGACCCCCGCTATACAGCCCCCGGGCAAAGCGCTGCTATCAGGAGAGGCCGACGCAGGAGAGGCCGGCTCTCCTGAAACTCCTGTCTGGAGCCGCGTCGCGTTCGCTCTGATGACTGCCGCTCAGCAACAGCAAGCACTTGCGAGAAACGGCAGGCGCCAGCCCTATGACACCAAAGCCTCATTCGACGGCGTCGCCGAGCAAACGAGAAAGGCGAGATTCGCGAGCATCGTGCCCGGAACGCCGATCTGAACCCTCGATCCGAACAGGCCGCGTCTTCTCTGCGGCGCGTACGGTCAGATCGGCTCCACCCCGCACCAGTCCGCGATGAACAGCGCGATGCTTTTCGTGATGAGACGCAGCGATTCGACGTGCACGCGTTCGTCGAAGCCGTGAATGTCGAGCGACCTGGGCCCGTACACGAGCGTTGGCATATCGCCGTAGATGACGAAGACCCGGGCATCCAGATAGCCTGGCGTCGTGAAAGATTTGAGTTCGGTATCGAACGCGAGGCGGTGGCATGCCTTCAGCACATTCTCCGCATCCGTTCCCTCTTCCAGCACATAGCCTTCGGCGTAGAAGCCCGTCTTCGAGACGCTCGGACGGGAGTCGCCAAAGCGCGCGTCCGCTGCTGCGCGTTCGGTGATGCATTGCTCTACTGCCGCGAAGGCCTGGTCTGCACTCGTTCCGGGGTAAGTGGCGATGCGGATGTCGAATTCGCACCAGGGCGGTACAGTCGATGGCCAATCGCCGCCGACGATCTGTCCTACATTGAAATTGATCGGATGGTCGAGATGCTCGAAATGACGATGACAAC
>NZ_DASRSY010000095.1:0-18258 GCF_035656215.1 Paraburkholderia sp.
TGCGCTGGGATTCAGGCGCTATGGCTACACCGAAGAAGCAGGCCGGATCGCACGCGACGTGTGTGGGGCGGGGGGCTTTTTCATGCTGAACCAGCTACCTGAGCTTTATGCGGGCCTGCACCGGGACGCGGCGAATTTTCCAGTTCAGTATGCGGGCGCCAACGTGCCGCAGGCCTGGGCTGCCGGATCGGTCTTCTCACTGCTGCACGCGATCCTTGGCCTGCAGCCGGATGCACCGCACAAGATGCTTTATGTCGACCCTGTGTTGCCGCCGTGGCTTGGCGATGTGACACTCAGGGACTTGCGTGTCGGCGAGCAGACGTTCGATATCCGCTTCCGGTGGACCGATGGGACAACACAGTTCGACGTGTTGAGAGGAGACCCGGCATCCGTCAGGCATCGGGAGATGGCCGTATGGAACGACCTGCTCAGGCGCAACGTCGAACATGCCTCCGGGTCATAGGTCGCCGCGCCCAGACCGCCTGCCGCGCCGCTTCATCATGCACGGACTGAACAGGCTACCCCTGGTCCTGTCGAACGATGCGGACCAGAATCGATGCGAGCGGAATGGGGTGGATGCGGCCGTTTACCGTAACGGGAGCAGTGGCCTGTGACGCGCATGCGGTATATCCGTTGCGTCAAGCCGGACCGCCCGATTGCCAGCTTCGTTCGCGCCCGTCCGAACTTCCACGGGAACACACGTGCCTCGGATGCACGAGAGTGCTCCTGTCATGGACTCTCGCGCATGCGCCTGGTGAATTCCTCGCCATGCTCCTGGATGATGAAGTCGCGCGGCGCGACCAGAAGAAGCTCGGCGCGCGTCTCGTGTGTGCCGGCTTCGGGCTAGGCAAAACACCAGGTACCTTCAACTTCGACCGGCTGCCGAAGCTCAACCGTGCGCACATCCACGATCTCGCCACCGGTCGTTACATCGATGAGAAGGTGGCCATCCTGATGGCCGGTCAAACAGGCGCCGGCAAGTCCCACATCGGCAAGGCGACCCTTCGAGACGCGAGCTTCAATCAGCGACGCTTGCCAAACGACATTCGACGCGCATGAAGGTACGGGCCTACGAGGGCTCTTCGCCCCTAACCGGGGCAGGGAGAGACTCAAGGAGTCTCGAAAGCCTTGCCTGCTGCTGCGGAGTCAGCCCTCGTGTAGCGCTTACCTGCTGAACACGTCCACGCCAGTAGGTCCGGCTGAACAATGAATCTGCGCCATCCGCCGACAGGATCCGTTCAAGATGCGCAATCGCTTCCTCGGCTGTCAGGGGTGTGTACGGACTCTCCCTCTCTCCAGGCCGTTTTTTGATTGTTGTTTTCATCACTTCTCTCATGTGGTGACCGGTTGTGTCCGGTTCGTACGTCAGGCTTCGGTTGAGCCTGTTTCTGTCAAACAACACATGCGGGCTCGCCCCGCTGAACAGCAAACTTGCGCACCCCGGAGCCGCGACGCGAGCCGGTCGACGCCTCGACGCAACCCATCGCCCGCGCATGGCACGGGGAATCCTTAGCAAAGCTCGGCGGCGGCCACCCACGTCATCTTCTCGAACTGCCTGAGAACGGTGTTCAGCGACCCGGAGAACGTTTCGGCAAACGATATCGTCATGTCCTCGAAATCACGTTCGCTGCTGGACACAATCTGGACGCGCTCGACGTCACGGGCGACCGGCATCAGCACTTGCCAGACCGCGGCGACCCGCAAGCCGCCGCTCCTCGTACGAACCGTGATCTGATGGCCTGTGGCCGTTAATAGCCCGGCAATTTCCGGTGTCATTCTCCAGCCCTCTCTCTGATGTGTTTGTCTTGCTATCCACGCGGGCGGTGCGATCACATTCGCCCGCGCGTTTGATGCCACCACTCATGATGATTCAGATGTCGTAGCATCCTTGCCCGTGTCCGCTCACGGCGATAGTGACCAATCACCATGAGCATCGCGATACTTAGGGCCGAGCCCCCAATGATCAGGCCCATCCAGATTTCACTCATGACACATTCCTCTCGTGGAAGCACAGGGGTGTTGCGTGAATGGTTCACGCCGGTTCGTGCGGTGCCTCTGCACGAACCGGCCGGCGCGCGCGTCGCGTTACTGCATGTGCTGGCCGCCGTTGATCGCGATATTGGAGCCGGTCACGAAGCCGGCATCGTTCGAGCACAGGTAAAGCACGAGCGCCGCCACTTCGTCGGGCTTGCCCAGACGCCCCATCGGGATATTCGGCAGGACCTTCGTATCGAGGATTTCCTGCGGAATCGACGTGACCATCTTCGTGGCCAGATAGCCCGGGGAAATCGTGTTGACGGTGACCCCTTTGCGCGCCACTTCCAGCGCCAGCGATTTGGTGAAGCCGTGCATGCCCGCCTTGGCCGCGGCGTAGCTGGTCTGGCCGACCGAACCCTTGGAACCGTTCACGGAGGAGATGTTGACGATGCGCCCCCAGCCGCGTGCAACCATCTCTTCGCACAGCGGCCGGGTCATGTTGAAGACCGAATCCAGATTGGTCCGGAGGACCGCGTCCCAGTTGACCTTGTCCATCTTCCTGAGCGTCATGTCTCGCGTGACGCCCGCATTGTTCACCAGAATGTCGACAGGACCGACTTCGACCTGAATTCTGGCCACGCAGTGCTGGCATGAGTCGTAGTCGGATACATCGACCGGATACGCGCGAAAGCCCCGGCCTTGAATTTCCATGTTAGCCAGCCATTCGGCTGCGCCGGTGTTGTTCGGCGAGTACGTGACTACCACTGCATAACCCGCGTCATGCAGTTTTGTGCTGATCGCTTCTCCAAGGCCGCCCATCCCGCCCGTCACTACAGCGATTCGTTTCGTCATCCTTTCCATCCGTGATCGTAATATCTGCGAGGATCATGAATACCCAATGGCCGTCTCGCACAACCCGCCATTGCTTTGCCACAATGCGCTGCCGCCTCCGGCGTTGCGGGAGGGAACGGCTTCAGCATTGACTGAACTGCGCGGGTTTTTGTAGGCTTGTGGTATTGCGCGAATGGAGTCTGGTGCGCCAGCGAGCTACAACATGCCGCGACGGCGCACTGCTCTAAAAATTCCAGATGTCCCGAATGATCAGGCGCGTCCGCCCGACTGTGACGCAACTTTCCTGCTGGCGTCGGCGGCCATCGCGGAGACATTGGCCTGCGCGGCTTCTACAACGCTACGGACCGACTTGCGCACCGTTTCCGCCGTGTTGCTGGCCGTTGAAAACGCCGATTTCACGGCAATGACAGCCGTCTCTGAACCCGCCGGTGCATGCCGTGCCCAGCTATCGATGCGGGCCTGTACATCGCGGCTGAACTGGTCGTACTGCGCGTCGATGATCTTCGACGAGGCGGACTGGGCCGCGACCGCAATGGCATTGACATGCTGCTGGTACGCGAGCGTCTTCCCTACAGCGGACTGGACAACATTTAATGGCGAGGCCAGCCACTCTGCACCCGCCGCATCGGGTTTGGTTTCCCGCAGACGCGCGACGTTTTCTGCCAACACGGTGTGTCCCGCCTGTAGGTTCAGCTCGGCCAGCTTCTGCGCCCCCTCAAACGCCGCGTTGGCCAGCGAAAAGAAGGTCGAAACAGTCGACTTGTAGAATTGCATCAGATCTTCAGACGGAAATTGGTTCATTTTCTCTCCTGGATTGATATTCGAAACGCCGCTCCGCCCAGTGCGCATGCCATTAGTTTTCTGACTGCGGGTCGGACAGGTGTTTCGCCTTCAAAGCCACCATTAGTACGACGAATTAACTGGAAGACAGTCCAACCCGGATCAGCACATCTTCACCCGAGATCCAATAGACGAAACATAGCGTGATTCTGACGATCGCCTCGTGGCCACCCAGTTAAGCGTGACACCTGATTGGGGCCGCCGCGCCGCCGGTGGGACATCTTCGCGCACGGCAGTTGCGGTGTATGCAGTTACCTAGAAATGAATATTAGAGTGTTCATTCTAACCAGAAAATGTTAAATCAAACTGCTCGGTTGCTAAGTAGATACCCTTATTTTGTGTGGAACGCACGCTCGTGAAGGGGTAGGCGAACCAGGATGGGCATCAATATGCCGGGCGCAATGACTACGAGGTGGCGCGTCAAATAAGGGTTGAGCCAGGATACGACGCACGCAGTGCGCGGGTGCACCACCGCTGCTCGTTTTGCGATCACGGGCGAACGCCGCACGCGCGCAAAAGACCATGCGGCAAAGCCAGCGGTTGTCAAGGCGGTAGTCAAATCTGTCGCGACAGGAACCACGAAGCGACCCGTCGCACGTCGCCTGTAGCTGCGTGGTCCGATGCGCCTGTGTGACCGAAGGCGCGGTCCGGATTGCTCCGCGCGGGACATCGGGTCAGGAACATGGTTTGCGTCCATCGCGTGCACGACGGCTTGCAGCCGCCGGTCGGCACCACGCCGATTGAACTGTCATCGACATCAGGAGGCGGTATGCGATTCTTAACAACACAGGACGGGCTTCCCCGCGTTTCGTGGGGCGCCGTGATTGCGGGCGTGATCCTGTCCCTCATCGTTTATCTGGTCCTGAGCGTGCTCGGCACGGCGGTCGGCGCTTCGCTGCTCTCGCCGCTGTCGCGGCCCAATCCGCTGCAAGGCTTCGGCTTCGCCTCGGGAGTCTGGATTATCGTGACCACGGTCATCGCGGTGTTTGCCGGTTCCTATTTCGCGGGCCGCTGCGCTCCGGTACTGGGCTGGCTACATGGTCTGCTCGCCTGGGCGGTGATGATCCTGGTCGTCGCATACGGAATGACATCGATCATTGGCGGTGCAGTCAGCGTAGCGGGCAATGTCGCGTCTGCGGGGGCTACGGTGGGCGCGACAGCGAACAGCCAGCCCGGAGGCGGGACGGTCGCGAACTCTATCGCGCAACAGGTGCAGGGTGTCATCGCGCCGGCCGCCTCAGAAGCCTCGAGCCCGACTGCGGCAGCGGATGCCCGGCAGGCAGGCGATACGGCAGCCCGTGACGTTGCGCGTGCA
Organism: Paraburkholderia sp.; assembly: GCF_035656215.1. Classification (GTDB taxonomy): domain Bacteria; phylum Pseudomonadota; class Gammaproteobacteria; order Burkholderiales; family Burkholderiaceae; genus Paraburkholderia. The sequence continues at coordinate 4,985 of NZ_DASRSY010000095.1, forward strand.
AGCTGGTTTTCGTTCGCGGCGCTGATTGTCGGTGCAATCATTGCGTTGGGATCGGGAAGCCTCGGCTTCCGTCATCAGCCGCCTTTCGAGGAGGGCGGGGGCGCCGCGCTGGACGACGCGCCGTTGAACGAGACGGCACCACGTGTGACCCGGCCATCGCGCCCCGTTCGTTGAGCCAGACCTGAGAGGCACAGACGCCATCGTCAGTGCGATGACTCCACTGACGATATATGTTACGGGTGCTGCGGCTCCGGTACATCGACCGCAAGACCAGGCGCGCCGGTTTCGCAAGAACAAAGGTACGGGTGCGGTGCTTTGTTATATGGGCCACGTGTTGACCGACAATCGGCACGGCCTGGTGGTCAACGCGCAGGTGACGCTGGCGACGGGCACCGCCGGGCGCGACGCCGCTGCGCAGATGCCTGCTGATGCCGCCAGCGTAGCGCCGCGCGGCTACCGGCGGCGAGCGCACGAAATCTGTGTTCGCAACGTGAGAAACACCGCGTCAGCATCCGTCGTAACGATACAATTTTACCGGGCCGCCGCCGGTCCGGTATCGGGCGTCGTTCAGCCAGCACCAGTGGAGCAACGTCGCCGCATCCGGTCTTCGGCGCCAGCGAGCGGAAGCCGGGCTTCGGCGGTGTAAAAGGGTGGATGCGCCCGACACACGGATAACAGCATGCGCAATCTGAAGGGCTTCTACCTCCTCCTCTTCGCGGTATCGCTCGCGTTCGTGTGGATCCTGCTTCCATTTTTCAGTGCAATCTTCTGGGGCACGATTCTCGCGGTTATTTTTCAGCCGCTGCAACGCAGTCTGACTGTCAGATTCGGCAACCGGCCCAATGCGGCGGCGCTGACAACGCTCGCGTTGTGCGTGCTGATCGTCATTCTGCCGGTAGGCCTGATGGTCGGTACGCTCGCGCAGGAAATCGCGTTCGCCTACGACCAGATCAAGAGCGGTCAATGGGATTTCGGCCTGTACTTCCAGAAGGCCGTGCATGCGCTGCCGTCGTTTATGCAGCAGTGGCTGGGCAACTTCGGGCTTGCCGATGTCGCGGGTCTGCAGGCGAAGCTGGCCGATGGGGCTGCCCGGATCAGCCAGTTCATGGCGGCGCAGGCAGTCGTCATCGGCCAGAACACGCTGCAGTTCGCGATCGGCTTCGGCATCATGCTGTATCTGGTCTTCTTTCTGCTGCGCGACGGTAGCGTGATTTCGCGGCGCATTCGCGAGGCGGTGCCGCTGGACGATGCACACAAGCGCCGGTTGCTCGGCCGGTTCACCACTGTGGTCCGGGCCACGGTCAAGGGCAACATTGCGGTGGCCGCCGTCCAGGGTTTGCTGGGAGGCCTGGCCTTCCTGTTCCTGGGCATCAAGGGTGTCCTGCTCTGGGGCACACTGATGGCGTTTCTCTCGTTGCTGCCCGCCATTGGCTCTGCGCTCGTCTGGGGACCCGCGGCCGTCTATTTCCTGCTGGCCGGCCCATTGTGGAAGGCGATTGTGCTGGTGCTCTTCTGCACGCTGGTCATTGGCGCAGTAGACAATGTGCTGCGCCCGATCCTGGTCGGCAAGGACACGAAGCTACCAGACTGGGTCGTGCTGATTTCAACGCTGGGCGGAATGTCCGTTTTTGGCATCAACGGGTTTGTGATTGGCCCACTCATTGCGGCCCTTTTTATATCCTGCTGGGATATTTCGGTGCTTGAGGACCGCGACGACACGCCGACGCCAGATAGTGCCGCGCTGTCAGGCGGTAAAACCGGTGCCGCTCCGAAGCGCCCCGCCAGGACGAGCAGCCGAAGCTGACGGCCAGAAATCATACCAGCGCACACAAGGAATGATCACGTCACGGTCAAAGTGATGGACGGCGAAGGACGGGAGCGACATTTACGCGGCCACGCCCCCGTCCGCGCCCCGACACTGTCGTACAAACGACCTACGCCGTTGGCCCGGCGCCCAGGTCCGCGCCCGTCGTCGGATCGGACGAGGTGTCCGATGCGGTTCGGGAAGCCATGGCCTGCAACGTCTTCACATCGTTCTTCGACACATTGACAGTCGCCAGCCCGTCGCCGCCGTCCACAGCTGGCTCAGGCGACTCGACGTATTCCCATCCAGGTCCCTCGTTCCACGGCCCGCGCGGCGCATCATCGCCTTGCGACATGTTGTAATAGACGCCCGTGTATTCAGGGACGCCCGGGAGCTTGCCCTGCGGGAAATTCGGCTGGATCGAGTGCAACGCCTTTTCGAATGATTTCTGATGGGCAATCTCCCGCGTCATCAGGAAACCAAGTGTTTCCTTGATGCCGGGATCGTCGGTCACGTTAATCAGCCGCTCGTAGACTATCTTGGCGCGTGCCTCCGCGGCTATGTTCGAGCGCAGGTCCGCTGTCGGGTCGCCGATCGTGTCGACATAGGAAGCGCACCACGGCACCCCGGCCGAGTTCGTAAGCGCCGGGCCGCCCCCGTAGAGCAGCGCCGTGGTATGCGAATCGTTTCCGCCGCCCGTCATCGACCGGTAAAGTTCCGCTTCGGCTTCCACCGCTTCAGCCAGTTGACCCTTCGCGCTCTTGTTAAGCATGGCGACGATCGATCCCACGATCTCGAGATGGCTCAATTCCTCGGTCGCGATGTCAAACAGCAGGTCCTTTCGTCCCGGATCATCTTCCCCGACGGCCTGCGTAAAGTAGCGGCATGCTGCGCCCAGCTCGCCCTGGGGGCCGCCGAACTGCTCCAGCAGAAGGTTGGCAAGGCCCGGATTGGGAGCCGCCACGCGAACGGTGTACTGCAAACGCTTGTTGTGGATGAACATGACATATCTCCGGTGATCGGCGCCAGACAATTCTTCATCGCGGAAAACGGATGCCGGAAATTGAAAAGTCGATGCGCCGAAGGGTTGACCAGACAGCGGCGAGACCGGCTGGTCCCGTCGCACCCGACTCCGGGCGTCTGGCTCTCAGAGCGCAAGCTCTGGCGGTTGCACCGCGAGATTGCCGTGCAAGACATCATCTGCCGATACACTCAGCGCACGGGTTGTGCCCGCTGCGAATAATCAATGTCTGTCGGACGCAATTGCGCTGCAGCGAGACGGGGCGAGTGAGCGTTGGTGCAGGATGGCGAGGCGAAACGGTCTAAAGTGCGCTGCGATGGAGGGCCTCGTCGAAGAAAGCCAGGAGATCGTGGACGAGATCGAGAAAGGGCGGTGCTCGACGCCGATCTGATCGGGGCCGATGACGTAAAGTTACAACCCCTCCATGAAGTGAAAAATCGTCTGTCCTGATGGCAACACCACGCCAACACGCGTGGCCAAGCCGGGGCGTATCAGTCAGCGAATGCGTCACGGATTTGCCTGGCACGCTTCACGTCATCGCTATGCAGGTAGATCGACGTCGTCGCAATCGAGGCATGACGCAGATTGTCCCTCACGGTCGTGAGCTCCGCGCCGCGCGCGAGGGCATGAGTGGCATGCGTGTGTCTGCAATGGTTCGCACGAGCATCCACTCGCCCTCGGTAAAAGCGTGGGACGTGTCGAGTACGGTTGGGCGACTGGTGCCGCGTACCTTGACGCCGGCAAACGGGTTCGCCAGCAGATAGCGCTGCTCGATCAGCCAGCGGAACATCGCCCCAAGCACCGACAGAGCGTAGGCGGTCGAGCGGGCCGACAGTCCGCCCGAGAACGGTCGCCCTTACGGCGAGTTGCGTGGCCGCACGGAACCCACCCAGCGCTCGCGTGGCGTCGGTCGCCGCAGGAAACCCCGGTACGCGATTGCATCCTCCGTCGTCAGCGACGACAGGGCGCGCGCCCGCTTCGTCAGTGCGGGATGCGCGGCGAAGAACGCCTCGATCCGTCGTGCCGCCGCCGGACCGAGGCCCGGCACTGCTTTCCACCACTGGCGCCGGCGGGGAATCCGTACGGTCAGATCGGCCAGCGTATCGATACCGTGCGCGCGCATTGCGTTCCCGGTTCTCACGGAAAACCATCGTTCGATGTCGTCGCTGATCTGCGGCTCCGGCGCTGACAGCGACCGGAGCATCCCGATCGCGTGCGTCACCGCCCTGGCCCGTTCGATACGTTCCGACGCCGGATGCGCGAACAGGATGGCGAGATCGTCGCGGTGAAGACCGCGAGCCGCCCTTCGGCTCAGTGCAACCGCGGTGGCGGGTTACAAAGTCCAACGGCCATCTGCGGCTCAGCACGGCGGCCGATTGACCGGGGATCGACGTGGGTGCGCGGTGCACACCGGGCCCACCGATAACGACGACGGACTCAGCACACATCGGGACGACCCCCCCGAACCGTCGTAGACGGCACGGAGGGCGGGTTGGCCGCCGTGGTCAGAATTTCGGGACGGGGCGGGCGCCGAGAGCGTAATCATGCGTATACCACCAGACGTTATCGATGTATTGGGCTAGGCGTTGGTCGATCATGCCGCCCGTGATGGCAGACATGGCGACGCGATCCAGGACTTCGACATCAGGTAGGTCATTAATCGTAAGGGTCGTCATGGCAGTTCTCCTAAAAGATAAGTCAGTAAATAAAAAGTTTGGCGACATACCGCTCGCGGTGCCGCTAACTGATCTAAAGCACATGGCGCGCCATGTCTCGGGAGAGCGCCGGGAGACGGCTCGTAACAGCTTGAATATAACGATATATCGATCGCGGCCGGGTGCTTATGAGGGCCGCGCGCAGCACCAGATGGTGGGCTAGTATCCAACACACCAGGACGTACTGTTGGATCCGAGCAGCAGTTGAACGGCCCTCAGGTTTTTAGTACGTCGGTAAATCAACGACGCCTTTGTCCGGCGCATCGTGCGAGTCCCATAGGCCGTGTCGTCAAGCCCTATCGATTTGATCGAACGATGGACGGCAGGGTTGCCCTTACTGATTGCACTTTTCGTGCATGTCGGGCGCCTGTGCGAAGGTGCGTTGGTCACTCGCTCGACGGCCGCCGCGAACGTGTCTGCCGCGGAGCGACGCGCCGGACAGATCAGGCGTTTCAGAGAACTTATTGTCAACCATTTCCGCGAGCATCGTCCCGTGGACTTCTATGCGCAAGAGCTCGGCATGACCGTGACTCAACTCGGCCGCGTCTGTCGCGAAGAGATTTCGAGCTCTCCCCTTACCGTCATCAACGAGCACCTCGTGCGTGAGGCGCAACGGGATCTCGTCTATTCGCATATGTCGGTCAAGCAAATCGCGCATGATCTCGGGTTTACCGACATCGCCTACTTCAGCCGCTACTTCCGGAAGCAGACCGGCGTGACGCCAACCCAATTCCAGAAAGAAGCCATCAAGGCACTTGCAATCGATCGACGGCCTACGCAGTGAGGCCGGTTGAAAAAAGTGGAAGCGTCGGCCACTCACTCGGCCACGCTGATGCGGCAGCGCTATTCCGCCGGCGTTGACACCCTGATCGATCTGCTCGATACGCAACGCCAGGAGTTCACCGCGCAGCAGAATGTCGTCGCGGGGCGGGCTGAGTTGCTCAATGACTTTGTGTCGCTACAGAAAAGCCTCGGCGCCGGCTGGCAGACGCAGCAAGGTTAGCGCGCGAATGTGGCTATTTTCCTGAAGAAAGTGCGAATCGCATCGCTGCGGTTATCCACAGAAAATGTTCATATCCTTGTGGACAAGTCCTGGCCAAACCCGCCAAGTGATTGAGCGCAGAGCGATTTCCTGATTGATGCGGCGAACACGCGCATCCAGGCAGATCGCTGTCAACGCGCCGCTCATTCCGCCGGAGCGGCCAGCAGCGACACCGGCACGCCGTGGCAACTCACTCTGGCCACGAGCGCAGCGCCGAGGCCAGCGCTCATTTTTGTGTGAGCGTCGAACGACGAGACTTCCCGGTCGACACGCAGAATGTTGATCGGCCAGGATGGCCGGGAGAGCCGTTCGTGCGCGAAGGCGCCGACCCACAGCGGCGTGGCTGACACGCCGTTCTCCACGGCATAGCCGCTCGGCCAGAAGCGCAGGACATCGCGCTCGTCGCGGGTGTCGCCAGGACGCATGAAGACCAGCGACGAAGGCACGCCATTGTTCAGCTTCGGCAACACCGGCAGCGCCACCGCCGCGACGTTTGGCGACGCAAGCGAAAGCAGGCTGTGCGCGGACAGGTCCGTGCCCTCGACCCATCCCTGGGCGCGCAGTTGCCCTCTGATCGAATCGAGGTTCGACACCCATTGCAGCGTAAGCGGTTCCTTGTGGTCGCCGCCCATATCCGAGCGATAACATGGCAATCGCTTCGACAGCGACGCGGTCCACTCTGCCTGCGTGACCAGCACGGGCGGTGGGCGCAACGTGCTGTCCGGTGGTGGCGCAGGTGGATTGACGCCCAGTTGTACGCCTACGCTCCCGAGCATCACCACCAGCACCACGACCGGCATCAGGCGGCGTGTGGGCGGCACTTCCGGATGCCGCAACATTGCCGTCAGCGCGACGATCGCCACCCAGATATACGCGAGCGCAGCGCCGCCGATCGCGTCGGAGACCGAGTACCTGCCGAAATAAAGTCCCGCCAGCGCGACCACGATGACGACAACCGTACTCGCGGTCGCCACCAGCAAACCTTCCAGCATGCCGACCCGGCGCGCGAGCAGGAACGCCAGGAAGCCGTAGACGATCACCGTCGCGGCGACGTGATTGCTCGGAAACACGTAGGCGCCGGACATGAGTTCGTTGGGCGGCGCGCGATGCATGGCGAACTGCAGGGCGAAGATCAGCAATTGCGAAAACACGACGGCGGCGAGCCAGTAACCGATGGTGCGCCAACGCCGCTCCAGCAGCATCCAGACCACCACCGTCACGATCAGCGCTGTTAGCGTGGCGACGCTGCCGAGGGTCGCCAATCCGGCAAGGACGGTATCGCTCCAGGGCGTGCGCACTGATTGCAGGAAGTGATAGACGGATAGATCGACGGTGACCAGCGGATCGCCGCTGATGACGTCTTCGAGGACCCCGAAGAAGAGCGCGCCCGACACCAGCACGATCAGCGACGTCACCACGATGCTGCTGGCATCCGGCTGTTCCGGGTCCAGCAGTCGCCGCGCGAGACGGCCGAACGGCCCCGGGTGGCGGCAAGCCCAGCTTCCCAGATAGCGGCCCGCCGCGCTCGACCACGCACTGGCATGCGAGAGCAGGAAACGCATCGCGCGAAAGCTCAGCCAGACGATCCCTACCAGCAACGCGATGACGACAACGAGGCGGAACGACACGGCGCCCGCCAGCAGCACCGAGGCGCCGAACACCACGCCCGGCAGGATATGCGCGGGTGCCCATAGCAGCGCCGACAGTACGTTTATCGCGTAGAAGCGCAACGGCGTCATGTCCAGCATGCCCGCCACCACCGGCACGATCGCCCGCAATGGTCCGATGAAGCGGGCGAACACGACGCTCTTGGCGCCGTGTTTCTGAAAGAAGCGCTGGCCGGCGTCGAGTACCTGTGGGTGTGTGCGGAACGGCCAGAGCTGGACGATCCTGGCCTTATGGCGACGGCCGATCCAGAAGCTCATGCCGTCCCCGGCGATGGCGCCCGCGATCGCCCACAGGAATACCCAGCCGAGGCTCAGTGAGCCGGTGCCGGCCAGCGCGCCGGCGAGGAACATCGCCGTGCTGCCTGGGATGAAGGTGCCGATGACGGCGATGGCCTCCAGGAAGGCCGCAAGAAAGATGACCGTGAGCGTCCACGCCGAATGGCCGGCAAGCAGATGCAAAAGGTGGATGTAGGCGTGCTCCATCGTGCGCGATCAGCCGTTCTGGCGTAACGGTTGATCATAACGCGCACGGCGTTGCCCCACCTTTTTGCAGACCGGCATCGGGTGAGATGCCGGCGCACTATCTCACGAAGCCGTCAGCGAATCGCCGGCTACGTGGACCCGCTCGCCGATCTGGACATCCGGCTGCGTCGGGTAGCTGAAGTTGCGGTAGCTGCCGTCCTGCATGCGCACCTGGACCTGATAGGTGGTCTGCTTGCGCACTGCGTGCTCGATTCCATTACCGGCGAGCCCGCCGCCGACAACGCCCGCGATAGTGGTGAAAATCTTGCCGCGTCCGCCGCCGATCTGATTGCCGACGAGACCGCCCGCGACCGCACCACCCAGTGCGCCGAGTCCGGTGGTCGGCTCAGGCGCCTGGACCGTGTTGATCGCGACGACTTCACCCGCATAAGGATCGGCGACCGGCCGTGTAGGCGCGGATTCGTACGGTGCCTGGTATCCCTGATTGTTTGCGTACCTCGGCGACTCCGCTGCGGGCGTGCTGTGCGGGTGATATACGCGCGGCCGTGGCGGGGCTGCTTGCTGAACGGTTTGCCGAACCGGGTTCGCCTGGGGCACGGCGACCGGCGCGCTCGCAACCTGCGCCGCGACTGTCGTGGCAGGGAGTGCGGGCTCCGTAATGGCGTGCGAGGTAGGCAGAACGCCTGTCATCGCCGCGATGCCGGTGGCGCTCGCAAGAATAACGGCCACTGCCGCGCCGGCGACCAGGGGGTGAATGCGGTTGCGTTGCGGATTGCTGGAGGTGAGGTTCGTGTCGTTCATTGCGGGCTCCGCGGGTAGATGCCTGCAATAACGCCGCAGCGGCGCGGGCGGTGGACGTCAGACGCACGCTGCTTTGTAAGCATTTGTACAACTTGCCGATCGGGATTGGCGCGCTCAGATTTCGTCGGTAAATTCGTCGAGGAAACGCTGTAAGCGGTCGTGACGGATTTTCGCCAGACGTGCGCCGGTTGCCGTCTGGAAACCGGACGCCAGTTTCAGCAGCTTGGTGTGGAAATGGTCGAGCGTGTACGCCATGTCGTCTAAAGGACGTTCCGCTGCGTGCGGGTCGGCCGGGTCGTACAAGGCGCGGCCCATCCGGCCGGCTACGTAGAAGCAACGCGCGACGCCCAGCATGCCGATCGCGTCGAGACGGTCGGCATCCTGCAGCGTTTTTGCTTCCAGCGTGGTCGGCGCAACGCCGGCTGAAAAACTATGCGCCTCGACCGCGTGCGCCACGGCCTGAGCTTTTGCGTCAGACCAACCGAGCGACGTCAACACGCGCGCGGCTTTTTCCGCTGACAGGCGCGAAGCCTGTGCACGCAGTGGCGAATTCTTCTCTACTGCCACGCAGTCATGCAGTAGTGTCGAGGCGAACAGCACCTCTGCATCGCCGCCTTCTTCCGCCTGGATGGCCGCCGCGTTTTTCCAGACGCGCTGCAGATGTGAGGTGTCGTGGGAACCGTCGCCATTGTCGTCGTATGCGTGGGGCAACAAACTTGTGGCCAGGTCTTGAAATGGAGCGAAGGCGGGTTTCGTCATGAGTGTCGGGCGAGCAAAAAGAGCCGCAGATTATCGCCGATTGTCGATCAAGCCCTGATTGTCAGCGATGAACAAACGCGGCTCGCGACCGGTCTTACTGTTTGACCGGGTTCCTTTATGAGCGTCGTCCGCTCGACATCGCTACGATGGTGTGGGTGCTTCGGTCGAGCAATTCGACGACATGACGGAGTAGGCTATGAAAATCGTGACTAAAGTTATTTTTGCTTCTGCGCTGATGGTGGGTCTGACGGGTATGGGTTATGCCCAGTCGGCAAATCTTGGCGCCAATGGTACGAACGGTTTACAGGCAGGCGGGGCCAATAGCGCGGGAATGGGGCTGGGAACAGGTTTGGGCACGGGGGCGGCAAGCCCGAGCCCAATGCCAGGTGCGGGCACGGTGGGTGGCTCCCCTGTGACCGGCGGAGCCGGCGGCATTGGATCAGGACCCGTGCTTAACAACATGCGAGCGAATGGCACCAGCCTGAATATGAATCCGAATCCCCGCGCGCCGAACGTGTCAGGGACAGCACTCGCACCGCGATAGTTCGCGGGGAGTGTGGAGGGCGCGCTGAAGATTAGAGCCAGGCGTCCCGTGGTTGTATTTGTACGCGCGGTTTTTTCTCGCAGTGGTGCGTCACTCAGCCGGAACCAGTTGCAGAACGATGCGCTTCGCGGACGCGAGATGTTCCACCGTCATCGATCGCGCGAGGCGAGCATTGCCAGTCTCGCATGCTTCGAGAATCTTGAGGTGCTCGTCCTGGAAGGCCAGTGTGTCGGCGAGCAATGTGCTCTGCAATCGTTCGTAGCGCTCGACCTGGGCGCGCAGCTCGCGGATCGTTTTCAGCTGCCGGCCATTCGCGCATGGACGGTATAGCAGTTCATGAAACTCGCGATTCAGTTCGCCCTGTCTTTGCGCTGTCCCGGCGTCACCCAGCACCCGGTGAACGAGTTCGGCGCGCGATAACGTCTCGCTGTCCATGCGTTTGACCGCGTGGAAAATGGCGTCTCCTTCGAGCAACATGCGCAGGCCGTATATCTCGTTCAGGTCGGACTCCGTCAGCGTTCGCACGACGGCGCCGCGATTGCGCATGAGCTCGACCAGTCCTTCGCCTTCGAGCTTTTGGATGGCCTCTCTCATCGGCACCCGGCTCACCCCGAATCGGTCGGCGAGTTCGCGCTCGACTAGCCGTGCGCCGTCTTCCAGTTCGCCGGCCGCGATCAGTTCGCGCAGTGAGGCGGCAATGGCGTCGGCTGTCGAATCCAGTTTGTGATCCATGTGCGGCGAGTCCTTGTCGTTTGGGATAATGGTATACCAAAACGGCCATGCGGATATAGAATCGAGGTGTTGTGAATTCAATCCTGGGTCAACAGCAAAGGAGTAGGCATGGCATACGGCGAGCACAAATACGCGGTATCGGTGCAGTGGACAGGCAACCGCGGCAGCGGCACCTCGGGATACCGCGAATACGGTCGGGACCACGTCATCGCAGCGGGAAGCAAGCCCGACATTCCCGGCTCATCGGACGCGGCGTTTCTCGGCGACGCGAGCCGGTGGAATCCGGAAGATCTGCTGGTCGCTTCGGCGTCCGCCTGCCACAAGCTCTGGTATCTGCATCTTTGCTCAGACGCAGGCATCGTTGTTCTGAGCTATCGCGACAACGCCGAAGGTACGATGCTCGATAGTCCGGAGCAGGGGCGCTTTTCGCAGATCGTTCTACGCCCGCACGTCGTCATTCGGGCGGGTGACGACGTCGAACTGGCTGGGCGTTTGCATCACGTGGCGCATGAGAAGTGCTATATCGCGAACTCGGTCAATTTTCCGATTCTGTGCGAGCCTGTCATCGAGACGGATGGAGCGTGACGGATGCGTGGCAGTCACCGGTACCTGCACTGGCGTCCGTGAGAGACATCGCAACGTAACTGACAAAGCAGTGTGGAATGTGTAGGACGGAACCGGCCGTTTGCCCGCCGCTCATCGAAACAACCGGGAGCGGGCGGGCCGCATCGATTTAATGCAGCAAAGTCATCTGCACGACCTTTACGATAACGAGGGCGACAGCCACGATCAGATAACCGCGCAGCACACCCATCCAGATGCGTTTGGACATGGTCAGTTGCGGCGCGGGCAGCTCTTCCAGCGGGGGCATGCGCCACGTATTGCGTGCTTCTTTCGAGAACTGTTGCTCGCTATCCGAAACAGCGGCAATCGCTGAAGTCGTGGCATCTGCCGGTACGGGTCGCAGCCTGCGGACCGTCACGGTTGCAGCGTAACCGACTACAGCCAGTAACGTGCCGCCGGCCAGTACGTCAATAATGGCTTCGCCGGTAATGTCCGGATACATCACCGATGCAGTCAGGATGATGGAGAGCATGACGAGCACCCAGACAACTGCGCCAGTAAAGAAGTTAAGTTTCTTTGAGTTCACCCAGGGACCGAGAACCGCGCGGTCGTTGCACAACAGCAGCAGAAACACCGTTGCACTCGGAAGCAGCACACCTGCGAGTGTCTGCACGGCTTCAGTCAGTAGTCCGAGCGGGCTGCCGGGAATCAGTACCAGCGCCGCTGCGGCCGCGATAATACCGAAGTAGACGAGATAGAAACCCTTCGCGTCCGTCACGCCGCGATGCAGCGAGTGGCGAATCTTGAACACGTCGCCGATTGCATAAGCGGTGGACAGCGAGACGGCGGCCGCGCCGATGATGCAGGCGTCGAGCAGCGCGACTGCGAAGAGAACCGCGGGTGTGCGTCCGGCATACTTTTCGAGGCCGGCGATCACGCCGCCCGCATCCGTGAAATTGCCGAACTCGGGTTTGCCTGCATACAGGGCGGCGCAGAACGAGATCATGGCTACCGCGCCGATCATCACGAAGACGATGCCGATCCACAGGTCGGCTTTCTCGTACTTCATGAAGCGAGGCGTGATGCGTTTATCCACGATATAGCTTTGCTGGAAAAACAACTGCCACGGCGCCACCGTGGTACCAACAATGCCGATCACGAGCAGCATCACGTCGCTCAGTTTCGAGTTGGCAGGCCAGTTCGGAATGAAGAAATCGTGTGTCATCTGGGCAACCGGCGGATGAATCGACACCAGTACCGGCACCAGCAATAGGCTCAACAGACAGAGCACAACCGCGAAGCGCTCGAAACGCCGGAAGTTACCGGTACTGACCGCGGCCATCGTCACTGCCGCGGCAATGCAAACGCCGGTCACTTTCGAAATGCCGAAGAAATCCAGCACGAACGTGATGCCGATGAATTCGGTCACGATAGTGAGCGCGTTCAATATGAACAGGTCGACGACGCTGAATGCCCCCCAAAACTTGCCGAAGCGCTCGAAGATCAGCCGTGCATGACCGACGCCGGTGACAGCGCCGAGGCGCAACACCATTTCCTGATTGACGAAGAGAACGGGCACGAGCAGCAGCATGGTCCACAGCAGGGTGGTGCCGTAATTTTGCCCCGCCTGGGTGTAGGTGCCGAAAGCGCCGGCATCGTTATCGCCGACCATCACGATGAGGCCAGGCCCAAGGATCGCGAGCAGCGTTCGGATGCGGGCCCACCAGTTATTGCGAGGTGCGGTGTCGTGATGCGCGATAGTGCCGAGCGCGCCTTTGATGTCGCCGAGATGGGCTTCGTCGAGAACGGCGCTGCGTGGTGGTGAGACGTTAATTGGAGTGGACATTTCTAACCGCCTGAGTGGGTGTGATTTGATTGCAGTGGCGCGCTTTCGGGATTCGCTGCACGAGTGTCATCGAACGAGGTCGAGCGACAGCGGCGCATGCGGATCGCGAAGGCGTGCGGGTACTGACTGTGGGCGTTACCAGGCTGAGTACGAAGCTGAGTGCGAGAGGAGCGCTTTGACGCGGTGCCAGGACACGGCGAGCCAGTGCGGCTTGCTGCTGTGAAGCGCGAGTGCGGCGTCGCTGTGGATATGCGTTTGCTGCAGGGTCGGTACGAGGATGGCGATGTACATGGTAT
>NZ_DASRSY010000096.1:0-18386 GCF_035656215.1 Paraburkholderia sp.
CGGACCATTCGAGCCAATGGTTCTCGGTGCGTGCGAGCGACGTATGCGGATCGCGTCCCGGCGGAATACGCAGATGCGAGGCGGCATAAGCCAGCGAAAACGGCACGCGCTCGCCTTCGCTCACGGTGAATTCCGCGACGGTTTTCATGTTCTCGCCGCGCAAGTCAACCGGCGTGCGCAGCACCGCGGTGTCCGGGCCGACGATCGCCTTGATGCCGCTGTCGTGCTTCAGGCGATCCACCCACGGAATCGAAAAACCATAGTCGAAGCGCAGCACCAGCTCCATCTGCATGCTCACCGTGCCGCGTTTGCCGACCACAATCCGCACCATCTCCGACCAACCGTTGCCAGGCGGCATGAAGTCGATCAGCGTGACCGCGCCTTCCGGCGTTTCGAAATCGGTTTCCAGAATCAGCGTCTCGCCACGATAACGCCGCGTAATTTTGGGCGGCGTATCCGAGACTGGCGAGATCAGCCAGCGGCCGTTGTCGGGCGTGCCGAGCAGGGCGGCGAAGCAGGCGCCGGAGTCGAAGCGCGGCCAGCAGAGCCAGTCGACGGAACCGTCTCGGGAGATGAGCGCGGCCGTGTGGCCGTCGCCGATGAGCGCATAGTCTTCGATAAGTGCGGGCATGGAGGAGCGTGTCAGTTTTACGCGAGGCGAAGACCGCCGCGCGCCGGGTCGTTGTTACTACCGGACTCGCGCGATGCGTTTTGGTTCAGCACGCAATGCGGCAAAACGCGAGTTGGTAATTGTCAAATCACTGCCTACAATCGGTTTTCATGCCGATGCGCGGAGACCTCCGAATCATGCACCGGCTTTGCCCATGGCGCATGCAGACGCCGTTTTCGAGGATCCAAGCTATGCTGAACCCGTCGAAATCCGATTGCATCACGATTCTCTCGGCCGCCAGCGAACTGGCTGACGATTCAATGTTGCCGCTCGATCATGACCGGCTGGGCCTGAGCCGTAACGGCATGCAGACCGCGCTGGCCTTTCTGATCGAACGGGCCTGCTTCCGGCGTCATCAGGGCGGTGACGGCCATTATGCCGTCGGCGGATTGTCGTTGCAGGGGCGCTTGCGGCTGGACCAGCTTTCGAACGGCTGACCTTCCGCGTTCTTGCGGGACGGCGCCGGGCCCGTACCGCACCCGGTTGTGTGTCCCTTGCAGCTTTTCTATGGCTGACTACCGCCGCCTAGAAGTGTGACGACCCCACGCCGAAGATCCCAATGATGCCGATGATGATCAGATAGAGCGCGACGATGTAGTTCAACAGTCGCGGCATGACGAGAATCAGAATACCGGCGATCAGCGAAACGAGCGGGCCCAGGCTGAGTGTGACGTTCATGAAGACTCCGTAGTGTGAGATGGGTGAGACGCGGTTGAAAAAATACCCCGCCAGGCGGGACAATTGCTACGCATGCAGATGAAGGGCCCGGGCCTGACGCGGCCCGGCCTAACGCCGCCCGACCTAACGCGGTCCGACTGAATCCCTGTAGCCGGATTCGCTGCATGATCCGACGCAACGCTTCTATACTTGCCTCGATAAAACAATTCGACCGATTGCGCGGCAGACCAGAGACACCATTACAACCGAATCAACCGAATAACCGATGTCCAGGAGGTCCTATGCTTCGTAGTCACCGGGCTGCAGTGCATGCCGTTTCAAGCTCTCTTTTACCTTCTACTGCTCAATCCACCTCATGGCGCGGCGCGCGGCCAACTCCTCTGCGCTCCGCTCGCTCGATAATAAAAGGTTTCGTGCTCATGGTCTCGATTGTTGCTTCGCATGCGTTTGCGCAAGATTCCGGCCCGGTTCCCGCCGACGGCGTCTATGACATGCTGGTCGGCACTTACACCGGCGGTAAGAGCGAGGGCGTGTACGTCTACCGCTTCGACACGAAGTCGGGCGAAGCGACCCGCGTATCGGTCGCGCCGACGGTCAACCCGTCGTACCTGGTGGTGAGCCGTGACCGGCGCTTCGTCTATGCCGTCAACGAATTGCCCGGCGACAACGGTCCGGCGACGCAGCGCGGCGGTATCAGCGCGTTTCGCTTCGACGCCGCGAGCGGCCAACTGACCTTTCTCAACAAGGTCTCGTCGGACGGCAATGACCCGTGCTATCTGAGCCTGTCGCCGGACGGCAAATATCTGCTGACGGCCAACTACTCGGTGGCCGCCGATCCGGGCGGCAGCTTTGCGGTGTTCCCGCTGCAGGCGGATGGCCAGGTGGGCGCGTCGGTGCTCACGGTGCATCATGAAGGCGGTGGTCCGGTGAAGGGGCGTCAGGACAACTCACACGTTCACTCCACCGTGTTCTCGCCGGACGGCCACTATCTGTTCGCGCAGGACCTGGGTGCCGACAAGCTGTACTCGTACCGCTATACCCCGGACGGCAGCCGTGGCCTGTTGGGCCCGACCGACTGGCGTTACACCCAGGAGAAAGCAGGTACGGGCCCGCGTCACCTGGTGTTCGGCGCGGACGGCAAGCATGCGTATCTGACGAGTGAACTGGCCGGCACGGTCAGCACCTTCAACTACGACGACGGCAAGCTCACGCAGGTGCAGACGCTTTCGTTGACGGAACCTGGCTTCAAGGGCGCTGTCGGCGGCTCGGCGATCCATCTTTCGCCGGACGGGCGCTTCCTCTACGCGTCGAATCGCGGCGACGCGAACGATATCGTGATCTTCTCGGTCGACCCTACCAATGGTCATCTGAAGAAGATTGGGCACCAGTCGAGTCTCGGCAAGTCGCCGCGCGAATTCGCGATCGACCCGACCGGCAATTGGCTGATCGTCGGTAACCAGAACAGCGGCACGGTGTATGTGTTCAAGCGCGATCAGCAGAGCGGATTGCTCGAAGCGAATCCGAAGCGTATCGAGATCGATTCGCCGGTGGACTTCAAGCTGGTGTCGCCGTCGTGAGGCAGGGTGCGCGCCATGTGGACATGGTTGAGGCTGCGTTCAGCGCTCGATGTGAATACGAGTACGCTGTGATGCGAATGCGTGTAAGCATTCGTTGGCCGGCCGTGATCTGAATACGCGCGCCGCATAAAAAATGGGTTGCTTCTGAACTGCACCCCAAGAGTTGGATAGTTTTCGGCTAGGGGCGTGAGGGCTGAGTCCTGTACATCACAGGACTCAGCTCGTTTAGTTTGAGCTGGCTTTGTTGCCTGCTACTGGCTCGTCGTGCTTATTCCGCCGGTCCCGGCGCGAGCACTTCACGGCTGCCATTGATGCCCATCGCCGACACCAATCCCGCTGTTTCCATCTGCTCGACGAGCCGCGCCGCGCGGTTATATCCGATGCGCAATTGCCGCTGCACCGACGAGATCGACGCGCGCCGCGTGCGCACCACGAAGGCAACGGCTTCGTCGTAAAGCGGATCGGCTTCGGCCTCCGGCGTGTCGCCGAACAGGTCGGGCGACGCACCTTCAGTAGCCGGGCCGTCGAGAATACCTTCTTCGTATTGCGGTTCGCCGAACTGCTTCAGATATTCGACGATCCGATGCACTTCCTCGTCGGCGACGAAAGCCCCGTGCACCCGCTGCGGGTAACCGGTGCCCGGCGGCAGGAACAGCATGTCACCTTGGCCGAGCAGCGATTCGGCACCCATCTGATCGAGAATCGTGCGCGAGTCGATTTTCGACGACACCTGGAATGCCACGCGCGTCGGAATGTTCGCCTTGATGAGGCCGGTGATCACGTCCACGGACGGACGCTGCGTTGCCAGAATCAGGTGAATGCCGGCGGCGCGCGCCTTCTGCGCGAGACGCGCGATCAGCTCTTCGATCTTCTTGCCCGCGACCATCATCAGGTCGGCCAGCTCGTCGATCACCACCACGATCAGCGGCAGCGGCGCGAGCGGCTCGGGTGCTTCCGGCGTCAGCGAGAACGGGTTGCCGAGCTTCTTGCCCTTCGCTTCCGTATCGCGAATCTTCTGGTTGAAGCCGGCCAGGTTGCGCACGCCGACCGCGGACATGAGCCGATAGCGCTTTTCCATTTCGCCGACACACCAGTTCAGCGCATTGGCGGCCAGTTTCATATCGGTGACGACCGGCGCGAGCAGATGCGGAATGCCTTCGTACACCGACAGTTCCAGCATTTTCGGGTCGATCATGATGAGCCGCACTTCTTCAGGCGTCGCCTTGAAGAGCAATGAACAGATCATGGCGTTGATCGCCACCGACTTGCCCGAACCCGTCGTGCCTGCCACCAGCATGTGCGGCGCTTTCGCCAGATCGGCGACCACCGGATGCCCGGTGATGTCCTTGCCCATCGCCAGCGTCAACTGCGAATGCGAGTTCTGATAGACGCTGGCTTCGATAATTTCGGACAGGCGGATCGTTTGCCGCTTGGCATTCGGCAACTCGAGACCCATGCAGGTTTTGCCCGGAATCGTCTCGACCACGCGAATCGACGTGAGACCGAGGCCGCGCGACAAGTCCTTCATCAGGCCGACGATCTGACTGCCGCGCACGCCGAGCGCCGGCTCGACTTCGAAGCGCGTGATGACCGGGCCGGCCGAATGGCCGACCACAGTGACCGGCACCTTGAATTCCTGCAGACGCTGTTCGATCAGCAGACCGGTTTCGATGAGTTTTTCTTCGGAGACGGGTTCGACGTCGGTGTCGGCGAGCGCGAGCAGGTCGAGGGTCGGCAATTCGACCATCGATGCCGAGGGCGCGCGGAATTCGAAGCCATTGGCCGGGCTGTGGCCGCGCAACGGCGGCCGCTGGACGATGGGTTCGGCGGGTTCTGCAGGCTCAGTGGGTTCCAAAGGCTCGGTCGGCTCCGCAGGGTCGATGGGTGCCGAGGGTTCGATTGCGAGGTGAGCTGCGGATGGTACGGCTTGGGCGGTAGGGATGCTCAGTGCGGCTGTTGCGCCGGGTGCGCCTGGTACGTTTGATGTGTTTGGTGTGTAAGCCAGCGCGTCGGCGGCTTCGTTGACAACGGCGACAGACGCCACGGGGGCGGCCTGAACCGTGAAGCCAGGGAAGCGAACCACATTCGACGCGTGCGATGCTGCGTTTTGTGGCTGTACTGCGTCGATGACAGTCGAAGTGTTCGAAGCGTTCGAAGCGCCCGATGCGTCCGATGCGTTCGATGCGTTCGACGAGTTCAAGTCGTCGGATATGTTCGATAGATCCGATAGGGCAGGGGTGTCCGTCGTTACCGCTTCGACTGGCACGGCTGCTTCGCTTACGCTTGCGACGTGCCATGGCGGCGTGGCGCGATGCATCGTCACGGCCTCGCCTGGAGCGTCGGTGCTGACTACGTGCGGTACGCCCGCCGTATCCGCAGTAGTAGTCATGTGCGTCGCTGCAATTTGCGAAGGCACCGCAGGCTGAGCTAACGGCTGCGCCTGCTCAGCGCGCAAAGTTTCGGCACGCGCCGCTTCTGCGTGAGCGGCGATGCTGGCAGCATCAGACGCCTCGGCAGCCTGAGCGATCGGCTGCACGCGTTCAGCTGATGCGTTTGCATTGCTATTGCTGTTCTGATTCGCGAATTGCGTCGGTTCGTCTTCGACGAACGGTGGCAAGTCCGTTTGCGCGCCGCTCGCCTGCAACTGGGTCGCGAACATTTGAAACGGCGTAGGGGTGGGCACCGGTGCCGCAGCCGACGCCGCAACCAACGATGTCTGAATGATCGGCGGCTCAATCGGCCATTGCACGACGGGCTCGGTGCTCAACGGAGTCGTCGTGACCATCGTATTTTCCGCGCCGCTGCTGCGCGCGAGGCTGACGCCGGCGATGTCGGTCCAGCGTGCGGCGTTTTCCTCGATGCTGCGAAGCGTTTCCTGGACGCTGGCCGGCGGCGTGACTTTCTGCGTTGTGGCCATGGGCCGGGTATAGCTGGGTGCCGGCGCGCTGAAGGAAGTCGGGCGCCGCGTTGGCTGCGTCGGCGCGACGTTGGCGTTCGCGCGCGAAGCGGCGACTGCACCCGCGACGCCAGCCACACCTGCCATGCCCGAGCCAGCCGCCAACGATCCCACCGGACGTTGCTCGCCGGCTGTGCGTCGGCCAACCGGCGACGCACCATCGCGAGCCGAAGTCGCGGTCGTTCCCGAGCCCGTCGTCGAACCGGCCACAGGTGTGGTCGCGCGCGGCGCCGTTGCCGGTTCACGCAACCAACCGGCTGGCGCTACCGGTTCGGCCGGCATCCATGCCGGCTTGTCCGCGTGCAGCGGGTGCGTCGGTGTCGGCGTCTGCGCCTGCATCGGCACTTGCCGCTCCACCTGGCGCGGCGTTGTCCCGGCGGACGTGCGCAGCACCGGCTCCGTCTGCGTGGTCTGGCTGCGCGTCTTTACTGCGCCCGGCCGCCAGTTCGCCCCGGCACCACGCGCCGCCGCGTCCCTGGCCGCAGCGGGGCCGCCCGCCACACCCGCCGCACCACCCGCCGCAACTGCACCACGACCACCTGCCGGCGGCCGCCAGACGGTCGGGCGCGCGTAACGTCCATTACTTTTCGGCGCCATCGTATTGGTGGACGGCGAAACGTGCGACGGCAAACCGTCGTCGACGCTGCGATGGCGGCGCGCTTCCTCGTCGCGTTTGGCAAGGCCGCGTGACAGGCCGAGGCCGAATGCCCCATCGGCCCACATGGCGACGCCGCTCCAGCGGAAGTCGATCAGCCAGGGCAGGCTGATCACGAGCAGGGCGAGCGCCGCGAGCGGCGTGCCGATATGGCCGAGCAGATGACCGAAGCCCGCCGCCAGCGCATGGCCGAGGCCATTCACGCCGGCCGCGTCGATCAGCGACGCCTCCAGGGTGCAGCTCGCCACCATCACACAGACGAAGCCGAGCCAAAGGCGGATCGTGCCGGGGCCGCGCAAACCTGCGCCGCCTGGCAGCACCGACTTCACGAGGCGCCACAAAAGAGGAATGAACCAGACGGCTGACCCGCCGAACCAGCCGAAAACTACCGTGTGCATGCTAGACATCAACGAATGACGGACGCGCAAAAACGCAATCCATCGAGTTTAACCGGGGAAGCCCGATGCTTCGAAGGCAGACGCAAGTATGCTTGCGTCCAAATGGGAAAGCAGGCCGGCGAGCGGCCTGCCGTCGGTGAAAAACAACGGCTGCTACGACAGCCTGTGCGCGCCATGCCGACAGCGTCGGCTGCAACCGTCCAACGGCTTGTCTGCTCGCGGGTCGATCCGCCTACGTGTCACTTGGCGCTGCTGTCGAACGTCAGCGTATCGCCGTTGTCGAGCACCAACTGCATCTGCTGCGGTGTGCGCATCTGCACGCCGGTGCGGTCGATGTGCGTCAGCGCGTTGAGATACGCACCTTCGATCTGTCCGCCCGGCGTCATGCACGCCATGCGCGTGCCGCCCAGGGTGCCGAAGCTCAGCTTGCCGTCTTTCAGCGCGTACGAACCCATGTAGCGGTTGCAGCCGGAAAAACCGCTGGCGTGGCGCTGGCCTTTGTCGGTGGAGAGCACGAGCGTAATCGGCGCGCTCTGATCCGCGGACGGAATCGCTCGCACCGTGCCGTCGGCCTGCTTCCAGCCGCTGAGCACCCAACTGGTGTTGTCGAGCAACTGGGTGGCGGCCGGATTGAACGGATCGGGCGGTGCGGCTTCCGAGTCGGGATGCTTCGGCATGGCGCACGCGCTGCATAGCGCGGCGACGCTCAACGCGGCGATAGCCGTGCGCGCATAAGGGATGAAGCGCGCAACACGTCGCGCGGAGGAGCTTTGGAGCATGACGTCGTTCCTCTTCAAACTGGCGAAGGCGTAAGGGTAACGCACTAAGCTCGCCGCACGCGAGCGCAACGGCGTGAGAGCGGACTTAAACACGTGCGTCGCAGCGTGCGCCGCGGTTAGTGCCGCAGCGCGCTCTGCGCGCCTTACGCACAGATAGCAACGCGAACCCGGTGAGCAACGTGCGGCGAGGGGCCGCGACGTCGGCGCATCGGGTGCGTATCGGGGTGCGCATCGGGGTGCGCATGTTAACATCGTGTTCTCCCCAATCCCACCCTCATCCGACTTTTTCTGGAGACCCCATGCAGATCGGCCAACGGATCGGCACGCCTCTTTCTGAATCCGCCACGCGCGTCATGCTGCTCGGCGCCGGCGAGCTCGGCAAGGAAGTGATCATCGCGCTGCAACGGCTGGGTGTCGAAGTGATCGCCGTCGACCGTTATCCGAACGCGCCGGGTCATCAGGTCGCGCATCGCTCGCACGTGATCGACATGACCGACCGCGCCGCGTTGCGCGCGCTGGTCGAACAGGAACGCCCGCATCTGATCGTCCCCGAGATCGAAGCCATCGCGACCGACGCGCTCGCCGCGATCGAAGCCGACGGCCTTGCCGAAGTGATCCCGACGGCGCGCGCCACGCAACTCACGATGAACCGCGAAGGCATCCGCCGTCTGGCCGCTGAAGAACTTGGCCTGCCGACCTCGCCGTACGCGTTCGCCGATTCGCTCGACGAACTGCGCGCGGGCATCGCCAAGGTCGGTTATCCATGCGTGGTGAAACCGGTGATGTCGTCATCGGGCAAGGGGCAGTCGGTGCTGAAGAGCGACGCGGATGTCGAAACCGCCTGGCAATACGCGATGGCGGGTGGGCGCGTGAATCACGGCCGCGTGATCGTCGAAGGCTTTATCGACTTCGAGTACGAAATCACCCAGCTGACGGTGCGCGCCGTCGATCCGGCGAGCGGCGAAGTCAGCACGTATTTCTGCGACCCGATCGGCCATGTGCAGGTGGCGGGCGACTACGTCGAATCGTGGCAGCCGCAGCCGATGAGCCCGCTCGCTCTCGAACGCTCGCGCGATGTGGCGCATAAGGTCACTGCGGCATTGGGCGGCAGGGGCCTCTTCGGTGTGGAACTTTTCGTGCGCGGTGATGACGTATGGTTCTCGGAAGTGAGCCCGCGTCCGCACGATACGGGTCTCGTCACGCTGTGCTCGCAACGCTTCTCGGAGTTCGAACTGCATGCGCGCGCGATTCTCGGCTTGCCGGTGGATACGTCGCTGCGGGCGCCGGGCGCGTCGGCGGTGATTTACGGCGGTCTGGACGAAGCGGCTATCGCATTCGAAGGTGTCGCGGCGGCGTTGGCCGTGCCGAATGCGGATCTGCGTCTCTTCGGCAAACCGGAGAGCTTCGTCAAGCGCCGCATGGGCGTGGCGCTGGCCACTGGCGAGAATATTGACGAAGCCCGCTCGCGCGCGAAGCAGGCCGCGGCGACGGTGCGGCCGGTTTCCACGAAGTAAGTAACGCGCTTCGGAGACGCGCCAGGCGGTCCCGCAGCGCGTCGATGTGCAATGAAATAGTCGCTTGTCTCGCAAGCTCGCCGGGCGCGAAACCCGGCTCATTGAAGTTCGTTGAAGTAGAGGTGGGTATGACCCTGGGATCCCGCAAGAACATGCGGCTTGGAAGGCTGGGCCGTTTCGGCGCACTTGGCGTGCTGCTTGCGCTGTGTGCCGGGATGACAGGGTGCGGCCTCGCCGCCGCGCCTTGCCGGGTCGCTTCGGCTGGTTTGAAGATCGTGCCGCTGGTCGGGCACGTGGCCGCCGCGCCGACCGACGCGTGCGCCAACGTGATCGATCCATAAGCGACCCACGACCGACTCACGACCGACTCACGAAGGGTCCGTGAGCGTTCCTGACGCACAAAACAGCCGCAACCACCGCCGCAACCACAACCGCAGCGCAAGGCGCACCGCCCGTGCCTGATGTGCAACAACGATCGAGGCATCTCATGAAGAAATGGCTTGTTGCAGTCACTGCGGCTACGGGTCTCGCTGCGCTATACGGCAATGCATGGGCCGCGCCATTGCACCTCGCCGAGATTCAGGCCAAGAATCGCCAGACGCACAAATACACCTGCGCGACCGGCAAGATTCTGCAAGTGACCTACTGGAACACGGCGAACGGCCAGAGCTTCGCGCTCGTGCCTGTAAAGGGCCAACAACTGCTGTTCGTCAACACGATATCGGCCTCAGGTGCGAAGTATCAGGCCGGCAGCTACACCTGGTGGACCAAAGGCCCGCGCGGCGACCTGTACGACGCGACGGACGGTGAAAACGCCCCGCCGATGCTGTCCGACTGCGTCACTATCAATCGCTGAGCATGATGCGGCGGCTTTTTTCAAACACCCCGCCGCCTGCCTTACTTTACCGTTGCCTCTGCCTTGCGGCGTTGCCCGCCTGCGCGCATCCTTTCCGTTCGAGTAGTAAGCTGTCCGGCATGGCATCCGCTGTGTCCGCTGTTACTGCTGTCCCCGCTGTGACCGTTATGTCGGCCCGCGCACGGTTCGCGTGGCTGTCGTCGTCTTCAATCGTACGTTTTCGGACCTCAACGGGCGGGCTAGTCGCCGGCGTCCGTTTCATCAAGCGAGACCCTCCATGAAAGCATCGGACCTGTTCGTCAAATCGCTGGAAGCTGAAGGTGTCGAGTACGTGTTCGGCATCCCCGGTGAAGAAAATCTCGATCTGCTCGAATCGCTGCGCCGCTCGAAAATTCGCCTGATTCTTACGCGTCATGAACAGGCGGCCGGTTTCATGGCCGCCACGTATGGGCGCCTCACCGGACGCACCGGCGTGTGTCTGGCCACCCTCGGGCCGGGCGCGACCAACTTCGTGACCGCTGCCGCATACGCGCAGTTGGGCGGCATGCCGATGCTGATGGTGACCGGGCAAAAGCCGATCAAGTCGAGCAAGCAGGGCCATTTCCAGATCGTCGACGTGGTGCGGATGATGGAGCCGCTCACCAAGTACACGCGGCAGATCGTGTCGATCGCCAACATTCCGGCCGCGGTGCGCGAGGCGGTTCGTCAGGCTGAAGAAGAGCGTCCCGGCGCCGTGCACCTCGAGTTGCCAGAAGACGTTGCGGACGAAGAGGGCGACGGCAAGCCGATTCCGAAGAGCTACAGCCGCCGTCCTGTCGCCGAGGAAAAAGCCGTAGCGCGCGCGGTCGAGGCGATCACGAAGGCGAAGCATCCCTTGCTGATGATCGGTGCGGGCGGCAACCGCAAGACCACCACCAAGATGTTGCGCGAATTCGTCGACCAGATCGGCATTCCATTTTTCACAACGCAGATGGGCAAGGGCGTGATCGATGAATCACACCCGATGTGGCTTGGCAACGCTACCTTGTCCGACGGCGACTTCGTGCACCGCGCGATCGACCACGCGGATTGCATTATCAATGTCGGGCACGACGTGATCGAGAAGCCGCCGTTCTTCATGCGCAGCGGCGACGCCGGCGAGAAGACGGTGATTCACGTCAACTTTCTTGGCGCGGAAGTCGATACGGTGTATTTCCCGCAGATCGAAGTGGTCGGCGACATCGCCAACGCGGTGTGGCAGCTCAAGGAAAGTCTCAAGGAACGGAAGGAACATTGGGACTTCACGCGCTTCAAGGAGATCAAACAGCACTTCGAAGCGCATCTTGTCAAAGGCCAGCACGACGACCGTTTCCCGATGTACCCGGTGCGGATCGTCCACGACGTCTACGAGACCACACCGGTAGACGGCATCGTGTGTCTGGACAACGGCATGTACAAGATCTGGTTTGCGCGCTACTACCGCGCGCACGAACCGAATTCGCTGCTGCTCGATAACGCGTTGGCGTCGATGGGCGCGGGGTTGCCATCGGCGATCGCGACCAAGATCGTGCATCCGGACCGCAAGGTCATGGCGGTGTGCGGCGACGGTGGCTTCATGATGAATTCGCAGGAGCTAGAGACAGCAGTGCGTCTGAAGCTCGATCTGGTGATCCTGATTTTGCGCGACGACGCGTTCGGCATGATCCGCTGGAAGCAGGAGAACATGAACTTCCCGGACTACGGCATGACGCTGAGCAACCCGGATTTCGTCGCGTATGCGCAGAGTTACGGCGCGAAGGGGCATCGCATTGAATCGGCGGCGGAGTTCGCGCCGCTGCTGCGCGAATGTTTCGTGACGCCCGGCGTGCATGTGATCGATCTGCCGATCGACTACTCGGACAACGAGCGCGTGTTGAATCGCGAAATCAAGCGGCTCTCCGCGCAACTATGAGCGGCGGCTGGCGTCAACGAGAAACAGCCAGGCAGGAAGCTGACCGCATTCGCGCCGGCAAGACGTGGATGTCGCGCTGATAGCGAGCGGCGGCGAAACCGTGGAGGCGGCGCGCCGGGGCACAGCCCTTGCCGGTTGCATGTTGCTGATGAGGCATTGGATCAAGGAGAACGCGTCATGTTGAACAAGACTTACCCGTACTACCTCGCCAACGTTGCGGTGGCCGCGAACACCGATCTCGAAGTCACGGATAAATTCAGCGGCGAAGTGGCGACCCGCGTGGCGATGGCGGACGCGGCGGCGATCGACAAAGCGATCGGTTATGCCGTCGCCGCGATGCCGGCGTTGCGCGCGTTTCCGCCGTTCAAACGCCAGGGCGTGCTCGAACATTGCGTGAAGCGCTTTCGCGAGCGTTACGACGAGTTGGCGCTCGCGCTGTGTATCGAAGCCGGCAAGCCGATCAACGACTCGAAGGGCGAGGTCACGCGTCTGATCGATACCTTTAAGGTGGCGGCTGAAGAGTCGGTGCGTATCGACGGCGAGATCATCAATCTGGAGATTTCGCCACGGGCGAAGGGTTATCACGGCTATGTGAAGCGTGTGCCGATCGGTCCGTGCTCGTTTATCTCGCCGTTCAATTTTCCGCTGAACCTGACCGCGCACAAGGTTGCGCCGGCGATCGCGGCGGGCGTGCCGTTCGTGCTGAAACCGGCCAGTCGCACGCCGGTCGGCGCTTTGATCATGGGCGAAATTCTGGCCGAAACCGACTTGCCGAAAGGCGCATTTTCGATCCTTCCCGCGCATCGCGACGGGGCCGATCTGTTCACCACCGATGAGCGTTTCAAGCTGCTTTCCTTCACCGGCTCGCCCGCGGTGGGCTGGGAACTGAAGAAAAAGGCCGGCAAGAAGAAAGTGATTCTGGAACTGGGCGGCAACGCGGCGGCGATCGTCGACGGCGATCAGGGCGAGAAGCTCGATTACGTGGTCGACCGGCTGGCGTTCGGCGCGTTCTATCAGTCGGGGCAGAGTTGCATCGGCGTGCAGCGGATTCTGGTGCATGCAAAGGTCTACGACGCGCTGCGCGAGAAGCTGATCGCCAGGACGAAGTCGCTGATCATGGGCGATCCGAAGGACGAAAAGACCTTTGTCGGGCCGATGATCTCCGAATCCGAGTCCAAACGCCTTGCCGGCTGGATGGAAAGTGCGGTGCAGGCGGGCGCGAAGATCGTCGCGGGCGGCAAGGTCGAAGGCGCGATGTTCGAGGCCACGCTGCTCGAAGGTGTCAAGCGCGACACCGATCTGTATCGCAAAGAAGCCTTCGGACCCGTGGCGATTCTGGAGCGCTTCGACGATTTCGACGCCGCTCTGGCGACCGTCAACGACAGCGACTTTGGCCTGCAAGCCGGCGTGTTCACCGATTCGCTCGCCCATGCGCACCGCGCGTGGGATGTGCTCGAAGTGGGCGGCGTGGTGATCAACGACGTGCCGTCGTTCCGGGTCGACAACATGCCGTATGGCGGCGTGAAAGATTCCGGACTCGGGCGCGAGGGCGTGCGCTACGCGATCGAGGACATGACCGAAATGCGCTTGATGGTGATGCGCGAGACGTGGTGACGGGGCGCGAGCGGGTGGTTGATTTGGGCTGGCCTCTGGCGCCCCGGTGACGCGTCCCGTCCCCCTGGTTGGCGGCTGGTCGGCAGTTGCTGTCATGTAACTGTCGCGTAGGCGAACTACGCTGCCAGCGGGGCGCCCGGTCGCCTGGAGGCAAGTTGCCGACGTCCGCATCCAGCTGCCACGGGCCGCCTTTCGCCTGCGTAAGCAGAAAGCCGGCGGTTGCGCCATGAGTGTTTTTGCTGAAGTGCTACAATACCGGCCTTTCCGGCGGGTGTTTCCGCCGGCCGGAGCCGGCCGCATTTTTCCCGTAATACTGACGGGTCCCGTGCGGTACGCCGTGGCTCCGCCTTCATCCTGATGCCCTCTGCGGTTCCGACCGCTGCCGCGCGCACCCGCGCCAAGCGCATTTTTAGCGAAAGCCACCATGTCCGACACAGCCGTCACGCCCAGTACTGCGACTTTTGATCAATTCGGCCTCGCGCCCGACATCCTGAAAGCCGTCAAAGAATCGGGCTACACCATCCCTACGCCGATCCAGGAGCAGGCGATTCCCGTCGTGCTGGCCGGCCGCGACATGATGGGCGCCGCGCAAACCGGCACCGGCAAGACCGCGAGCTTTTCGCTGCCGATCATCCAGCGCTTGCTGCCGCAGGCCAGCACGAGCGCATCGCCCGCCCGCCATCCGGTGCGCGCGCTGATCCTCACGCCGACCCGCGAACTGGCCGACCAGGTGGCCGCGAACGTGCAATCGTACGCGAAGCACACGGCGCTGCGCAGCGCCGTGGTGTTCGGCGGCGTCGATATGAATCCGCAGTCCGAGCAACTGCGCCGCGGCGTCGAAATTCTGATCGCCACGCCGGGCCGTCTGCTCGATCACGTGCAACAGAAAACCGCCAATCTCGGCCAGGTGCAGATCCTCGTGCTCGACGAAGCCGACCGGATGCTTGACATGGGCTTCCTGCCGGATTTGCAGCGCATCCTGAACCTGCTGCCGAAGGAACGTCAGACGCTGCTGTTTTCGGCCACGTTCTCGGGCGAAATCAAGAAACTTGCCGCCACATATCTGCGCGACCCGCAGACGATCGAAGTCGCGCGCAGCAATTCGACTGCTACCAATGTCACGCAGATCGTTTATGAGGTTGCCGAGGGCGACAAGACCGGCGCCGTCGTTAAGTTGATTCGTGAGCGCGGCCTCAAGCAGGTGATCGTATTCTGCAACAGCAAGATCGGCGCAAGCCGGCTGGCGCGGAGCCTGGAACGCGACGGCGTGATTGCTACCGCGATTCACGGTGACCGGACGCAGAATGAACGGATGCAGGCTCTGGATGCGTTCAAGCGTGGCGAGATCGAGGCTTTGGTGGCGACTGACGTCGCTGCGCGTGGTCTGGATATCGCCGAGCTGCCCGCCGTGATCAATTTCGATCTGCCGTTCAATGCGGAAGACTATGTGCACCGGATCGGGCGCACCGGGCGCGCTGGCGCGTCGGGCGATGCTTTGTCGCTGTGCAGCCCGAATGAGCGTAAGCAGCTTGCCGATATCGAGAAGCTGATCAAACGGCCTTTGGAAGTGCAACACCTGACCGTGGATACACCGGTGCGGCATCACCATGAAGAGCGTCCGCCGCGGCGTGAGCGCGTTGATGGCCGTGCAGAGGGCCGTGACGAGCGGGGCGGTCGCCGGCGTCCGGGGGCTTCGTCTTCGGGTTCGTTCGATCGGCCGCATCATCATCGCGCGCAGCCTGTGGATGATTTCTTCCTCAAGCCTTATGAGCCGTCGGCGGCTTCTGTTCGGAAGGGCGAGGAGGCGGCTGCCTCGTCGGCTGCTGCTCCGCAGAAGTCTGCTTCCAAGCAGCCGTTGGCTGCGTTGCTGGGTGGGTTTGGGATGCCCAGGAAGTTGCCTTCGTCTACCTGATTGCTGGCTTTTTGCCTTGGTCTTGTTGTTTTTGGCGCTTCTTTTCTGAGCGGTTTACTGGCGCTGCCTCCGTTCCGGGCGGCCGCTACGCCTCGCCGCCATCACACTCGCACACCCCGTGCGCTGCGCCCATGCTGCCGTCGCGGCAGCATAAAAGCCCTCTAACGTCGTATGCCCAGTTCCATCGAGTTCAAGACCCAGATGACGCGCGGCTGCGCTCAGCGCTTCAAGCGGGTTGTCATTGTCAAGCGCGATTGCGCCGTTTTGCTTGCTGAGCTTTTCACCCTGATCGTTCGTGACCACCGGTACGTGCAAATAATCCGGTGTCGGCACGTCCAGGCAACGCTGCAGGTAGATCTGCCGCGCTGTTGAATCCATCAAGTCCGCGCCGCGCACGATGTGCGTAATTCCCGCGTCCGCGTCGTCGACCACCACCGCCAGTTGGTATGCCCACTGATCGTCAGCGCGTCTCAGGACGAAGTCGCCGACATCGGTGGCCAGGTTCTGCGTCTGTTCGCCCTGCCAGCGGTCCTCAAATGTGATCACCGCCGCGTCGCCGTCGGGTACGCGCAGGCGCCATGCGCGCGCCGGTTTGCCATGGAGGCCGTTGCGACAGGTGCCGGGGTAGGCGAGCGTGGTGTTGCGCGCGTGCGCATGCAGCAGCGAGTCGGCAATCTCCTTGCGCGTACAGCCGCATGGATAAGCCAGGCCGGCAGCCTTCAATTGCTCCAGCGCTTCCTGATAGCGCGCAATACGATCGCTCTGCCAGACGGGCGGCTCGTCTGCATGCATGCCGAAATTCTCGAGGGTCGACAGAATCTCCTCGGCTGCGCCAGGGACGGTGCGAGGCCCGTCGATGTCTTCGATGCGCACCAGCCATGCGCCGCCATGCGCGCGCGCGTCCAGCCAGCTCGCGAGCGCACTCACCAATGAGCCGAAATGCAGGGGCCCGGTAGGCGACGGCGCGAAGCGTCCACGATAGGTCATGGGTCGGATGGATTAGTGCCGAAAAAACGGAGTGTCTTGCGTGTCTCCGCCGTGCATGGCGGCAATCTTGCATGGCTCGGCCTCGTTCGAAGCCCATGCAGCCGCTAAACGCGGCGCCGCGGCGCAGGCAGCCACGCTCTTCGAGGTTGTGATAAATGCAGCGCACCTGGCCGCGCGCTTCGCGTTTGCGACAGCGGGAGCGTGCGGGGTGCCGAGCTCGCCCAGCGCGCCTCGCCACGATCGCGCGAAGGCGTTTGCGCTTATCACGCAGCGTGCGCCGCCGTGCTGTCCGGATGGCATTCCGGGCAGGTCTTGCCTGCCACGTACATCGGCGATTGCTGCGCTTTTGGCGTCACCACCGCGCGGCAGCCGAAGCATTGGACGGTCGCGGTCGGCTCCAGTTGCGGATTGAGGGCGGTGCGGTAGTCGAACACGAAGCAGTCGCCGTGATAGTGCGCGCCGCCGACTTCCTCGAAATACTTCAGGATGCCGCCTTCGAGTTGGTACACGTTCTCGATGCCGACTTCCTTCATGTGGATCGCAGCCTTCTCGCAGCGAATCCCGCCCGTGCAGAACGAGACCACCGTCTTGCCTTCCAGATCGGCACGATTGTGCTCGATCACTTCCGGAAACTCGCTGAATTTCGTAATGCGGTAGTCGAGCGCGTCGTCAAAAGTGCCGACGTCCACTTCGAACGCGTTGCGCGTGTCCAGCATCACGACGGGGCGGCCTTCGTCGTCATGCCCGCGGTCGAGCCAGCTTTTCAGTGTGGGGGCGTCGACAAACGGCGCGCGGCCCAGCTCCGGCCGGATCGCCGGTTTTTTCATTGTGATGATTTCGCGCTTGAGCTTGACCAGCATGCGAGTGAACGGCTGCTTTTCCGACAGGCTTTCCTTGAATTGCAGATTCGCGAACTTGCCCTCGAACAGCGCGTCGTGACGGATGTAGTCGATGAAGGCGTCCGCGGCTTCGCGCGAGCCCGCGACGAACAGGTTGATGCCTTCGGGCGCCAGCAGGACGGTGCCGCGCAAGCCGAGCGTATTGCAGCGCTCGGTGACGAGCGGGCGCCATGCGGCGGTGTCTTCGATAGTCGCGAAATGATACGCGGCGAGATTGACGATACTCATGTGTGTCCAGCGGTAAGAAGTGCCCGGCGGCGCGAAAAACGGGGCGCATTGAGACGCCCGCATTTAGACTCCACGCGGCGCGGCCACGTCGAATAGGCGAAACCCGTATTATCCCTCAAGCTGGCACTTTGACCGACTCGGCCGAATGGCCGGTCTATTGCGGCAGCGCAAACTGCTCGCAAACTTGCTCGGAGCGTGTCCGCACGCGCTTGCACCGGGTCGCATCTTCCGGCGAGTGCAATACCGCCGAACCCGCTCCGGCTGGTCCGTTCAAGCGCGCAAGGCGCGCCGGCCGTGCGCTGTCGCCGAAACTGTCAGATGTCCGCAAAACGGCGGTGTAGGGTGCTGCCGCGTTTCACTCCTAAGCCTAACGGCTAACGCGCCGTTTTGGCCTGAAAACTCCGGAAGGGTGGAGTTACAATGTCGCCCATGTCAGATCCCCGCTTCGTTCATCTCCGCGTTCACTCCGAATTCTCGATTGCCGATGGCATCGTGCGTCTTGACGACGTCGTCAAGGCCGCTGCCAAAGACGGTCAAGGTGCGCTCGCCCTTACCGACCTCGGCAACGCGTTCGGCCTCGTCCGCTTCTACAAGGAAGCCCGCGGCAAAGGGGTCAAACCCATTGCCGGCTGCGACGTCTGGATCACCAATCCGGACGACCGCGAGAAGCCCTCGCGTTTGCTGCTGCTGGTCAAAGATCGGCGCGGCTATCTGAATCTGTGCGAGTTGCTCA
>NZ_DASRSY010000097.1:0-18186 GCF_035656215.1 Paraburkholderia sp.
CTCGCCGCGGCCCGCGAGCACCGCCGTATACGCGGCCGCCGACGCATAGCCGCCGAGGAACACGAACACTTCAGCCGAATCACACAAGGCATAGGCGTGCAACATAAGATGCGACAGCGTGCTGCCAGGCATGTGGTCCAACACGATGACAATCAGTACGACGCCGCGGAAGAAATCCACTTCGATCGAGCGTCCGCGGCGGGTGTCCATTCAGGTTCTCGTAAGATGGCGTGCGTATGCGATACGCCGTGAAATGCGGTCGTACAAGGTTGTTTCCGGTAGGAACTTCATAACAATAAAACGTTCCCACCGTTGCCGTGCATCACGTCGACGTACGCTGACAACCGCCCTCTAAATGCATGCGGATTGGCAGCAATCCGAAATCCAGATGTCGGCGTACGGTAAAACTGAGTCGTCACGCATTGCGTTGGCGGAAAGTCTTGCGGCAAGTTTTGCGGCTTTAATGCGTCGAGCGTGAGCTCGATCGGTAAGGGTCGCTGAAAAAAATCACTGATTGTGACGCGCGATTTTTTTCGCTTTTTTTCGTCGTAGGATGAATTCATGCACGCCCGTTGGTGCATCCCGCGTTTCGCGCGATGCCACCTTTCGACGGCGGCCACTCATGTGGACCGGACACGCTGCCGGGCTGATCTTCGATCTCCCGGCTTGCTGAGCGTCACTGCGACGCCTTCTATTTGCCGTGGCTGACTTTGCCGTCACCAATGCGCTCCGGTCCTTCCACTATCGCCCTGAACGGCGGCGCCTTGCGCGTCGCCTTCGCACTGGAAGACACCCACATGAACAACAGGATTGCCGGCTTCGACGGATTGCGCGCCATTGCAGTCCTGATGGTATTTTTTCAACACCGACTATTCGGCGAAATCGGCGAGATCGGTCACCTCGGCGTGTGGATCTTCTTCGCGCTGAGCGGCTTTTTGATCATCGGTATTCTGTCCGCACAACGCACCCGCATCGAAAGAAACGGCGGCCGGTTCGGCGCTGAATTGAAGCGTTTTCTGTTTCGCCGCACGCTGCGCATATTTCCGATTTACTACCTGATGCTGGTTGTGATGTGCGTGCTGATGACGTTCGGCATGGCGAGTCCCGAACTGGCTAGCGGCATGCCGTTTCATTTCACGTATCTGTCGAACATCTGGATCGGTTCCGTGCTGCATTACTGGCCGGGGCGTTACTCGCATCTCTGGAGTCTTGCGATCGAAGAACAGTTTTATCTCGTGTTTGCGCCGCTATTGTTGCTGGTTGCCGTGCGGCGGCATCGGGCGGTGTGCCTCGCGATCGTAGCGGTTGGACTCGCTTCGCTGCTGGCAATGCGCGCGGCGCAGTGGCCGGAAATCACTATCTATACGCATCCATTGAGCAACTTCTGGTTGCTGGCGTTGGGCGGGATTGGCGGCTTGATGATCGCCGGGAAAGCGAGCCGCTTGCGAGTCGTGCTCGGACATGGCACGACGCTGTTCGTTTTGAGTGTTTGCCTTGTGGGGTTTTGTACGACCGAGCCAAGGTGGAGTCAGTTGGGCAGTGCGCTTGCCTTCACGATGGTCAGCGCCTTGTATGGCGTCTGCATCGCGGCGCTAGTGTGCTCGATTGCATGCTGCCGTAACGCGGCAGTGATCGGCCTGCTCGAAACCGGCTGGCTGGTGAGCTTCGGGCGCATCAGCTACGGCTTTTATCTCTATCACAATCTGATTCCGGACCTGACCCGCAATCGCCACGCCACGGCGCTCTTCGGCGGTACCGTGCCGCTGTGGGCGCACGTCGCCGGAATTGTCGCCTCGTTCCTGATTTCGCTGACGATGGCCATGCTGTCCTGGCGGCTGATCGAAGCGCCGATTCTTCGCCTGAAAACGCGGCGCGCACCAGTGGCCACCGCGACGTCAACTTCCACGCAAACGCCGTCCACATCTACCGATCGCAACGGGCGTGCAATGAGAAATGAAGACGCCACTTCAGATGCCATTTGAAGGAACCGCCCCTTACGTTCCGCTTGCAGGCGACTTGAGTAAGAGCGCGGTATCATGCGGCCTCACTTAGCCGGCTGCTTCGAACCTTGCGCGACACGCGGGCACTGAACAGGCCGAACGATAAAAACAAGCCACTGCCCGCGCGAATTCCGGTCCCTCTATCTGGTCCGCGCGGTTGGCTCGCGGACTTCAACGATGCTTCATTTCAGTTTCGCCAACGGCGTGCTTGGCGCGAGCCTGCAGACGCTCAGCCTTTACGCGCTGCTCGGCATCATTGCAGCGCTATTGCTGGGCGGGATGGTCAAGGGCGTGGTGAGTATCGGTGTACCGCTGGTTGCGATGCCGATTCTCAGCCAGTTCATGCCGATCAAGGAAGCTGTTCTATTGCTGTCCATGCCGATCATTCTCGGCAATATTCCGCAGGCACTGGAAGGCGGCGACATGCTACCGACGGTTCGGCGCATTGCCGCGCCATTGATCGGTACGGTGATCGGCAACATCGTCGGCGTGAGCGTATTGATCTCGCTGACGCCGCATCGCGCGCAGGCTGCCGCGGGCGTATTGCTGATCGTTGCGGCGCTGCTCCTGTTGCTTTCGCCGCGGTTTACGTTGTCACCGGCATGGGCGAAGCCCGCGGGTTTCGTCCTAGGATTCGGTGCGGCGGTGATGGAGAGCATCGCTTCGGTGCCGGGGCCTTTGCTGGCGATGTATTTGATCGCCACGGGCGCCACGGGGAAAGTCTTTACGAAGCAGATCGCGATTATTCTGGTGGTTTCGATTATTACGCTGGTCGCCGCGTTTAGTGGTGGCGCGCATGCCAGTTGGAGCGATCTGGCCATTTCGGCCTGTGCAAGTGTGCCGGTGATCGCGGGAATGCTATTGGTACGGCCGCTAAGAGACAGATTGCCGCCGGGGGCGTTTCGCGTTCTGGTTCTGGTGTTCGTTCTGGCAGCCGCTGCGCAAATGGTTTGGAAATCCGGGGTTTTATAAGCGCTCAGGCTGCGCGTGCCGGTCAATCCAAACCATGGAACACGTTTCTTTGCGCTCCTCCAGCGCAAAACGGCTCAAGCGGCAGCCGGCTCGTGGACAATCTTCAGCCCGCTCTTGTGCTCCTTGATTAACCGGTAAACGATTTCGCCCGGAACGGTCTCCCGTTCGAGCAGTTCGTCGGCAATAGCGCGCAACACAGGCTCATAGGCGTGCAGGAGCCCATAGCACAACTCGTTCAATTCCTTGAGTAACACGTTGGCGTGCTCGATGGCGCTCTTCATTTGCAGGCCGGCATACTGGGACGGCAGTGCCGCGAGGCTGAACAGATCGCCGTCGCGGTTGAAGCCGAACTTCGACACCATGTCGAGACTGATGCGTGACGCTTCCTGCAGATCCGACGCAGCGCCACTCGACGCTTCGGAGAACGTGAGAATTTCGGCGTTGCGTCCGCCGAGCAAGACCTGAATTTCGTTGCGGATTTCAGTTTCGCGGTACAGGTGCTTGTCCTGCGCCTTCGTGATGAGCGCGACACCCAATGCGCCGCCACGCGGCAGGATCGTGACCTCTTCGAGCACGCCGGTGCCGAGCAGCGCGGCGACGAGTCCGTGCCCCGCTTCGTGCACTGCGATACGCGTGCGTTCGTCCTCGCTCAGTGCCCGTTCGGCGCCGCTCACGTCGCCGATACGCGCAATCTTGATCGCTTCCATGAAATGCTTCGAGGCGATCTCCGTCTCGCCGGCTTTGCGCGCGACCAGCCCCGCCTGATTCACGACCATCGCGACCGTTGCGGGAGAAAGGCCCGTGGTCAGGCGAGCGAGTTGATCGTAGTCGATGTCGGCGGCTTTCGATTTCAGGTTTTCCGCGTAGAAGCGGAAAATTTTGGCGCGATCTTCGCGATCAGGCAAACGGACCTGTACAGTGCGATCGAACCGGCCCGGCCGGCGTAAAGCCTCGTCCAGACTGTCAGGATGGTTGGTCGCCGCGACGATGATGACGCCTTCGTTCGAAGCGAAGCCATCCATTTCCGCCAGCAACTGATTGATGATCCGGTTGCTCTCAGCCTCGACGGGACCGCCGCCGGTATCCGTACGCTTGGCGAGACCGTCGGCCTCGTCGATAAAGATGACCGTGGGCGCATTCTTGCGCGCGAGTTCGAACAGGTGTTTGACCTTCTGGATGCCGACGCCGTAGTACTTCGCACTGAAGTAGCTGCCCGTGATCGAAATGAAGTTCGCACCGCATTCGCCGGCGAGTGCCTGTGCAAGCCGCGTCTTGCCGACGCCTGGGCCCCCGACCATCAGAATGCCGCACGGTGCGCGCACGCCCATCGACGTGAACTGCTTCGGATCGGACAGATAGCCACGGATATCCGCGAGCGCCGCCTTCGCCTCACCCGCGCCGATCACGTCGTCGAACCGTAGCGTGGGCGCCTTGCTGAGAAGCGACGCGCCGCCTCTCATCTCGCGGCGCATGAACCACACCATGCCGCCAATCAGCAACAGCGGCAACAGCACGCTGATCGCGTCACGCACCTGGCCGAACACCGGAGCCCAGCGCGCCGCGCCGGTCCGGATGTCGGCATCGGGCAGCCAAACGAGCTCGTAGGGCGCAGTCTGGTCAGCTTTGGATTCGCCGAGCAGCAGCGCATGCGAGAACATCGCGTTATGGTCAGTGACGAAGTACTTCGCGCCGTCGCGCTTCGACACGAGAATCGCGTTGGGACTCACGCCGATCGCGGCCACGTTGGTGTCGTGAATGTCACGCAACATTTGCGACGCGTCTTTCTCTTCGCGCGCCCACGCCGAGGTGTCGTGACGCATCTGGTTCGCGATGCCGGTAAGCGCCGGGGCGGCCTGCGCGCCGCGTTGCTGGTAATGCCAAACACTGAATGCGAGTAATGCCGCGATTAGTGCAGCGCCGAGCCCAATGGCGATCTTGCGTGCGCGTCTTTTCCCAAGCGAGTTCTTTCCCGGCTTCATGAGTCACTTCCAAAAACGGGCCAACGGGGCCCTGATACTGGTCAAAATCAGGTGGTAGCGGTTGGCGAGGGGGAATCGGCTGACGCGACACCGCGCATGCGCGGAAAGAAGGACACCAAACCATGCGTCCCTTTTAGCAACCCGAACACCGGCCAGTATGCCGGGTAATCGCCGTTCCAATTTGCGGAAAAGGCCCATTTCTACCGTGTATCCGGCGATTCATGTCGTCGAATTGGGGGAGCGATCGTCGCCTCAAAAACGACGACCCGCCGCTCCGGCGCACAGTTTACCAGCCCTATATTCGCCGCGTATTCTGAATATCTGCGATCAACCACGCCCTATTAAAAAGCGATCGAAATTGCAGTAAATCGAGGAGTATTGGAAAAGCCCATCCAGGCAGGCTGGCGGCTATGAGCCGGTGTAAGGAGTGATACTGGGGATCAGCCGAGCAAGCGCCCGGCGAGGACGGCACTTGTGTGCCACCCTCGGCCGGTCGCTCGGCCAAGTCTGGAGGCGCATACAGCAACACCCCCGAACGTCCGATGGGCAAGACGCCCACCTTTTTTGCAACTGAGCGGCGAGCCTCTAATGGGCCCGTCCGCATCTCGCCGCACTCTCAGGTCCTTCTTTTTCTATTGCCAGTGCTTTAAGACACCGGTCTGCTCTCCCGCAACTACCCCCGATCCTTGCAACCCTTCCCTTCAACAGATTCAGACTCAGGCGGCCGTACGCCGCCTCAGCTTCATCTGCGCTTCGCTCCCGAGCTGGTCGAGAAGCTTGATAACCCGTTTGCGTTGGCTGGCAATCAACTCGTGAGTTTCTTCCAGCGTGCGAACGCGTTTTTCCCAGTACTCATGGTCGAGCGTGACTAGCACGCTCACCGCGTCCCCACGCGTCACGTACTGAACCATGCTCTCAAGATGCTCCAACTGGCTGTCTACCAGATTGGCCGAACGCCGCCCGCGCAAGGCGGGCGAAGGCTTATTCGTGCCGTTCATCTTTTGATACCCCGTAAATTGGTCGCCGGGCAAAGCCTGGGCCTCGCACCCATTGCGCCGCGAATGCCGATCGGCGCTCTTTTTACGTGCAGTAGCGATTCCAAAAACGGGGCTTGTTTTAAACAGATTTATTGCGCCGTCGACGAAAGCGAGCTGCATCTAATCATCCGACAATACCGCAGGTTTTTTGCTAGGCTTTACCATACGTCTCAATTCCGCACGGCAGCGTGTTAAATATTTGGTTACCATCGCTACCTCACCAGCATCGCGTCCCCCAGTTCGCAGCAACCGATCC
The DNA here is from genome assembly GCF_035656215.1 of Paraburkholderia sp. Taxonomy (GTDB): domain Bacteria; phylum Pseudomonadota; class Gammaproteobacteria; order Burkholderiales; family Burkholderiaceae; genus Paraburkholderia. The sequence continues at coordinate 6,245 of NZ_DASRSY010000097.1, forward strand.
ATGAACCAGCGCACATTGCCGCCACACCTGGCCGCTGCCGCCGCAGCTGACTCGCGCTCCGCCATTTCTACGAGCCGCTTCAGCACGCACGCGCTCCCCGCCGAGGAACAATTTCTGGCCTGGCGCCAGCGCGTGGGGCATGTGGTCGACGTGCCGCCGTCGAAAGAGCAGATCGCCGGGGGATTTCGCGGTGAGATCGATCTATATGCAGTCGGCGGAATGGTGTTTACGGACTGCAGCACGGAATCGATGCTGCTGGAACGATCGGTCGCGCGTGTTTCCACAGACTCGCGGCGCGATTACGTGTTTCAACTGTTCGTGGAAGGCGAAATCGGCCATGTGACAGGCATGCGCAAGAAACGCAGCTCGCCGGACTCGGTGCAGGGCATCGTCGCATTCGATCTGAACCAGCCGTTTCGGGCCGAACGGCCCGAATGCCGGCTTCTGAGCCTGTTTGTCCCGTCCGCGATCGTGGACGAGGAACTGCGCGACGGCGCGGCGATTCACGGTCGGATTGTGCAGCAGGGTTCGCCGCTGACCGGACTCGTGCTGGACCACCTGGCGGCCGTCGCCCGGGAAATCTCCACGCTCGACCCGGTCGCCGCGGCGGATGCATTGCATGCCGGCGCTCAACTGCTGCTCGCTGCCTTCCGCAAGGAAGCACGTCTGACAGGCGCGAGCCGGTCGGCGACGCAGGCTGCCGTGATGGGACAGGTTCGGCGCTACGTCGAAACTAACCTGCACCAGAGCGATCTCACGCCGACCAGTGTGGTTCAGGCGCTACAACTGAAACGCGCCACGATCTATCGCTGGTTCGAACATGAAGGCGGCCTCGGCGCTTACATCCGCAATCGCCGGTTACGGGAAGCGGCGGACGAACTAGTCCGTTTCCCGCATCTGCAGGTAACGGAAATCGCTTACGGACTCGGTTTCCAAAGCGCATCCGATTTCACCCGCGCATTTCGCCGCGCCTTCGACATGAGTCCCCAGGATATGCGGTTGCGCGCATTGGACCTGCAGCACCGCAGCGCGTGGGAGCTTACGCCGACGGCTGCGAAGCACTGGCAACGCACGCATCCGGCACCTTTGCCTCGGGAAATGCTCTCAGCGCAACAAGCGTAAGCAGGGTCGCGGCCATCAGATACCACGCAGGAATCATTGGATCGCCCGTCCGGTTGATCAGCCACGTCACGAGGAACGGCGAAAATCCGCCGAACAGGACAACGCCGAAGCTGTAAATCACCGAAAGTCCGGCCGCGCGCCGATGCGCCGGAAAAGCTTCCATCATCAGCACGGAACTCGGGCCGGCGTTGTTGACCGCAAGCGCCACGTACGCCGTGATGATGACGAGCGCGGCGACGTCACCCACGCCGTGGGTCAACGCCCAGAATGCCGGCCATGTAAGCGCCAGCGAGGCCAGGAGTGCCGCGTACTGCAACGTCTTGCGGCTCATGCAGCGGTCGGCCGCGCGCGCCACGAGCGGCGTCACCACGAGGATCACGAGGCCGGACAGGCAGGCCGTCAGGAGGCTGATTGCCGCCGGCCGATGCAGCATACGAACCAGATAGGCCGGCATATAGAAAACGGTGAGGTAGATGCCCACCGAAGGCGCCGCCATCATCAGAAGGCCGCAGACGAGGGGGCGCGGGTACTCCGCGAACATACGCCTCGGGCTAAGCCGCGAACGCTGCGAGGGCGCGGCCACCGGCATCCGGCGACGCAGGTACCAGCCGACCGGTCCGATCAGCCCACCCAGCACGAACGGTACGCGCCATCCCCAGTCATGCATGGCGGCGGGCGGCAGCAGCGCCGTGGTGCTCGCCCCGACCAACGCGGCGGCGAAGGCAGCCGCTCCCTGGCTCGCGCCGCGCCAGCTCACCATGAAACAACGGTGCCGGTAGGCGACCGACTCCATCAGCGAAGCCGATGCCGGTCCGATCTCCCCCCCTGCCGCGAGCCCCTGCATCAAACGCGCGAGCACCATCAACACCGGCGCGATGGGGCCGATCGACGCATAACCCGGCAGGCAGGCAATCAGCCATGTGCCAAGGGTCATTAGCGTCAGTGAAACCGTGAGACCGGCTTTGCGGCCACGGCTGTCCGCGATATGACCGATCATGATCGCGCCGAGCGGACGCATCACGAAGCCCGCGCCGAAGGTGGCGAGCGAGAGCAGCAGCGACGACGCGGGATTGCTCGATGGAAAGAACAGGTTACCGATGATGACTGCGGAAAAGCTGTAGACGGTGAAGTCGTACGCGACGAAGCCGTTACCGATAACAATTGCAATGACGATATGCCTGAGTTCGGCGCGGGATGGTTGGGCCGCTTCGCGGGCAGCAGTTTGCATGGATTGCGGTCGACGGGGGGCGTCGAGGTATTCAGGAGATTGGCAGAATGGCGGTAAAGCTCTTTTCTTTAACGGCGCAAAACCACGCAACTTTACACTGAGTACGCAGATCGTCGCTTCGCGCGCGTAACAGGCGGGTGGCGTAATTGTCAGACGCGGTGAAAGCATCTGACCGCGCTGCTACACTTGCGCACCGCCAACTTCCCGAAAAATCCTCGCCGTCGTGCATCGTGCATCGTGCTGAACGTAATCTGCATCGGCGCGCGCGGCACATTCTTCGACTGACACTCTCCTCATCCCATGCTTCGATTCGAGAACCTCAGCAAGCGCTATAGCGAACGCATCGTCTTTCAGGGGCTGCATTACGACACCGCCGCAGGATGCGTGGCGCTCAACGATGAATCCGGCAGCGGCAAGTCGACGTTGCTTGGCATTCTCGCCGGCACGATCGAGCCCGACGCTGGCGAGGTGTGGCTCGGTGGCCATTCGTTGCGCACCGCGCCGCACGAGGCGCAATCCGTGCTCACGTATGTGCCCGAAGACTGCATGGCGTATCCCGACCAGACCGGTCGTGAGTACCTGGCGCGCGTGGCGTCGGAGAGAAAGACAACGGTCGGCAGCAACACGCTCGACCTTGCCACTCGCTTCGGACTCGAATCGCATCTCGACAAGCGCTTCGAGCAGATGTCGTTTGGAACACGCAAGAAAATCTTCCTGACGGGCGCCGTACTCGGCGAGACGAAAGTCGTGATCGCGGATGAACCGGTCGGCGGGCTCGACGCCTGGGCGCGCGGCGTTCTGGTCGATCTGTTCATCACGCTCGCCGAAACCCGCACGGTCTTTTTCTCGAGCTACGACACGGCCTTTACGCACGCTTGCGCGGCGAAAACCATCAGTTTTGCGGACCTGAATATGCGCGGCTAGAAGGTCTCTGCGCCGGCGCAGTCAATACGCCGGGACTTCAAATTTCACTGATAGCTCATTGTGAAAGTGGCAAGTCCCTTCACCGTACCCGGCCCTACCGTGCCAATGGAGATGTACTGCGCGGTCAACGGGATGCGGGTCGCGCTCGCCGATGCGCCGACGCTCTGCCCCTTCGTGTCATACACGGTCGCACCGAATGGCAACTGTGCGCCGTTCGGCAAGCGAGCCGAGATCATCGCCGCCCTGCCGGTTACCGTGCCGAAGTGGATCATCACCACCGAGTTGGCACGCGGTGCCACCTGCTGGCTGGTCGACTTGAACTCGACGTCGAGCGGGATCCCCTTCGGATCGATTTCGACCGTGTTCAGGCTATACGGCGTCAGATACGGAATCACGGCAACAGGTTATTGAAGTTCATTCGAGACCCCCCGCGCGCGGCGAAGCTTGTCGCAACCCATCACGAAGGCCGCGACGAGGCCGCTGAATGCGATGATTGCGATGAGGTAAAGCAGATCCATGGCCTGGTCTCCCACAACGGACTCCTGCACCGTGAAATTTAGGAAAATCCGCGTAAACGCAGTGTTAATACTTCGCGGAGTTTCGTAAAAACGATGGGCCTGGTGCGAAAGACCGGCGGGACCGGCGGGCTAGCGTAGCGGTATGTGCTTGCTGGGAGACTTTCAGGCGTTCGCGCTGCCGTTCTAGAACGGCCGGCGCTGACAACAGCTTATGCCGCTTGAGCCGCTTTATCGTGCGCGGCCTGTTCGAGCCAGAGCTGGCTATCGGGAAACCAGAATGCGTCCGGGCGCGGCGGCGATACGAGCTTGATCGGAAGAGAGGGAGTGAATATTTTCGACCACGCAGACAGATAGGACGGCGTCTTGACGAGGAACCCGCAATTGGCCAGCAGCAAGCTGGAAACCAGCGCTTCGCGGCCGATGTCGAGTCCCGGATAGCCGCTGAAGTGAACGGGCGTGCTGCCACGTGCAAGGTGTTTTGCCGGTGCTACCCTGACCGGTTTGCTGAATGGCCAGACGATAAAGAAGTCAATAAACGCCTGTTCGTCGCTCGAGATGAAAATATTGGTGAACTGCGGGTTTTCCGCGAGCGTCGATTCCACCTGTCGGCAAAAGCTTCCCCATGAAACCGGGACGGCTTCCAGCGTTTTATCGGTGCCTCTGAAATGCGCGCCGAGGGTCGACGTGTCGATCCCGAGCGTCTGGCAGATCGAGTCGACTTCTTCGTAGATATGCGTGGCCGGCCGATAGTGCGCAAAGAATAGTTCACTTGCGCTCCTGAGTTGAAGCCGGGCCTCATAACGCTGACGAAAGCCCAACTGGACCAGGTCGCGAACGGTCGACGTTCTCACCTTATGGGTGACAACAGCTCCCGAGGCGATGTGCACAGACTCGAAGAAAGCCGAGAACCAGTCCAGTTTTCCTTCGGCGTCGCCATACAACCCACCGCGCGCACTAATACACGGGGTGAGGCATTTCTCGTCGCAATACATCAGAATAAACAGGACCATCTGCAACACGGAGAAAAACCCGGAGTTCTCCTGAATCTCGATGGAAAAAATGCCCCTGTTCAGACGCTGGGTAGCATGAAGTGAAATCCGGCGCGGCGTGGCCACAGAGTGCTTGAATCCCTCGCTGCGCCGGAATCGTTTCGCCCGGTCGACCACCTTTCTCAACATACCTGCCTCCTAATTAATTAGGTATTCTTTGAAATGGCACCCACCTGTTTGCTGCGAAGGTATGCAGGTCCCAGCATAGGCATTTCAAAAAGTCGAGCCAAGTAAGTCTGGCTCGTCTTAGTGAGCTAGCGTACAAACGACCGGTAAGGTTTTCCCTGGATAAGTGAGCCGCACTGTCTGCTCAATCCGGCATCTCGCCGGTGAACTCATAGGCCACCGTCCCCTTGGGGTGCCTGAACCACCCCGGATCCCGGTAGTCGTTGCGCCCCAATCCCTCCCGTACTTTCACGACGCTGAACATGCCACCCATCTCCAGCGCGCCGAATGGCCCCGTGCCGGTAATCATCGGCAGCGTGTTATCGGGTAGCGGCATCTCCATCCCACCCATTGAGCCGCCTGTGCTGCCCATCGCCATGTAGTCGGGAAAGACGCGCGCATTCCACGTCCACATGTTGAAGTCGGTCATCTCGTTCACGCGCGGCGTGAAACTGCCCGGATCGATGTCGTACGCGGACATGATGAACACGAAGTCACGATCCACCCGCATGACGTCCGGATCTTTCGGATGAACGATGAACGTGCCCATCATTCCCATTGCCATTTGCACCATCTCGTCGGCGTGCGGGTGATACATGAAGGTGCCGTGCTTCTCCAGCTGGAACTCGTAGACGAACGTCTTGCCCGGCGGAATGTGCGGCTGCGTGAGACCGCCCACGCCATCCATGCCGCACGGCAGAAGCATGCCGTGCCAGTGAACCGTGGTGTGCTCCGGCAGTTTGTTGGTTACGAAGATACGAATCTTGTCGCCTTCGACCGCCTCGATGGTCGGCCCTGGAGCCTGGCCGTTATAGCGAAGCAGCAGTTCGTCCGAAACGGTTTTGGCCATCAAGGCGAAATTGAACATCGCAGCATCACGCTGCGAGGGAGCTAGACGAGAGCGATTCGGGGAGGTCGTTCGATGCCGCCAGTCAGAAATGACGCGACACGAACAAAGGGAGGAAGGCTCAGCGCGAGCAGCACGACGAGGAAAAGTTTGCGCCAATAAGACATGGGTACGGAGTCTGGCACGCTGTTTAAGAAGACTGTAAGGCCGGGACCGCATCAGTCTGAAGCAGCTTTTTGCTTCCATACGGCGAGAGTTGGCGACAGCATGAACATAGACATATATGCTTGACCTTCCCACTATGGGAAGGCCCAGGCTTGAGTTCTGATTTCTCACTGGAGGCAAGAAATGGAACTCGAAATCCCGGATATGTCATGCGGCGGCTGCGCCAATGCCATTACTCGTGCAGTGACCGGCCTCGACCCCGCGGCGACGCTCGAGGTCGAGGTCCCCGTTAAAATCGTGACGGTCACGTCGACGTTGCCGCCGGCACGCATCATCGAGGCAATCGAGGCGGCGGGTTTTCATCCTTCGCTCAAGCGCTAAACCGATCGCATCAGGCCAGCTCTGTCGATTCAGTCTTGCGACCTGTTTGCGGCATCATGGTCGCCCGACATAACTTTTGTCCCCACGGAAAACCCAACATGAAAAATCTTCGCGCATTCCGTGCCTTGTGCCTTTTCAGCGGCGTTGCGTTTGCTGTCGCCGCGGCGCCCGTCCATGCCCAGCAGGGTGCGTCGATGCCCGGCATGGACATGTCCGCTTCGGCGGACAGCGGGTCGAGCGCATCGACACAGGCATTCAAGGACGCCGACGAGAAAATGATGCAGGCCATGGACGCACCGGCCTACACGGGCGATGCCGACAAGGACTTCGTGGCCCACATGATTCCGCATCATCAAGGTGCGGTCGAAATGGCGCAGGTGGAACTGAAATACGGTAAAGATCCCGAGTTGAAACGGTTGGCCCGAAACATCATCAAGGCACAACACGACGAGATCGCGTTCATGCAACGCTGGCAGGCCAGGCACGGTGTGAAGTGACAACGGGCTTTTCCCTTACGGTTAGCCCGGTCTCACGCTCGAACGGCCGGGAAAACCACCGAGACCACTCACCCTCGTCCGGCCGTTCCCTCACCCAACGCAACCTCAGCCCGATGCGCGCGTGCAATTTCGCGCACGATCGACAACCCAAGCCCACTCCCCTCTTCGCTGGAGGCACGAAAGAACGGCTCGAAAACACGCTCACGAAGCTCGGCGCCGATACCCGGTCCTTCGTCCGTGATGGTTAGGGTCACGCGCTCGCCCGTCGAATCGATCTTGAGGGCGACATGTCCGCCGGCTGGCGTATAGCGAATGGCATTGTCGAGCAGATTGAACAGCAGCACGGACAACAAGGGCTCGTTTCCCATCACCTCGGGCGTCCAGAACAGGCACGCACAGGCAGTCGAGGCGAGCGCCATGAAGCGGGCGAACGGTGGCATATCGGGGTGTCTCCTGTTGCGAAGCACCCGCCCGATATCTACGGATCGTGTGATGCAACGCTTGCGTGGAGTATCAAAAACCAACGCCTTCTGACTGCTTTCCGTCGGAACGAAATGTGCCGGGTGTTTACCCCGACGGGTGGCTGACCGGCGGTGGAAATGCAGCCGATTTTCGGAAGGGCCGGTGGGGACGAGAGCCGTGTGAAGTGCTGCCGGCGCTTGCGATTGCGGGGCTTCGCGTACGGGATATCATGGGCCAGTGCGTCACCGCGCAGCCTTCCCCGGCGTGGTGTTCATTCCGGGCCTGAATCTCTTCCAGCCGCTTGCGGACCGAGGCGCGACACATGGATGCTCACGAACCTCTCACCAGGCCGACACAGCCTGTCCGCCGCCCGGTGCTGGTCTGGGACGTGCCGGTGAGGCTGTTTCACTGGCTGGTGGTCGTGCTGGTCACGGCCGCCTATGTCACCTTGAAACTGAACTGGATCGACTGGCACGTCCGGGTCGGCGAGACGCTGCTCGCGCTGGTTATTTCCCGGCTGCTGTGGGGCTGGTTTGGCAGTGAGACCGCGCGCTTTCGCAGTTTCGTGGCGTCACCTGCGGCTGCACTTCGTCATTTACGTCATCTGTTTCGCCGCGAGCCGGATGTGCAGGTGGGCCACAATGCGGCCGGCGGCTGGATGGTCCTGCTCCTGCTCGCGTTGCTGCTGGTCGAGACGCTGAGCGGGCTCTACGTCAACAACGACATCGCCGACGAAGGGCCGTTGAGCGAAATGGTGCCCGCGTGGCTCGCCAACGCGATCTCGACGCTGCACGGGCTTGTTTGGGACGTGCTGCTCGCCGCCGTAGCGCTGCACGTGCTCGTGATCGCGCTCTACGCAGTAGCGAAGGGACACGACCTGCTGCGTCCGATGCTAACCGGCTACAAGCTGTTGCCCCCATCCATCGACGCGCCGCGGCAGACGCCAGCGCTGCTGGCGCTGCTGCCGCTCGGCGTCGGTACTGCCGTGGTGATGCTGCTCGCCGCGTATCTCTGAGCGTGCCGCGAACCTGATCTCAGGGTGCCGCTTCAGTGATCGCGTCAGTTGCTCTTTGGCGGCACCACCTGGCCGCGAATCTCGCCGCCCGGGTTGCTCTTGGTGTGAACGTTGATGTACATGTCACCCGCTTCGAACATCTTGGCGTCGTCCGGGGATAGCGTGGCCTGGCCGCTGAGCGGGCTCGTCATCTCCATGGTGCCTTTCTGGGAGAGCCAGACCTTCACGCCGGCGTTTTTACCGGCCGGGGCGGGCCCGTGGAAATGCGCCATCGTGCCCTGACTCGACAAGCCGCTGAAGCTGACCTTCCAGGTTACGACCCGCGTGCTGGCGTCGTATGTAAGGTCTGCGCTGCCGCTGCCTGGCGTCTGCACCGGCGGAACCTGTTGAGCGCCCGTCAGTGGCACCTGAAATGAGACCGGTGCGGCTTGCGCCAAGGTCAGCGTAGCCGCCAAGGCCAGGCCACCGAACACCATGAAAGCGCGCTGCGAGATAGATCGTGACATCTGGTTTTCTCCTTTTGGGTTTGCCCTTGCTCGGCGGTAGCCACTATCAAAGAATGCGAAAGACCTCGTCGGCGCCGCGGGCAGCCAAAGAGGTGAGATAAGGATAGACGCAAGCCGCCGGTAACTCCAGGTGGAGTCCTGGAAGCCTTTGGCCTTGAAGTGCCTGCGCCCGCGGCTAACCAACGCGCGTTCGGCTTCTCCGTGCAACGAGAAGATGCAGCAGGTTTCAACGGGTCTAACGACTTCTCCCGTCCACATTCCGCAGCGGAATCGCCGATACGTCAAGACCGTCGATGCAAAATGCGTTCACGCTGTACATGGCAGGATCGATGCGCCGCTGATGAAAAGTGTAAATGCCGCAAGTCGAGCAAAAGTGATGACTGGCTTGCCCGGTGTTCCATCGATACGAACTCAACGCACCGTGCCCTTCCAGAATCTGGAGGCTATCGCGCGGCACACTCACCATCACCGCATGCCGCTTCGTGCATAACGAGCAATTGCAGATCACGAGTTCGTCGATCTGCGCGTCAAAGGCAAACCTGACCGCGCCGCAATGGCACGAAGCTGTATAGCGTGGCATCCATCCTCCTGTTGAGCATGTCGGCAGCGTCTTCATGCAGACCCAACAGGATCGCTCACAGCACCCCGCTGCGCCGTCTGCCCCAACTGTTCGCCGAACTGCAGCGCTGCAAGCTGGGCATAGAGTGGCGAGCTTAAAAGAAGCTCGGCATGACGGCCCTGCGCGACGATGCGGCCCTGTTCCAGCACGACAATGCGGTCAGCCTGTTGCACGGTCGCGAGACGGTGCGCGATGACCAGCGTGGTGCGGTTCTGCGCGGCGTTGTCCAGCGCCTTTTGCACCAGCCGTTCGCTGGCGGCGTCGAGTGCACTCGTGGCTTCGTCCAGCAGCAGGATCGGCGGATTCTTCAGGATCGCGCGAGCGATCGCAATGCGCTGGCGCTGTCCACCAGACAGCCGCACGCCGCGCTCGCCGAGAAACGTGTCGTAGCCTTGCGGCAGTTCTTCGATAAAGCCGGCCGCAGCGGCCATGTCGGCAGCCCGTTGTACTTGCGCAAGCGTGGCTTCCGGTGCACCGTAGCGGATATTGTCCAGCACACTCCCCGAAAAGATCACCGATTCCTGCAGTACCACCCCGATTTCCTTGCGTAGTTCGACAAGCGGCACGTCACGCGTCGGCACCCCATTGATCAGAATGCTGCCGGATTGCGGATCGTAAAAGCGCAGCAGCAGTTGGAACAGCGTGGTCTTGCCCGCGCCGGACGGTCCGACCAGGGCGACATGTTCGCCCGGACGGACGTCGAGCGAGAGTGCGGAAAGCGCGGCAATGCCAGGGCGCGAGGGATACGAGAAGCTGACGTTGTCGAAGCGGATGCCCTCGCCTCGCACAGGCAGCGCGACCGTGGTCTCGGCCTGCACCACCGGCGAGCGCGCCGCCAGCAATTGCAGCAAACGTTCCGTTGCGCCGGCTGCGCGCTGCAGATCGCCCCACACCTCGGCAACGGCTCCCACGGCACCGGCCGTGAACACCGCATAGAGGATGAACTGGGACAATTGGCCCGCCGTCATCCGCCCGGCCAGCACCGCCTGCGCTCCGAGCCACAGCACGAACACGATGGCGGTGAACACCAGCACGATCACCACGGCAGTCAACCAGGCGCGCGCGCGAATGCGCGTGAGCGCCGTCTCAAAGGCCGCCTCCACCGCGCCGGCAAACCGCCGCGTCTCAAAGGGCTCCTGTGTGTACGACTGCACCGTCGGCATTGCATTGAGCACCTCGCCCGCCAACGCACTCGTGTTCGCGATCTTCTCCTGGCTCGCGCGCGAGAGCCGCCGCACGCGCCGGCCGAAGATCACAATGGGCGCGACCACCACGATCAGCGTCGCGATGATGTAGCCGGACAGCACCGGGCTCGTCACTGCCAGCATCGCCACGCCACCGGTCAACAGGAAGAAATTGCGCAACCCGAGCGACAGACTGGTGCCGACTACCGCCTGGATCAACGTGGTGTCGGCGGTGAGTCGTGACAGCACCTCGCCGGTCTGTGTGGTCTCGAAGAACTGCGGACTCATCCCCAGGACGTGGTCGTACACCGCACGCCGCAAGTCAGCCGTAACCCGCTCGCCCAGCCACGACACGAGATAGAAGCGCAGCGCCGTGGCGCCGGCCAGTACCAGCGAAACGACAAATAGCGCGAGGAAATAACGATCGATGTGCGCCCGGTCGCCCCCCGCGAAGCCACGATCGATCAGGTATTTGAATGCCACCGGCAAGACCAGTGTGGCGCCCGCCGACGTCACCAGCGCGAGAAAAGCAAGCGCCCAGCGGCCGGCATAGGGGCGCAGGAAGGGAAACAGCGCAAACAGGGGGCCAATACGGGCTGAAGGCGGTGAACTCAGTGCAGGTGGCGAAAGCGGGACAGCGTCTGGCATGAGGATTCCAAAGCGACTCGAAGGTCACCAGATTGTGCCAGTCCTGTGGATTCGACGTCGGTTCATGTAAATGCCTGACGCTCCATCAGTGCTTCTGTGTCCGTTACGCACTGTCCTGAAGGATTGATGGCCTGTCTGTCTGGCTAAGCGCCGGTCGGCAGACTGCTTCCGCGTGCTTGCCGCGAGTGCCCATCTGTATCAAGATCAAGTCGACTCATCCGGAACAGGCCATTCCCATGACAGACGACTCCGATCCCGACAAACTGAAAGGCCCCGGCGGCTCGACGCTGCGCCAGATTCACGAACAGGTGCAGAAGAGCGTCGAGCGCGACCGCGAAGAGCAGGCATCGCGCAATGCTATCGCTCCGCAGCGGAGCAGGTGGCAACGTTGGGTGCGTTACGTGTGGGGCCGCAGCGGGCGTCGTTAGGGGGCGAGCTTATCCCCGCCCGCACTCGCCGCTGCCTAGTCATTGTCTTTTGCTACTGCCGCGCCCGCGATACCATGACGCGCCAGGGCCGCCGCGACGAAGCCCGACGTTTTCATGTCCTCGACGAACTTCGCGAGATAGGCGGCCGCTTCATCGCCTCTTGCTTTCGGCACGCCCATTGCCT
>NZ_DASRSY010000098.1:0-2027 GCF_035656215.1 Paraburkholderia sp.
TTCGGATAAGCAAACGCGCCGAAGCCGTCGAGCAGCTCCATCGCTGAGCGTGAGGTTTCGATCGTGATCACGTCGGCGTCCATCGCGGCGATCGACGGCAGGATATCGTTGAATTCCGAATAGCACATATGCGTGTGAATCTGCGTCTGATCGGCGACGCCCGCCGCCGAAATGCGGAACACACGTGTTGCCCATTCCAGATACGCGGCCCAATCGGCTTTATGCAACGGCAAGCCTTCGCGAAAGGCCGGTTCGTCGATCTGAATGATGCGGATACCGGCCTTTTCGAGGTCCACCACCTCATCGCGAATCGCCAACGCGAGTTGCAGCGCGGTGGTTGAGCGCGGTTGGTCGTCGCGCACGAAGGACCACTGCAGCATCGTCACCGGGCCGGTCAGCATGCCTTTCATCAAACGATGCGTGAGCGATTGTGCGTAGCGGGTGGTCTCGACCGTCATTGGCTCAGGGCGATAGACGTCGCCGTAAATGATCGGCGGTTTCACGCAGCGCGAGCCGTAACTCTGCACCCAGCCGTTTTCCGTGAACGCATAGCCCCACAACTGCTCGCCGAAATACTCGACCATGTCGTTGCGTTCGGCTTCGCCATGCACAAGGACGTCGAGACCCAGTTCTTCCTGTTTGCGCACGGCGATTTCGATTTCGGCGCGCATCCGCTGCAGATAGTCGAGCGCGCGTAGTTCACCGCGTTTGTAGGCGGCGCGCGCCTGACGGATGGCCGGTGTTTGCGGGAACGAACCGATCGTGGTAGTAGGCAGGAGTGGCAGGTCGAGCGCTTCGCGCTGCACGCGATTGCGTTCGGCGAAGGGGCTTTTACGTTCGGCCATCGCAGCGCTCACGGCGGCGACGCGTTTTTGCACCAGCGCATTCACGACCGCGCTCGAGTGGCGGCGCGCTTCCAGTGCGCGGTCCGCGGCGGCAAGCTTCGGTTCAGCCGCGGCAGGATTGCGCAGGGCGAGGGCGAGGGCGATGGTGCTGACTTCGTCGAGCTTTTCGGTTGCGAAGGCGAGCCAGGATTTCAGATCGGCATCGAGCTTTTTCTCCGCGTCGAGCGAAACCGGCACATGCAGCAGCGAGCATGACGATGCAATCCACAAACGATCGCCAAGCTCCGCATGCAGCGCCTGCAACGACTCGACGATGTCGCCGAGATCCGCACGCCAGATATTGCGGCCGTCGATCACCCCCGCCGACAACACGGCGTGCGTGGGCAAGGCGGCACGCCATGCACCGAGCTGTTGCGGCGCACGTACCAGATCGATATGCACGCCGGCAACCGGCAGGCTGGCGACACGCTGCGCGTGGTCAGCGGCGGTTTCGAAGTACGTCGCCAGCAGCACCTTGACGCCCGACGTGCCGAGCACGTCATACGCAGCGGAAAACGCATCGAGCCATTCCGCCGGCAGATCGAGGCACAGCGCTGGCTCATCGAGTTGCACCCATTCAATGCCACGTTGCTTGAGCGTCTCAAGAATGCGGCTGTAGCGGATCACGAGCTTCGGCAACAGCGACAAGCGGTCGAAGCCGGCAACGTGACTTTTCGACAGCCACAGGTAGGTAATCGGCCCGATCAGCACCGGCTTGACCGGCAGGTTCAGCGCTAGCGCTTCGTCGATCTCGTCGAACAGCCACTCGACGCCGCCGTTAAAGCTCGTATCCGGGCCCAGTTCCGGCACGAGGTAGTGGTAGTTCGTATCGAACCACTTGGTCATTTCCATCGCAGGTTGCGCATGGTTGCCACGCGCGAGCTCGTAGTACTGGCCGAGCGACAGCGTTTTCGGATCGAAGCCGAAGCGCTCCGGCAACGCGCCGAGCAGCGCGCTCAGATTGAGCATCTGGTCGTAGTAGGCGAAATCGCCGACGGTGACGAAATCCAGCCGGGCGTCCTGCTGCAACTGCCAATGGCGGGCGCGCAACGCCTTAGCGACGCCGCGCAGATAGGTTTCGTCCGATTCGCCGCGCCAGAACGATTCCTGCGCGAATTTCAGTTCGCGTTGCGCGCCGATGCG
>NZ_DASRSY010000099.1:0-16230 GCF_035656215.1 Paraburkholderia sp.
GCAGTTGCAGTTGCAGTTGCAGTTGCAGTTGCAGTTGCAGTTGCAGTTGCAGTTGCAGTTGCAGTTGCAGTTGCAGTTGCAGTTGCAGTGACGGTACAACGGCGAGCGACGGCACTGGGGAAAAAGCGGCGACGTAAAACGCAGCGGGCGATTTTATGAAGTCCGCTTCGGCGCGCGCAGCGCCGCCGGAAGCATGACTGCCTTGTCACTCACGCCGAATGTGCGAGAGCACAGATTCCAGATGCACCACTGCCGCCACTGCGCGAGGGACCCGCTTAAGAGTTAGCGGTTTGAGCCGCTTTCTCTTGCCTACTTCTCTTTGCGGCGGCAAAGAGAAGTAGGTGCCGCCCCGCACAGGGGCGACGCTAATAAACCAATAAGAAAACAAGGAAAGGCCAAAACCAAAAAACCACAGACATTAAAGCGCCGCGCAGGCAACCAAACCACGAAAATCCCAACCGCCGCAGGCAAACACCCACCCAAAGCGTCCCGCAAGAAACCCCCCTTTAATCAATAGGCTTCCCAGCAGTCTCCCGCATAAACGGCAACGGCAACAACGACACAAGCCCACACCCGATCAAATACCAGGCAGGAGCCAGATTACTCCCAGAAACCTGAATCAACCAGGTCGCAAAAAACTGCGCAAACCCACCAAAAATAGAAACACCCAGACAATAAACAATCGACATCCCGGTAGCGCGAATCGCGCGCGGAAACATCTCCGGCAACATGACGATATTGGGCACCGCGGTAAACGCGACAAAAACAGCTAGCACGGCGACGACAGATAACAGAACAGGCACCGTCGGCGACGCATTGATGATCATGAAAGCCGGGTACACGGCAACAATCAGCAAGACACGAGACACCCACAACACCCGCTTACGTCCGACACGATCGGACAACGCCCCTGCAAAAGGCGAACAGATCACCGTCACCACCGCCGCGGTCCACGCGGCCCACAGCGCCGACGACATCGGCAAATGCAGAATCCGTATCGCGTAGGTGGACAGATAAAACAGCACGATATAGTTCGCCGCCGTGCCCCCAATCGTCGTCAATACGCCCGTCGTAATGACACGCGAATGCTCGCGAAACAACTTGCGCACCGGCTGCGCAACCGGCACCTGCTCCGCTCCACCCTTGCCATCTTCAACGCCCGGCAAGGTCTCATTCAGGTGACGCCGGATATAAATCCCAATCGGCCCCATCGCCATGCCGATCACAAACGGCACGCGCCAGCCCCAGCTCTCCAACGCAGCCGTGGACAGCGCCGCCGCCAGCGCAACGCCCAGCAGTGACCCGCAAACGGTGTTCAATCCCTGACTCACAAACTGCCAGCTTCCGTAGAATCCACGCGTCTTGTCGCTGCCATATTCAAGCAGCAACGATGTCGATGCACCGATCTCGCCGCCCAGCGCAAATCCCTGAATCAGCCGTGCAAGAATCACCAGCAGCGGCGCGGCCACGCCAATCGCCGCGTAAGTCGGCGCAAACGCGATGATCGCGGAGCCGAGCGTCATCAGCCACAGCGTGAGACTCATCGCCGCCTTGCGGCCGGCGCGGTCAGCATAGCCGCCAAGGAAAATACCGCCCACTGGACGCATGATGAATCCCACGCCGAACGTGCCGACTGCCAGCATGAGTTGCGCGAGCTGCCCTTCCACCGGGAAATACAGCTTGCCAATGATCGTCGCGAAGAAACTGTAGATCGTGAAATCGAAAAACTCGAGGCCGTTGCCGAGCGTGATCGCAGCAATCGCCTTGGCGTGGCTCGCGCGCCCGGTATGCGTTGTCTGCACGTTCTGCATGTTCAACGCGTCGGCGCCTGCGGGTTGCGGTGTAGCGGAATAGTCCATCTTTGTCTCCATGGTGTCCTTCCTGCTGATGCGCGGCTCTACGGCTTGGTGCGCCTGAAAGCGATGCGCGGCCTGACTGTTCCGCACACGGCCTTGAAGGCCCCGATGGCCTTCGTGACCTTCGGAGCCTTGCACGACGTCAGTCCGATCCGAGGCCGCCTGCCTCAGACAAGAAACGTCTGCGCGAGCCGCACCCAATATGCCGCGCCGGTCGCGAGGCAATCGTCGTTGAAGTCGTAACCCGGGTTGTGGACCATGCAGCCGCCCTCGCCGTCACCATTGCCGATGATCAGATAGCTGCCGGGGCAACGCTCGAGCAGGAACGCGAAATCCTCACTGCCGGTCAGCGGTTGCATGCCGGCAATCAAGCCATCTTCGCCGAGCCAGTCGAGCGCCACTTGCCGGGCAAGACCGGTCATTTCCGCATCGTTGACGAGCACCGGATAGCGGCGCTGATAATCCACATGAGCCCGCGCGCCGAACACGGCCGCCTGCCCGCACGCAACCGCCGTGATGCGCTCCTGCAAATGGTCGCGAACCTCAGGCTTCAACGCGCGCACGGACAAGCGCATCTCCGCGGTCTCGGGAATTACGTTCGGGGCTTCGCCCGCGTGAATCGCGCCAACCGTGATGATCGCCATATCGAGCGGTGCGATATTGCGCGAGACGATGGTCTGCAACGCCAGCACGATCTGCGCGCACACCACCACCGGATCGACGGCCTTATGCGGCACTGCGCCGTGACCGCCCCGACCGGTCACCTTGATGATCACCGTGTCGGACGACGCCATGAACGAGCCCGGCAAAAAACCCAACTTGCCCGTCGGAAAGCCCGGCATGTTGTGCATGGCGAAAACGGCGTCGCACGGAAACGTGTCGAACAGGCCGTCTTCGAGCATCTTTTTCGCGCCGGCCTGGCCTTCTTCGGCGGGTTGGAAAATCAGATTCAACGTACCGTCGAAATTCTTTTCCTGCGCCAGATGCTTGGCGGCGGCCAGCAGCATCGCCGTGTGGCCGTCGTGGCCGCATGCGTGCATCTTGCCGGGCACCGTGCTCGCATACGGCAGACCGGTCGTTTCGTGGATCGGCAATGCGTCCATGTCGGCGCGCAGGCCGAGTTTGCGCGCGCCACCGCCAACTTTCAATTGACCAACAACACCGGTTTGACCCAGCCCGCGATGCACCGTGTAGCCCCACTCCTGCAAGCGCTCGGCGACCAGATCACCAGTAGCGAACTCTTCGTAGGCAAGCTCCGGCTGCGCATGGATGCGATGGCGCAGTGCGATCATTTCGTCTTCGAGTTCGGCGATGCCCGCCGGGATAGCCATGGTGTTCACGATGTCGTCTCCGTCTATGAATGCGTGGACCCAGCATAGCGACGCCGATTTTCCAGCGGCAGGCGTAGAATCGTTGCGGCAGCAACCAGTGGTTGCCACCTTTCTACGGGTTTTCCAGATGAAGTTGCATCAACTCAGCACTTTAGCGGCCATCGCGGATACCGGCAGTATCCGGGCTGCTGCCCGTTCGCTTGAGCTTTCGCCGGCCGCCGTGACCAAAGCAATGCGCGAACTGGAGGCGGATCTGCACGCACCGTTGCTGGTGCGTGGCGCGAGCGGCGTTGCGTTCACCGATTTCGGGCGCGCGCTGGTCGTGCATGCGCGGCTGGTGCTCGGCCAGTTGCAACGCGCGGAAGCGGAGATTGAAGCGATGCGCGGCGCGGCGGCCGGCAAACTGTCGATTGGCGTCACGCCCTGGGTCGCGCTGACGTTTCTGCCGCCGACGGTGCAGCGCTTCCGGCAGCGCATGCCGGAAGTCCAACTGGAATTCTTCGAGGGTCTGCTGGCGGTCGTGCAACCGCGCTTGCGCGACGGCAGCCTCGATTTTTCGATTGGCCGTCCTCCGCCTGCTTCGCCGCAATCGGAATTTCACAACGTCCCGCTGTTTTCAACGCATTCGGCAGTGGTGGCGCGGCGCGATCATCCGAAAGCGGGTTGCCGCACGCTGCTCGAACTGGAAGACGCCGAATGGGTATTGAACTGGGACCCGGCAAGCCGCGAGTCGATTTCGGACAATCTGTTCCGCAAGCGTGGCATGAAGGTACCGCACACGATCCATCTCGCGCATTCGCTCGCGGTTGTGCTCGGCCTTCTCGCGCGGACGGACATGCTCAGTATTTTTCCGTGGCCGCTCGTCGAGGTGAGCATTGCGAAGGAAAATCTGTGGGCGCTGCCGTTGCGCGAAACCGTGGATGAAACCATCGTCAGCATCACCTCACGCCGCGGTGCGCCGACAAGTCCGGCGGCCACGTGTTTTCTCGATTGTTTGCGTGAAGTGATCGACGAAGGCGCGCGCTCGCAAGACCCCGAATTGCGCCGCCTGTTTCATTCGATCGAACTGCTGCTGTAAGCTGAATCGCATGCATGCCCACTATGCTTCGAGTGCGCAGCGGCGCGCAGCCCCGCTCCCACTCCATGCCGACCATGAAGCAGACTCCGCCTGACAACAACACCGACTACGACACACCGATGCCAGGCACATCGGCGCAGCGCCGCCGCCGTCACGCGAACCCAACGGCACCGTACCGTAAGCCTGCTCGACAGGCTGCCGGACGTGCAGGTGGCGCCTTGCGTACAGAACGATGCCAATGCATTCGAACGGATGATGTCGCGTCACCCAGCGGCCTGAATGCTGCCCCGTTACTGGTTACTGGCTGGATAGATGCTGGTTCAGAAACGGCACGAAGCCGTTTTGCGCCGGACCGATTTGCTTGACGCAATCATCGTAGTCAGAGCCCATTGCGCGATCCTGACCATACATGCCACGGCATTGCGCATACAGCGTGATCGTCGCCCCGCTGCCCTTGGCCACGCGCGTGGCGGAATAGACCGCCTTGCCCGAGCGGCTCGGAACGTCGGTCTCGATCGCTGCCGCATCCGCGCGAACGATCGATGTGGACGAATGCGCCGCCACGTAGTCTTTCGTGAGCGACCAGGCCTTGTCGCACTGCATCTGATCCGCGCATGCAACAGAGGCGTTACGCTGCGCGGTATCGAGCAGGCTCTCGGAGCGGGTAAAGTCACGCGCCTCTGCCTCCTGCTTTTCGGCGGACATGCAGCCACCCAGGACAAGCGCGGCAAGCGTAATAGCGATAGTTGTTTTCACAGGTTGAATATCCGATTGCGAATTCCGGAGAGGATTATAGTCGCCCTCAACAGGCCCTCGCAGGTTCGGAACGGCCATCGGAAAGCTACCGTCGCGGTGATGCCCCTCACCGCCCGCATAACTTTCGTTATGCTTGCGCGGCTTGGGTGCATCACTGAATTACATCACTGAATTACATCATTGAGCTACATCACTGAGGTGCAGCGGCAACCGGCCGTCACGCAGCCTCAATCCGCATAGCCGACCACACCCTTGATCTCCAGAAAGTCCTCGAGACCGAACTCGCCGTACTCGCGGCCATTACCCGATTGCTTGAAGCCACCGAACGGCGCATCGGGACTGTAGTCCGCGTAGTTCAGATAGATCGTGCCGGTACGCAGGCGCTTCGCCACCGCATGCGCGTGCTCGATCGACGCGGATTGCACATAGCCCGCGAGACCGTAGAGGCTGTCGTTGGCCATCGCGATCGCTTCGTCTTCGGAGTCGTAGCCGAGGATCGACAGCACCGGCCCGAAAATCTCTTCACGCGCGATCGTCATGTTCGGCGTGACGTTGCCGAAAACCGTCGGACGCACGAAGTAACCCTCCTTCAATCCTTCAGGACGGCCCGGGCCGCCGGCCACCAGCGTGGCGCCCTCTTCAACACCCACGCCGATCAATCGCTGGATCTTGTCGAACTGCTGCTCGCTGATGACAGGCCCAAGATCGATGCCCTTGGCATCCGCGGGGCCGACGACCAATGCTTCAGCTGCTTCCTTCGCGTATGCCAATGCCTCGGGGAGGCGTGCGCGCGGCACGAACATGCGCGTGGGCGCATCGCACGACTGGCCGCTGTTGTCGAAACACGCACGCGCACCGCGCATCACGGCCTGCTTCAGATCGGCATCTTCGAGAATCAGGTTGGCCGATTTTCCGCCCAGTTCCTGATGGACACGCTTGACGGTATCCGCCGCAGCCTTCGCGACCTGCACGCCCGCACGCGTCGAACCGGTGAACGACATCATGTCGATGTCCGGATGACGCGACATCGCCTCGCCCACCGTGGCGCCTTCGCCATTGACGAGGTTGAACACGCCGGCCGGCACACCCGCTTCGTCGAGGATCTCGGCGAAGATGATGCCGGAGAGAGGCGCCAGTTCCGAAGGCTTGAGCACCATCGTGCAGCCGGCCGCGAGCGCGGGCACGACCTTGGTGGCAATCTGCAAGGCCGGCCAGTTCCACGGCGTAATCAGCCCGCACACACCGACCGCTTCCTTGCGGATCAGAACACTGCTCTTCACGTACTCAAATTCAAACGTGTCAAGCGTGCGGATCATCGTCTCCAGATGCGCGACGCCCGTCCACGCCTGCGCGTCGTTCGCATATTGCAGCGGCGCGCCCATCTCGCGGCTGATCGCATGCACCATGTCGTCGTAGCGCTTGCGGTAGACGTCGAGGATCACTTGCAGCAAATCGATTCGCTGCGCGATCGTCGTCTCGCTATAGGCAGGAAAGGCGCGCTTCGCAGCCGCCACGGCGCGGTCGACATCGGCCGCGCTGCCGAGTGAAATCTGCGCGAACGCTGTGCCCGTGGACGGATCGATCACGTCGAGCGTGGCGGAGTTGGCCGGGTCTTGCGGGTCGACCCATTGGCCGTCGATATAAAACTGCCTGGCGTGTTGCAGTTGCATGGCTTAGTCCTTTACATGAATGTGTTAGGTCAGACGGTGGGCCGCAAATCGCGCCCGAGAGCGGTATCGAATGCCTTACATCGACGCCGCTCAATCTGAATGTCTTCAAATCGAAATTCATCGCTACGCAGCTTTGGCTCAGACTCCGGTTCTGCTTCGATTTCGTCATCGAATCCCTCGTCATCGAATCACCATCGAATCACATTAACCAGGAGAGACACATGAGCACCATCACTTTCACCCGCATCGACGCTAAAGGCCCTGGCGCTTCCGGCCTGAACCCTGCCCTGCACGACCCCGCCGACGTCATTCTGGACGGCGCCAGGGCACCGCACGCCCTCAACGCCTTCTCCGATGCGACCAACATGCTGTCCGCGGGCGTGTGGCAATGCGATGCGGGCACACTGAAGCTGGCCGACCTGCCGATCCACGAAGTCTGTGTGCTGATCGAAGGCGAAGTCGTCATCACCAGCGACGACGGCCGCAGCGACCGTTATGCCGCCGGCGACGCCTTCATCCTGCACAAGGGCTTCTCGGGCACGTGGCATATGCCGGTGGCGACCAAGAAGTACAGCATCGTGTACTGCGGCTGATTCATACTGCATCACACCGTTGCTCATCAAGAACCGCACCCCCGCACCGTAAGGTGCGGTACCCCTTAAGGTGCGGTTTTTTTATTCTGGCGGCAATGAATAAAAAACCGCCAAACGCATAAACAAACTCGTATGCAAGCTCGCGACGCCATCCGCCACTACATCGGGAAGCCCAGCGCCTTGATCGAATTGATCCAGAGACGCCGCCAGCCGCCGCGATCGTCGGCGCCGTCGAATGCGTTGAAGGTGATCTTCGCGGCGATCCAGCGCAGCGGTTCCGGTGGAATGTACGAGGGCTCTTTGCGCGAAATATCCAGCGATGTAATCAGCGTATCGCGATTCCACAACATGTCGAGGCCCATCTTCGCACCGAAGCGGCTGCCCGCCACGCCAAAGCCCGTATAGCCCGCAACGAACACGCTCTTGCCGCCGTGATAGCGGCGCGCGAACACCGCACCGCGTGAGCAGTAGTCGATCGGACCGCCCCATGCATGCGTGAAGCGCACGTCGTCCAGTTGCGGGAACGTGCGATAGAACGCTTCGGCGAGCTTGTAGTAAGTGCTTTCGTCACGATCCGCAGCCGGATTCGGATCGCCGCCGAAGTGATAGCTCACACGGCCGCCGAAGATGATCCGGTTGTCTTTGGTGAGACGAAAATAATTGAGCTGCGTACGCGTATCGTAGATGCCCTGGCGATTGTTCCAGCCGATGCGCGCCATCTGCTCGTCGCTCAAAGGCGCCGTCGCGATGATGTGATCGCGCACCTGCATCACGCGGCGCTTGATGTCCGTTACGCCCACATCCGCCGTGCCGGTGCCGAGCAGCACGCGCGGCGTTTCGATGCGGCCTGATTGCGTGTGTACGATCATCGTCGCGCCGCGATCTTCCATCCGCGTGATCGGCGAGTGTTCATGCAAACGCACCCCGAGTTTCAGCGCGGCCGCTTTCAGGCCCCATGCGAGTTTCGCCGGATGAATCGTGCCGCTGCGGTTGCGCGACCACATCGCGCCCGCGAACAGCGGCGAATCGAGTTGTTCGCGGGCGCCCTTGCTGTCGAGCAGCACCACATCGTGCCCATGCGCCACGTGCAACTCGTAATCGCCCTTGAGATGATCGAGGTGGCCCGGATCGACGGCAACCGTCATCTCGCCATTCCATTCGACATCCGCTTCAATGCCGTAACGCGTCAACGACTCCTTGAAGCCGTCGAGATTCTCCTGGCCCAGCTTTTCCAGCACGTCGAGGTCTTGCGGAAAAACCCGCGTCGCGTTCGGCAGACCATGCATCACCGAAGTGGAAATGATCCCGCCCGGACGGCCCGACGCGCCGTAGGCTACCTTCCCCGCTTCGACCAGCACGACGTCGAGCGACGGGTCCGCTTCTTTCGCCTGAATCGCGGCCCACAAGCCGGTAAAGCCACCGCCGACCACCACCAGATCCGCGGAAGTCGGACCGATCAATTCCCGTTCGACAGCCGGTGCGCGCGGATTGTCCAGCCAGAACGGAAACAGCTTTACACCTTCAAACGCGCGCTTTACTGACTCGCTCATCTTGTTTGCCTACTCAACTTGAATACCATTGCATTTACTGCGTGACTGTTGCTTCTGTGCAGCTTCTGTGCGGCCTGACCGCACCTGACCCGACGACCTCGACCTGCACGAATCAACCGGCGTCCTGCGCGTCCAGCGCTTCTTCGCGTTGTACGGCGCGCTGCTGCTGTTGCGACACCGGTTGCGACTTCGTTTGTGCCTCCATTTGCAGACCGCCAGCTTTAAGCTTAGTCGCCGGCACCACCGGATGCACGATCACATTGCGTTGCGAACCGCTCCGCAACCAACGACGGCCAAGCGGCCCATACACGCCGTCCGCTTCAGGAAAGCACTGCAGCAACGCGATGTACAACGCGCAGGCAAGTGTCAGCGAAACCGGCATGCTGATGTCGAGACCACCGGCGAGCTGCCCGAGCGGACCGACGAACTGATCCGGCAGATTGACGAAGCACAGGCCCACCACCGCGCTCGGAATCCACGCGCCCATTGCGCGCCAGTTCCAGCCGTGCGTGAACCAGTAGTGACCGCCACGGCCGCCGCGATTGAACACCTGCAGATCGTCCGACAGATAGAAACCGCGCCGCGTCACGAAGCCGATGATCATGATCACCATCCACGGGCAACTGCAGACATTGATCAGCACGGAGAACGTCGACACGCTCTCAACCAGATTGAATGCGAAGCGGCCAAGAAAAATGAAGCCAATTGCGAGGCTGCCGATCAGCAGCGTGGCACGCACGCGGTTCAGAAACCTGGGGAACATGCTCGACATATCGAGCCCGGTGCCGTAGAGCGCAGTCGTTCCCGTCGACATCCCGCCGATGATCGCAATCAGGCACACCGGCAGAAAGAACCAGTTCGGCGAGATCGCCAACAGACCGCCCACGTAGTTATTCGACGCGATGAAATCCGGCGCCTTGCTGGCGATAATCGTTGCGGTAGCCAGACCGAAGAAGAACGGCACGAAGGTGGCCAGTTGCGCGAGCATCACCGCGAGAATCGTGCGCTTCTTCGGCGTGTTCTGTGGAATATAGCGGGCCCAGTCGCCGAGCGTGCAGGCGAACGACACCGGATTGCTCATTGCAACCAGCACGGCACTCACGAACGCCGGCCAGAAACCCACTGAGCCGAGTGCCACCTTGCCGGCGTACGCGCTATTGAACGGCCCGGCGAACGCCGCAATGCCGACCACGAACAGCAGACTCGCCGCCCACACGGCGATCTTGTTGACCCATAGCATGAAGCGGAAACCGTAGACGCAGACGGTCAGCACCAGCACCGCAAAGAGACCGTACGCGAAGCTCAGCGTCATCCAGTTGACCGGCAGGCCGAGCAGATGATTCGCGCCGCCCACCAGCGCGTCGCCCGAACTCCACACCGCCAGCGAGAAGAACGCGACCGCGGTCAACACCGCAAGAAAGGAGCCGACGATCCGGCCATGAATACCGAAATGCGCACCAGAAGAAACCGGATCGCTCGTGCCGTTGCGCGGACCGAACAGGCCCATCGGCGCAAGGATGCACGAACCGATCACCACGCCGAGCACGATCGAATAAACGCCTGCCTTGAACGACAAACCGAGCAGCACCGGAAAACTGCCGAGCACCGACGTGGAAAACGTGTTGCAACCGCCGAACAGCAAGCGGAACAGATCGATCGGCCGCGCATAACGCGAGCGATCCGGGATGCGTTCAAAACCGAACGTTTCGACTTGGGTAATGCTGTTACTGCTCATTGTCTCCGACTCCTGTAACGGCCAGGTCAATCACGATGGCTCGCCACAGGGATGCGGCGTCCACTTTTCTCTGATGTCTGGACGTCACTGTAAAGACAATCGGCGCGGGCAAAAATATCGCCCGCCCAACCTTTACTTCGATCGCGGGCGATGTAACCTGAAATGCCCGCCCCATAAGGCTTCGTGGATGTAGCGAAAGGCTGTACGGGGACTTCCCTCAAGCCTTGCAAAGCGCAAACGTCGAAGCGAATAGCGAGAATCCGCGCGTCAAAGCGGGCAAGCCTATCGCGCCTGACGTCGCCGCTTCGCCGCGGCGACGGTGGGCAGCGGCATCGGCACCGCGCCGGACATGCCATGCTCGATCAGAAAATCGCGGAACAGGCCGGCGACATGCGGCAGGCGTTTATCGGACACATGCATCACGTACCAGTCGCGCTCGATCGGATTGGCGGGCAAAGGCAACAACGCCAGCAAGCCGGCCTGAAATTCCAGCGAGCACGCGTGCAGCGACAGAAACGCGATGCCCAGACCCGCCTCGACCAGTTGCTTGATCGCCTCGTTGCTCGATAGCTCGGAACCGATATGCAGTTTGTGGCCCGCGAGTCGAAACAGATTTTCGACAGTCGAGCGCGTGCCCGAACCCCGTTCCCGCACGAACAGATTCGCCGTTTGCAGATCATCCAACGACAGGCGCTTTTTCTTCATCAGCGCATGGGCAGGCGAGGCAACGAACGCCATCGGATGCTTCGCAAATGCGGTGGCCACCGTGCGTAATTCACGCGGCGCGCTGCCCATTACCGCAAGATCGATTTCGTGCGTGGCCAGCATGCGGATGATGTCGGCACGATTGCCGACCTTGAGCTGCACCTTCACTTGCGGGCGCAACTCGGTGAAGCGCACCAGAAACGGCGGGATCAGATATTCAGCCGTAGTGATCGCGCCGATACGCAGCGTGCCGCCCTGCTCGCCTTGCAACGCGGCGAGATCATCCGCCGCGCCGTTCCATAGATCGAGGATTTCCAGCGCATAGCGCGCGAGGATTTCGCCCGCTGCGGTCAATTGCACGCCACGACCCACCCGCTGCAACAGCGGCGCGCCCGCAGCCTCTTCGAGCAGACGCACCTGAAGCGACACCGCCGGCTGCGTGAGCTTCAATTCTTCGGCCGCACGCGACACGCTGCCGAGCTTCGCGATCGTATGCAAGGTTTTCAATTGACGGAACGTGGCGGCTTTTAACATAAGTGAAAACCTATATGTTCTGTATAAACATTAAATTGTGCTGCGGTTTCCGCCGATTCTATACTGACCCTGACAGATGAGGCCGATGAATACCGGGTATAGCCCGAAAACGCTTTCACCGGCTCAGCACGCATAACTTCAGGAGGATATGGATCATGGCCGCAAGCGATCAACAAACAACCTCTGATGCGCAACGCACGCAGCACAGGCTGTACACGGCAGAAGGGTTGAAAGTGGCACAAGCGGCGCACGCAGCGACGGCAACGCATCGCGTCGTGATCGTCGGCGGCGGAGTCGGCGGCCTTGGGCTCGCGACGCGGCTCTCGGAAACGCTCGGCCGCGCCGGTCTCGCGCAGATCGTGCTGGTAGATCGTTGGCCGACACATTTCTGGAAGCCCCTGCTGCATGAAGCCGCGTCGGGCCAACTCGATCCCGCCACGCATCAACTGCAATACGCGGTGCAGGCGCAACGGCATGGCTTCGAATTCGAACAGGGCGAACTTGCCGCACTCGATCGTACGAACCGCCACATCACGCTGAATGCGCTCCACGACGCCGACGGCCGCGAAATCCTGCCGTCACGGCAGCTTGCATTCGATACGCTGGTGCTGGCAATGGGCAGCGTCACGCAATATTTTGGTGTGCCCGGGGCGGCCGAACACGCGTTGCCGCTCGAATCGGTCGCGCATGCGGAAGCGTTTCGCCGCAAGCTGCTCGACGCCTGTTTGCGTGCGAACCATGCGCGCCGTGCGCGGACCGCGCAAGCGAACACACCGGTGTCGATCAACATCATCGGCGCGGGCGCGACCGGCGTTGAACTCGCCGCTGCGTTGCGCGACACGGTGCGTCTCCTGAACCGCTACAGCCCGTTCTCACTCGATCCCGTGCGCGACTTCCGCATCCGTCTGATCGAAAGCAGCGAGCGCGTGTTGCCCGCCTTGTCCGAAACGATTTCGGCGCGCGCGCAGAAGATGCTCGGCAGTCTCGGAGTCCACGTGTTGAACGCAACGCGCGTCACCGAAGTACGCGCCGATTTCGTGCTGACCAATGAAGGCGCACCGCTCGCCAGCGACATCGCCATCTGGACCGCCGGCATCGCAGGGCCGCCGGTGTTGCGCACGCTGGACGGCATCGCGGTGAATCGCAATGCACAGGTGCAAGTGAACCGCACGCTGCAATGCACGAACGACGCGAATATATTTGGACTCGGCGATTGCGCCGCCTGCCCTTCTTCTGAAAACGCTGACGCGTTTCTGGCGCCGCGCGCTCAGGTCGCGCATCAGCAGGCACTATTTCTGGCGCGTGCGCTGAAGTGCAGGATAGCGGGCGAGCCCTTACCGGAGTTCGTCTATCGCGACGCCGGCACCTTGGTCGGCTTCGGCCGCGAAGGCACTATAGGCAGTCTGAGCAACAGCTTGCTGACGCAGCCGGTGTTCGTCGACGGCTGGCTGGCGACCGTCGTCTACAAGCTCATCTATCGCCGCCACGTGATGACGTTGACAGGCTTCGCGCGCATGGCGCTGGATTCGGCTAGCCACTGGCTGCGCAGACGCGTGCATCCGGTGATCCGGCTGCATTGACAACTTTCGAATAGCGCACGAGCCGAACCCCGCCCGGGATTCGGCTCGTGCGCATCACGGCCTGCATGCCGCGCTACTCGGTCTGAAAAGCGTCCGCCATCGCGCGCGTGCTGCTGGGCGCCGCACACGGCTGCGGGTACTGGCTGTCAGGCACATCCATACAGCCCCATGCGCGCGCGGCAGCAAGTTCGCGCTTTACCTCGTCGCGTGTTTTTCCCTGCGTCACCTGAGGGACCTGAGCCACTTGCGGCGCCAGCCCCATTTGCGAAGCCTGTTGAAGCCCCGGTGCTGCGGGACCGCGCAGGCCCTGCACCTGTGGCTTCTGCAACACCGGCTCGTGCGATTTATAGAACTCATAAGGCCCCGGTGTGGGTTCGCGCAACGGAATAGTGTCGACGGCCACCGCCGCACTCACACAGGCGCAACTCAGCGCGAATCCTGCCAACCACATTGCATTTCGCATGTTCGGTTCTCCGTTTGACTGAGCTTCCATGCTAGCCGTGGCCTGCTGCACAAACGTGAGCGTCGCATGACAAATCCGTCATCCACGCCTGGTATCGGCGCGATGTGCGCTTAAGCGCTACATGACGGAATTGTCATGTTGTTTTCATCGTGATGTCGGCGACGCATTCATACGATGGCGTTCTCGACCTTGAACCGGAATCTCATGCGACCTGTTCAACCAATGCGATGCGTGGCAATGCGAGCTTCGACCGTACGAACATGTGTGTCGAATCTCAGGACACGGCTTTTCACATGCAAAGTCGAGACACTCTCTCTGGCGGCAAGTCTGGTGGCCATCGCGATTGGCTCGCTCGCGTTCTGGCTAAGCCAGCCTACTCACCTGTTCAACGGCGGCTCATCGCCTTTCTCCGCAAGCGGAACGTCACTGAATCGGAGCAGTCCGTCGCTCACGCACGGCTTGCTATCGCTCGAACTTTTTTCCGCAATGCAGCGCAACTCGCCAAAACTAACGTCCCGGCGTGGCACAGGCACAAATGACCGCTGTGAACCGCGGCGCTCTTCAGCAGCGCCCGCCACTTCCAGCGAAGCCCGCGCGCGCAGCGGATGCAACAAGCACCCAACCGCACACTGACACGTTCAACAGCCTGTCCGACACGAGGCAGGCTCGCCAATCAACCACCTCTTTCGACTCATGCAATGAAAGTAATTTTTAATCACGTCATGGTATAAGTAGTACATATGTTCAGGAGGCCATGAAAAATGTTCCTATCAGATTTCGGCGACCATTCGTCTCAAAAATAGTCGCCGATTCGGTAGCGTTCCTATGCATGCCTTACTATATGAAAACAGATTTCCAGCCGATCCTCCTTTCGTCGATCGTACCGTTGGCAGTCCACGGTGAATTCATCCGTATCCGCGCAACCGCATCGGCAAATTCAATCCCGATAGCCGGATTCACGCGCTTCAACCTGAACCTCATCACGCATCGATGCTGCCTCTATCGGGGAGGCCAATGCATACGGCTCGATACCACCGACGTTAATCCGCGCGCGGCATCACAGAGGGCGCACCCGCTCGCTCGAGCACAGCGCCGCACACGGCGCTAAGCGCGGCGTTACCCGCCCGGCTCCCGCATACCCACCGTTCGCGCGGCGCGGCGGGCGTCACCAGGAGAAAGACCATGCGAATTCTGATCGTCGAAGACGAAGCGAAAACCGGTACCTACCTCCGAAAGGGTCTGACAGAAGCGGGGTTTGTTGCCGATTGGGTGGAAGACGGCGTAACCGGTCAGCATCTGGCGCTGACCGAAGACTACGACTTGATCATTCTCGACGTGATGCTGCCCGGACAGGACGGCTGGACCGTGCTGAAAAATCTGCGCCAAATACGTTCCACGCCGGTGTTGCTGCTCACCGCACGCGACGACCTGGACGACAAGGTGCGTGGCCTCGAAATGGGTGGCGACGATTACCTGATCAAACCCTTCGACTTTGCGGAATTACTGGCACGCGTCCGCTCCATCTTGCGGCGCGGCCGTGCGCGCGACACCGCCTCGCTACACGTCTCAGATCTGGCGCTCGATCTGACGCGCCGCAAGGCCACACGTCAAGGCAATACGATCCTTTTGACTGCCAAGGAATTTGCGCTGTTATGGCTGCTGATGCGCCGCCACGGTGAAATCCTGCCGCGCTCGACCATCGCCTCGCAGGTGTGGGACATGAATTTCGACAGCGACACCAACGTGGTCGATGCTGCAATCCGGCGCGTACGCGCAAAGGTCGACGACAACTACGAACCGAAGCTGATCCACACGGTGCGCGGCATGGGGTACGTGCTCGAAGAACGCAGCGGCGCGCCACGATGAGATGGCGTTTGCTCCGCTCTATCCTTGCACCGGTGGCGCTATGGCTCGTGAAGCCGCTCGCGCTACTCATGCCGCGCACCTTGAGGGCACGGCTCTCGATCCTGTTCGCGGTATCGACCTCTTTATTGCTCGTATTCAACGGCGTGTTGCTGTATCACGGCCTTAAGACGCGTCTCGACTCGACCTCGGCGCGAGAAATGACGGCGACGCTCACCGCCTTGCAACTGAGTCTGCACACGATGTCCGGACTCGACTCGGTCCGCGCCGATCGTCAAATCTGGTACGACCATCTGCATGGTCACCAGAATCTCGATATCGCATTGTTCGATGCGCGCGGCGCGCCGCTCGCCCGCACCAACGGCTACTGGCCGAACGCTGAGTCGCTGGCGGCGCACGCTGGGCTTGCCCCGATACAGGTGAAGCCGGAAGGTGGGCCAATGCGTTTTCTGGTCGCCATGGCGCCGCTCGGCGGCCTATCCGGCACGCGCGTGCGTGTGGTCGTGCAATACGACG